>NZVX01000103.1 GCA_002698265.1 Chloroflexota bacterium | reverse complement strand
TAGCTGTCAGCAGGGGCGTTAGCCCCGCTTTAGGATATGCACCGTGGTTACGTCTCCGGCGCCAGAGCATTGGGCTATGCCTACTCGGGCGTTGGCTACCTGACGGGGGCCGGCCTCGCCGCGCAGTTGGGTTACTGTTTCGTGAACCATGCGGATGCCCGAGGCGCCGAAGGGATGCCCCATGGCCAACAGTCCGCCGTCGGTGTTCACTGGCATGTCGCCCGTCAGTGCTGTTCGTCCCTCCACTGTCCCCTGCCAGGCCTCGCCGAAGGGGAACAGATGGAGCGCCTCGATCTGCTGCAGCTCGCCGATGGTCGCCGCGTCGTGGACCTGCACCAGGTCCACGTCTTCGGGCCCCAGGCCGCTCATCTCGTAGGCCTGGAGGGCCGCCGGCTCGGTGCGGTAGGGACTGAACGCCGAGTGGTCGGCGCCCCGTCCGTTGTACTCGCCGGAAGTCAACACCGCCGCGGCGATGGACACCGCCCGGCTTTCGTCGATGCCGTACTTGGCCAAGTCCTCCCGGGCGCAGAGCACTGCTGCCGCGCCGCCCTCGCTGGTCGGGCAGCACTGGAACAGGGTCAGCGGATCGGCGATCATCCGCGAGTTCAGCACCTCTTCGATGGTGTAGGTGTCCTTGCGGTGGGCGAAGGGGTTCATGGTGGCGTTCTGCCGGGCCTTCACCGTTACCTGGGCCAGGGCCGTGGCCGGAGCGCCGGTCTCCTCCATGTAGCGCTTGCCCCGCAGCGCGTACCCGGCCATCATGTGGTCGCCGCCGATGTACCGCTCAGGGCTGTCCTCGGGGGTCACTGTGACCGGCCCGCGGGGCACTTTCTCCGCGCCGAAGGCCAGTGCCAGGTCATAGAGTCCGGTAGTGATGCCCCAATAGGCCTGCCAGAAGGCGGTGGAGCCGCTGGAGCAGGCGTTCTCGACGTTGACGATGGGGACGCCGGTGAGGCCCAGCTTGGACAGCGTGGTCTCGCCCACCGACATGCCCTGGTAGTAGACGTGGCCGAAGTAGGCGATGGCGATGTCCTTCCATTTAACGCCTGCGTCTTGCAACGCGGGGAGCACCGCCCCGATGGCCAGGTCGCCCAGGTCCTTGTCCGGAAATCGGCCGAAGGGGTGCAGACCAACGCCCACCACCATCACTTCACGGCCGGGTTTTATCTTGTTCATGGAATTTTCTCCTGATCAGATCGGGCACTCCAACCCGATATTAGGACCTGCTCAGCCAATACGATGGCCGGCGACGATGGTGTGCAACGGCCAGGACCTGAACCGTATCGTCGAATTCGCGGAAAAGAACCGCGAACGGAAAACGTCTCAACGTTACACGGCGGACATCCGGGTCTCGCTATACCGGATACCGAGTTGGCGACTCACAAATCAACTCCAGGATTGCTTCGAATTCAGTAAGATAAGACGCACCTAGCCCCGCTCGTTGAGTCTCGTGATATGGGATGATTTCAAGGTGCTCTCCTTCAGCCTCCGGGTAAAACTGATAGATAACCTTAGCAGATTTCTAGCCTTCTTTCGGACCTCTTCAGCGGCAATTGGCTGCACGTCACCACGGTCCAACTCGCGGGCCCTGCGGTCGGCCTCGACCAGCCATACCTGATTGGACTCATCTTCCGAGAGTGAGTCTAGGCTTAGGAGAAGCTTTTGTGCGAGTTTAGCTTGATCCTCGGGAGGCAAACCCAGCGCCTCATGTTCAATTGTTCCTGGATCCATGTCGTCACCTAACTATTCTTGCTTGGCTGGGCAATAACAATATTACACCCGCCGGGTTTTATCCCATTGCGGGCAGATCAAGCCGGACGCCACTTGTAGACGGCCTTGTCCGGTCCGCCGTTCTCCGCCGGGACCGCTTGGAGGGTCATCTCCACCGTCATGCCGATCCTGAGGTCGTCGTGCTCGCAGCCGATGATCTCCGCCAGCACTTGAGGCCCCTGGGGCAGCTCCACCTGGCCCAGTACGTATGGCACGTCGCCGGGCCAACCGGCGGGTGGGATTCTGACTATGGTGTAGCTGAACAGCGTGCCTTTAACCCCCAACTCCACGGCCTCAAGGTCGGTGGACGTGCACTGCTGGCAGAAGACAGCCGGACCGAACACGGTGGTCTCGCACTCGTTGCACCGGAACCCGATCAACGTGCCTTCCGTAGCAGCGTCATTGGTGATCTTCAGCCGGTTTGGGTCCACTGAAACTGGGGTTGCCTGCGACTCTGTATCTGGCATATCGGGCATTATACAGGCCCATTGACCACCCATGCGCCACATGTTAGTTTGACCGGCACAGCCGGGTTTATTCTCAGACTTCCGAAAGGGTTTCCATTCTATGCCGACCGACTCGAAAAAAGCGTGGGAGCAGTCCCTGGGCCAGTTCCTGGAACATGTGGTGGCCCGCCACCCCGACAAGACTTTTATCGAGATCGGCGGCCTGAGCCGGACTTATCAAGAGTTCTATGACGGCGTCCGGAAGTCGGCCGCCATGTTCGGCGGCTTGGGTATCGGGAAGGGCGACCGGGTCTGCCTGTTCCTGCCCAACTGCATCGAATACGTCTACTCTTGGTTCGGCCTGTCGCTGATCGGGGCCATCGCCGTGCCGGTGAACACGGCCTACAAGCGGGACGAGATGGCCTACATCCTGAACAACTCCGAGGCCAAAGGCCTGGTCAGCGATTCATCGCTTTTTGAGGTCGCCGAGGCTGCAGCCAATCTGGCCGCCAGTGTTGAGATCAGGCTGCTTCGAGACGGGGGAGAGTTGAAATCCCCGTCCAGTTGGACCGATTTTGGCGGAGCCCATAACGTGGCGGTGCCCCTGGCAGCAATGCCCGAGATATCGCCCCACGACATTTCCATGCTGGTCTACACCTCAGGCACCACCGGCAACCCCAAGGGAGTGCAGGTGACCCACCTGATGTACGTGGCCGCCGGGCAGGGGTTCGCCCACTGGACCGAAGCCACCCCCGACGACCGGTTCTTCACCTGCCTGCCCTACTACCACGCCAACATCCAGTACTACTCCACCATGGGGGCACTGGCTGCCGGGGGCACCTTGGTGGTAACCGACCGCTTCAGCGCGTCGCGTTTCTGGGTCCAGGTCCGGGAAGCCAAGGCTACCATCGTGAACTTCATCGGTATGATGATGCCGGTACTGTCCAAGAATGTCCCGTCTCCCGACGACAAAGACAACACCGTCCGGCTGTTCTATGGCTCACCGTCATTCCCGCCCGACTTCCTGGCCGACTTCCAAGACCGGTTCGATACCGACATAATCGTCGGCTTTGGCATGACCGAGACCTGTTTCGGAACCATCGAGAAGATCGGCGTAGAAAGACGCGCCGGGTCGTCTGGAGAGTCGCGCCAACACCCGCAGGGCGGCTTCGAGAACCAGGTGCGCATCGCCGACCCGGTGACCGGAGTGCATGTGGGCGTGGACACCGTGGGCGAGATAACCATCCACAACCCGGCCATCATGCCCGGTTACTGGCGCAACGACGAGCAGAACGCCGAGTCCCTGCGGGACGGCTGGCTCTACACTGGAGACCTGGGCTGGGTTGACGCTGACGGCTTCCTTTACTTCGTCGACCGCAAGAAAGACATCATCCGGCGCCGTGGGGAGAACATCTCGTCCCAGGAGGTCGAGAACGTGGTCAAGCGCCACCCCAACGTGCTGGACTGCGCCGTATTGGCAGTGCCCTCGGAACTGGGCGAAGACGAGGTCAAGGCCTACGTCACTCCTCGGGAAGGCGCAACACCGGACCCCGAAGAACTGGTCTACTGGTGCGCCGAGAACCTGGCCTACTTCAAGGTTCCCCGGTACTGGGAGATCAGAGACGAGTTGCCCCGCACGCCCAGCTTGCGGGTTCGAAAAGACGTCCTCCGCCAAGAACGCGAGGACCTGATAGAAGGCTGTTTCGACATGGAAGCAGCCGGGATAAAATTACGCTGAAAGTCCCCGATGAAATCGGGACCGACAGTTAGGAGCAGACATGCCCGAGAACCGGTATTGGCTCTTCAAGTCCGAGCCCAACGCATATTCCTTCGACGACCTGATGAACGAGCCCGACGGGTGGGCCGAATGGGACGGCGTCCGTAACTACCAGGCCCGGAATTCCATGCGCGACGACATGAAGTTGGGCGACGGCATCCTTTTCTATCACAGTAACGCCAAGCCCCTGTCGGTGGTGGGCGTCGCCAGCGTTGTCCGGGAAGGGTACGACGACTTCCACGGCCTGGACCCCGACGACCAACACTATGACCCCAAGGCGACGGCGGAAAACCCCATCTGGTCCATGGTCGACATCAAGGGAGAACGCGCGCTGCCCAACCCCATAACTCTGGACGACATAAAAGCCAACCCCAAACTGAAAGACATGTTGCTCATCAGAAAAGGCATGCGCCTATCAATCCAACCCGTAACCAAAGAAGAATTCGACGAAGTTCTCGCGATGGGTGGCGCCTAAGCAGTCAGCCATCGCATAGATGTCCCATCTCCCGTCGTCCTTCCGAGGAAGGGTGGGAGGGTTAGGTCCGACAAAGTCGAGACTTTCGATAGAATCGGAGGTGGGGCAATATTCCATTGAAAACCAAGCCGGTCCTGACAAGCCACCAAAAACCCAACGGGAGCCCAGCTACCTGAGAGGATAGAAAGCGACATGAGCGTCTACTGGAGAAACGTTAAACGCGGACAGAACCTGATCATCGACGATACCGCCGGACTCGAGGAAGTCATCGGCGGGTACCGTGAGAACAAGCGCGGTATCGACGCCTACGCCAGGACCATGGGGTATGAGCCCGAACGCTCCCAAAAGGGGTTTGACACCGTTGAGGACGCTAAAGCCTTCGTGGAATCCTTTGCCCCGTGGGACCTCTTCGGCCCCCGGGACGCCACCGTGGAAGCCGAGGCCAGACCCATGGCGGAATAATCATTGGCGGAGTCGGAATTAGCCAAAGGAGCACCGATGACACGTTTGCCGTCAACCCCGGAAATGAAACTCTCTGCCGAGATGCAGGCCCGGTACGAACAAGCTACCAAGCCTCGGTCGGGCATGTCGGCCACTTTCCAGGCTCTATTCGCCAACCCTGAAGTAGGGTCGGGGTTAGCCGGCCTGCACGAAGTTTTGGGGCGGACCGGCCTGGAACCTTGGGTAACCCTCACTGTGGCCTTGACCGTGGCCCATGAACGTGGGAGCCAAGCTCTTTGGGATTCATCTGTTCCGTTGGCGAGGGAGGCCAGTGTCAGCGATGCGGTCATAGATGGGATAGCCGCCGGGACCGGGCCCCGCGGTCTGCTGCCGAAAGAGGGTATCTGGGTGCACTTCGCGCAGGAGGTCCTCCGGGACAAGATGCGCGATTCCACTTGGCAAGCCACGACCCACCTGGTGGGAGATGAGGGCGCCGTCGCTCTGGCGTTCACGGCCTGCTACTACGATATGATGGCCCGCCTGAACCGCACCTTTGGGCTCGACACCGCCTAGGAGAATAACGGAGGCCAACATGCCGGACTACAAATACGAGACACTTTTGGTGGAACAGGACGAATCAGTCCTGACCATCACCTTGAACCGCCCGGAGCGGCTGAACGCCGTTGACCGGGTTATGCACCGGGAACTGGAAGAGGTATTTGGCGAGGTGTCCTTCGACGGCAGTGTGAGCGCTCTGGTGGTGACCGGCGCGGGCCGGGGGTTCTGCTCCGGCGGCGACGTGCGATCCATGGATGAACGCGGCGCGGCAAATGTTCTGGAGCAACGTCCCATGGGAGCAATCTCCCAGAGTGGCCGCCGGATCTTACATAACATGCTCTGGGTCGAGCAGCCCATCGTCTGCGCTCTGAACGGTGTGGCGGCCGGGCTGGGCGCGACCATTGCCCTGTTCTGCGACATCATCTACGCTTCGGACCAGGCCCGCATCGGCGACACCCATGTGAAGGCCGGTCTGGTGGCCGGAGATGGCGGGGCGGTCATCTGGCCCCTGTTGGTAGGAGTGGCCAAGGCCAAGGAACTTCTGATGACCGGCGATATCATCGACGCCGCCGAGGCCGAGCGCATCGGTCTGGTCAATAAGGTCGTCCCCAACGACCAGCTCATGGCAGAGTGTATGGACCTGGCGCGACGCTTGGCCAATGGCCCAGCTCTTGCCATCAGGGGCACCAAGCACGCCATCAATAAGAAGGTGTGGGCCGACCTGAACATGTCTTTGGACGTGGGTCTGGCCATGGAAGAACGTAGCTCCCGCCATCCAGATCACTCCGAAGCGGCCCGTTCCTTCGTCGAGAAGCGCACCCCTGAATACAAAGGTACGATCTAGTCCCTTGCATCGATAACCTGAGATACCGACCGTTCGTGGTTCCTTCCGCGTATGCCCTGCGGGGGCAGGGGAAGGACGTCGAACCATGACCGCGCCGAAACCAGGGCCCTTCGACGGAGCTCAGGACGAACGGACGACCCCAAAGGCTTTTCGAACCAATGGTACTAGACACCTAATTTAAGTGGAGACTATCTTGGCCAACGGCGATCAACAAGCGGCCCGAGCTTTCCACGACGCCACCAAGCTGGGTTACATCAACCTGCTCACCAAGCCGCCGCTGTACAAGTCCTATCCTGGCCTGAGCCAGATACCTCTCCCCGACGCCCCATCCTCCGATATGCCCGCCCTGGAAGCGGTCACCGGAACAGGTACCGCGGCTTCCGGTCTTTTGGATCTGCAGGCAATTGCCCAGGTGCTCCACTACTCTGCCGGCCTGATCAGAAAAAGCATGTCTGCGTCTGCGGGAGAAGTACACTACCGGGCAGCGGCCTCGGCTGGGGCGCTCTACCCCATCGAGTTGTACCTGGTCTGCGGCGACCTGCCGGGACTGGCTGCCGGTGTTTACCACTATGCCCCGGCGGATAACGCCCTGACCCAACTCAGAACGGGCGACTTCCGTGGGAACCTGGCCTCCGCCTCCGCTGACGAGTCGTTGGCGTCGGTCCCCGTCACGCTGGTCAGCACGGCAATATTCTGGCGCAGCGCCTGGAAATACCGCACCCGGGGCTACCGCTACTGCTTCTGGGACAACGGCACCGTGCTGGCAAATGTTCTAGCAACGGCCAACTCCCTGGGCCAGCCGGCCCGTGTGATGGCTGGGTTCGTAGATCGTGACGTAGACCAAGTCTTGGGGGTGGACTCGGAGCAAGAGGCCAGCACCTGCCTGGTTCCCTTGGGACGGGCCGCTGGAGGGCGGCTGTACATCGTTAAAGTCCTTTCTTCGATAGATTCGGGCGACCTCGGTTTCAGCGATGCCATTCCTTACCCGGAGTCAGACTTGCTCCATAGCGAATCTCGCCTGGAATCACCGGAGGAGGTCTCGGAATGGCGCGGCCATGCTCATGAGAACGAGACGGGTTCCCCACCGCCAATTGCATCGGCGCCCTTAGGTAAGTCTATCCTTGAGCGGGGTTCGACGCGCCGATTCGACAGGGAGGCAATCTCTTCGGAGCAGCTTTCGGCCCTGCTGGCGGCGTCGGCGGCAGCCATGCCCGCCGACTTTGGCGGCGGTCTGACCGAGTCTTATCTGATAGTAAACTCAGTGGACGGCCTAACCCCGGGCGCTTACTACTATTCCAGGGAATCTGGGAAATCCGGCGGCGAGTTACAGCTCTTGAAAGAAGGGGAGTTCCGGGCAGAGGCTGGTCACTTGTGTTTCGAGCAGGCCCTAGGGGCTGATGCCAGCGCGGTGGTCTTCTTCCTGGCCGACCTGGATTCGGCCCTGGGATGGCTGGGCAACCGGGGCTACAGGGCCGCGCAGTTGGAAGCGGGAGTGATGGGTGGAAATGTCTACATCGCCGCCCATTCACTGGGACTGGGCGCAACCGGTATGACCTTCTTCGACGACGCTGTAACCGCCTTCTTCTCGCCCCGTGCGGCCGGGAAAAGCCTCCTGTTTCTTGTTGGCCTGGGCCGCACCGGGACACCCAACCGGGTGAGACCGTTCCGCTCCAAGTATGGGGTGCTAAAAGATTCTCTAGCAAGGGGCGCATCGGGCGAGCGCCGTCCCGTTCCTGACTGGCTCTACAGCAACTGAGTTACGCGTAACAATTCTTCGCCGCTACTAACCAATCGAATTCTTGCGGATGTGCTCCAGGGCCATCTGCATGTGCCATTCCATCGCGCCCAGGCCGACTACTCGCACCCCTAGGTCGAACAGCCGCTTGGCGGCGGCGGCCATGGAATCGAAATCAGGCGAGTCCAGGCCCATGTTGTACATTATGGCGGCGCCGTTCTTCTCAGCGGTCTTAACCGCTCCTTCCACCAACCGCATCACTTTGGGGTCCTCGTATTTGAAGGGCACGCCCAGGATCTTTGTGACGTCGCCGGCTGCCAGCCAGACCAGTTCTATCCCGTCGATGGCCAATATCTCGTCCAATTCGTTCAGGGCGCCTTCGCTCTCCACCGTGGGAACGATCAGGGTGCCGGCGCGGACTTTGGCGGCGTATTCCGGGAACTCCTCGGCCGTCCAGAAGCGGCGCAGATGTATCTGCCGGTGCCAGTCGTCCTTGAGCTCCACAAGGTCCCGGACTTCTTGTGCCGAGCCCACGGACACCGTGACCGCCGTAGCGCCCAGCGACAGGGCCCGCGCGGCGTCTGAGATGGTGCGCCGGTCGGTTCCCTCCGCCCAGGGGAATGACTGAACACGGATCATTGGAGATATGCCGGTGCCACGGGCCGCCCGGACCAGATGGGCGATGTTATCCCAGTCGTGGGCGGTGAACATCATATCGGCCATGAAGCAGTCGATTCCCGCTATGCCGGCCACCTCCACCATGTTGGGGTGGCTGAAGACATAGGCGCAGAGCGAGGGTTTGCCGCTCTTTAGGTTGGCTAGTAACCGGTCGGTTTCTTCTGTTGGAAAAAGCAAGGGGCACCTCTGGAATCGGGTTTGGGAATCAGCCAAGAGTTTAGCCCAGATTCGCGCGCGGCACAAAATGGATATTCCCGAAGTCGGTGGTGCCAGGGTATAGCCGAGTATATAATCCGCCTCAAAAGCAGTAGCCTTGCAGTTAAAACCAGTCATCAGACCTAGATTAAGGAGACTCAGATGGAAACCGTAGGATTTATCGGGCTCGGCAACATGGGCGGCGGCATGGCCGGAAATATTCAGAAGGCCGGATACCAGATGGTCGTTCATGACATCAACGAAGGCGCCACCCGGCCGTTCCTGGAAGGCGGGGCCCACTTGGCCAGTTCGCCGGCTGATGTGGCCAGCCAGTGCGACGTCACATTCACCTCGTTGCCCGGACCCAGAGAGGTTGAGGCCGTGGCAGTTGGCCTGGAAGGAGTGCTCCAAGGCGCCAAACCTGGTTCCGTCTACATCGACCTCTCCACCAGTAGGCCGACCCTGATCCGTGAATTGGAACCCAAGTTCCGGGAGAAAGGCGTCCACGTTTTGGACGCGCCGGTCAGCGGCGGGAAATCTGGAGCGCAGAGCCGCAACCTGGCCGTGATGGTCGGTGGGGACAGAGAGGTCTTTGAGCGGGTCAAACCGCTGCTGGACGCCTTTGGCGACAAGGTGTTTTACGCCGGGGAGATAGGAGCCGGGTCCGTGGCCAAATTGGTCCACAACATGATCGGCCACGGCGTCCGTCAGGCCATAGCTGAGGGTATGACCCTGGGAGTGAAAGCCGGAGTAGATACCGAGGCACTATGGCAGTGCATCCGGCGGGGCTCTCTGGGCCGCATGAACGTCCTGCACGAGGGGTTCGTCCGGACGGTGTTCAAGGGAGAGTACGAGCCCGCCGGATTTGCTCTGAGCCTGGCCCGTAAGGACATCGGCCTGGCCACCGAACTTGCCAAAGAGTTCGATGTCCCCATGCCGATCGCCAACCTGTCGGAGCAGTTGGCCATCCAGGCCATGAACCGAGGCTGGGCAAACCACGACAGTACGGTGGTCGTCCGGTTGCAAGAGGAGATGGCCGATGTCGAGATCAGGGCTGACATCGATGTGACAAAGGCCGCCAAGTTCATAACCACCCATCCGGACGAATAGGCCGACGAATCGGCGGAACAATGTCAACACCCTTGAGTGAAGCGAAAAAGACCGGCGCCCACCACCGGGCGCCGGTCTTTTTAGTTAGCTGATTGGGCTGCGGAGGAGTCTAAGAATCAGAATCCTTCGTGTTCAGGATCTTGTCCTGGGGTTTGACCACGCCGTTCAACAGGTCGCCTTCGCCAAGTTGACCGTTGGTTAGGCGGGTCGCAATGTCTTCGCGGCCGTCCCAGAGCTTCTTCAGGTCGTCATCGATCAGTTCGATGATGGCCCGCCTCACTCCGGTTTCCTCTCCGATGTCAGGGTACAGCTTCCACGATTCCTTGCTGACCGAGGCCAGCCAACTCGAGGAATCGCCGTTGCTGGGGCCGGTGCCGCCGGTGCGTACGTCTTCGAAATGCCAGGCGTACCAGGCATTAACCATGTCGCGGTAGATGGCGAGGTCGGAAACCGGGGCGCCGACCGTGGACATCTGCACCTCGAACCGGTGGTTGTCGCCGGGGTGGCCTTCCACCGCGGCAAATTTCCGCCCGCCGCCAAGACCCCGAAGGACCGAGTCGTGGAGGTTGGACGCCGTTATGCCGACGCCGGAGGCAGAGTCGACGTGACCCACGCGGACGTCGCCCACACGCCACATCTTCTCTTCCATGGCTGATGCGCCCATGTGCATATCCACCAGGAGTTCGCCCAATTCTTCGCCGAACCGGGAGCCGTTGGACATCAGGGACAGGAAGCCGGTGTCGATGGACACAGTGCTCCGAATCTTCTGCGCGGTTGCCCGGGCCAACAGCTCTTGCAACTCCTGAGGGTCGACCCTATTTGACCCATAGACCGGATTTCCGGCCAGGGACTCGTGGACCGTCTCAGCGATCTCGGATAGGTCTTGGTTGCCTAGCTGGAACCGGCTCAGGATGCGCATGGAGATGTCTTGAGCCTGCCCACCGGTCAGGAGGTTCTTCACCGTGGGATCGTCGCTGTCAAAGGACCAATGCTCGGCGTCGGTCACTTCTTGGAACAGGCGGCCTCCCGCATTGGCCAAACGTCTAAGGTCGCCCATCAACTCGGACCAACTGGCGGAATATTCAGCCAGTTCTTCCAGGAGACCGTTGATGACCTCTCCCACGTGATTGAGGCAAACGGTTTCCAGATATTCGTCGGTCTCAGCCTGCCACTTGCCCAGCCGTTTTTTACGGTCGTTAGGCGAGACATCGAGGTTGCTGTGGCTTGGCTCAGATACTACCGGCAGGTCCCGTCTGATAGCCCTGTCGGCCAGGGCGGCCCACCGTCTAACGGGCGGCTCCTCTTCGGGTGCGATGATCAGCCTCTGAATGAACAGGCTTTCCAGCGTGTCGCCGATGCTGATCAGCATCTCGTCGCGCTTTACGTCTGCGAAAGTGTTGGCGCGTGCCAGTTCGGTCCGCAGTTCGGCGTTGGCCTCAAGCACCATACGGTCGCTGATATTGCCGTCGGGCCGCAGCCGTTCGAACAAGGAACTAATCGACCTCTCAACTTCGCCCAAGACTCCATGGATCGCGCCATGGATCTGTGCGAATGCGTCTCTTGATCCGGTACGGCCGGTGCCAAGAAATTCCAAGGGGTCCACGGCCGTTGGAACCCGATTGGTCATCTCATTGAATGACAGCCGTTTTCTTCTAAAACTAAACCTGGCCATTCCTCTTCCTCCCTACAGCTGGGTCCGCCATTGGTTTTGCAGATACTGCTTGGCGGTCTGTACGAAGAACCCTTCCAACAAACCGACTTCACGGGAACTAATCGAGCCGAAGCGTGCGTCCATATTGTTATTGGCCTCACGCATGGTTTCGTGGTAACGGGCCCACCAGTCCTGACCGGTGCCCCAGGCGTCGGCCACCAATCCCTCAAGTATCCTCGCTACGTGGACCCGCTGGACCGGTAAAGAGTCCTTGGGTGAACGGTGCAGCAATGCCACATCGAAGTGGGGTCCGGGAGCGTTGATGATCTTATCGGGGTAAACGGTGACTTGGTAGCTATCCTTGCCGGTGTACTCGCCCTTCCCGGCCTCAACGCCGCTGGCGGCGCGGAGGAACTGCAACGTGGAGTAAGCGTTCCTTAGCTGCAGCGGGTAGGTGGTTTCCGGGTCCCGGGACATGCCACGCTGGGGCAGCACCAAGTGGAGCACGACGCTGAAGTTATATGACGTGCCGCGGGCTTCGGCCAGCGCCGCAAGCAGCACGGGTAGGGCGCCCACAGTCCCGCCGCCCAGGAAGGCGATCACATGGATCCTGAGGTAGGTCACGCCCTCGTAATAGGGGCAGACCTGTTCGATCGTTGCGTCGATGTGGCCACGCAGGTTGCCGTAATTGAATCTTCCGGCTACTCCAGCGTTGGCCAGCGTCCCCAGCGCTCCCTCACGGGATAGGCTGAGGTTCTTCAACTCTGGCACGCACTCCGTGATCCACGGACGCATGTCACGCAGATTTGAGAAGTGGGGTAGAGTCAGAGGGATGAACCGGGAGGACCGGGAAATCTCGCCCCTGGTCGCCTCGCGGGTATCCATGTATAGGAAGCCAAGGCTCTTCCGGTCGGAGAAGCTCCATGATGCGGAAACCTCATCCAACCGCCTCGCGATCTGGCAACTGGTGGACCCCAAGCCAATCACGACCGAAGGCGATGCGATCCGGTTTGCGTTCTTGTTGTTTGCCGTACGCGGCGCCGCTGTTTCTCTAAATGCTTGTGAAACCACTAAGCCTCCTGCTCATTACACACCCCGGCCCAACCAAGAATCCTAGCAATAGCTCGGGCATTGGATACAAGGGTACCCATCTTAATGGTATGGCCGTACAGTATCGTAATTTATAATGTTCGCTGCCGTGATGTCAAATTCAGCCAGGATATCTCACTAGTTCCGTTTACCGGGTCTATTATGCTTGCTGATTACATAACCTGATAGACATTATTTAAACGAAAAGGGTATATATATTCGATTTACCCGGCCAACAGGCCTTCAGGCTCGTATGGGTATCATCACCGACGATGGGATTCCCAGATACTCACACCTCTAGGATACAGTGATTCTGCCAACCATCAAACGCTAAAACTCCCAATCTTTTGGGGAAATCTGGGACGAAGCAAAACGACCTCAAGATACCTTTGCCAGGTGGATCAATCTCAAGAGAAGATGCGCGGAATCTTCAAGTTCCGCGCATCTATCGTCCGCCTACGGGCGCTCGCCTACAGGAATGTGGCCCCTCCCCTAAAGCGACACCTTTGTAAGACACCATTGTTTAAAGGTAGACCATCCATTCCAGCAGGTTATGGTCGGGGTCACGGGCATACATGCTCACGGCGGGCAAGGAACCCCTTGCGCGGGCGCCCTTGCGCGGTCCGGGCCCCCTGATGATTTCAACTCCTGCATCGGCCAGCATCTGCTGGCACTCTTCAGCGGTGCCGTCCCAGACGAAGCAGATATCGGCGGATCCAGGCACGGCAGTGTCGCCGCGCAGGCTGGCGGTGAAGCCCTCAGGGTGCACATTAATCTTTGAGTCGCCGGCCTGTATCGAGAAGATGCTGGCTTCACCGGCCCTCCATTCTTCCTCGTCGTTGATCGCGAACCCCAGCTTCTTATAGAAGGCGATGAGTTTTTCCGCATCGGCAGTGGGCATGGCCAGGTGGTCGATTCCAACGGTCGCCATTTGGAGCCTCCCTCGGGTTAATTTTTCGTTTGATAATCAGGAAGAGAACGCCCTGTTCGGCGCTCAGGCCCTGATTTCAACCAATATTATATTCAACCCTGCCCACTGGCAAGGACGGATGCCTGACTTGGGCTACCAACTTTGTGGTACTTTAGGGTGCGCCTGAGACGATGGCTTAAAGAATCAGCTTAATGGAACGTGCTCAGGTACAAGCCAACCAACAGATACCTGGGATCATAGATTAGGGAGAGACCATGTTCGACCTGATGCTCAGAAATGGCCGAATCGTAGACGGCACGGGCCAGACGTGGTTCCGGGCCAGCCTGGGAGTGACCGGAGACACGGTTACGGTGCTCAAGGGAGATACCTCCCATGTCCAGGCTGGGCGAATCATCGACGTCGCGGGCTCGATAGTTTGTCCCGGCTTCATCGACATGCACTCCCACTCGGAACTCAAGCTCATGACCGAGCCCGAGCACCAGGCTAAGATCAGGCAGGGCGTTACCACCGAGGCCATCGGCATGGACGGTCTGTCCTACGCGCCCATCTCGCCGCCCAAACTGGAGCAACTACTTATTTTCCTGGCCGCCATCAACGGCACTCCGCCGCCGGATGCTCGCTGGAGCTCCGTGGCGGAGTTCTTGGACCTTCTGGACGGTCGCGCCGCATGCAACGTGGCGTTCATGGTGCCCCACGCCGCCATCCGCATCGAGGCCATGGGCTGGGAGGACCGGGCGCCCACCCCTCCGGAACTGGACCGGATGAAGGAACTGGCCCGACAGGGCATGCAGGACGGGGCCTTCGGTTTCGCCACCGGCCTGACCTATCCACCAGGGGCCTACAGCGACACCGACGAGTTGGTGGCCATCTCCGACGCCATCGCCGACCTGGGCGGGTTCTACATGACTCACGCGCGTTATACCAAGGGAGACCAGCTTCTGGACCCCTTCCGGGAGGCCATCGAGATCGGCCAACGAAGCGGCGTGCCGGTACACATCTCCCACTTTCACAGCCCGGTGGACGGCATGGGCCCGCGGATGATCGGGCTGGTTGACGAGGGCCGGAACGCCGGAATTGACGTAACCTTCGACCAATACCCGTATGCCGCCGCCAGCACCATTCTCCACTCGCTGCTTCCGTATTGGGTGCATGCCGGAGGGCCCACCGTGTTGTTGGAGCGAATCAAGGATCCCGCGGTCCGTGAGCAGATCGGCGACGCCGTAAACCCGATGTGGGGGTCGACTTTGGACAACTACATCTTCAGCCACATTGGCTCCGACAAGAATAAGGAATGGGAGGGCCGGTCCATGACCGACCTGGCAGATTTCCAGAACAAGAAGATAGTGGACAGCATCTGCGACCTACTTATAGAGGAGAACCTGGAAGTGGCCTTCGTGGCCAGAACGGGAAACCCGGAGAACATCCGCACCATCGTCCGCCATCCCGCCCACATGGTCGGCTCGGACGGAGTACTGACCGGCGAGATGCCCAACCCCCGGACCTTTGGCACTTTTCCTTATGTACTAGGCCAGTTCGCCCGGGAAGAGGGACTATTCCGGATGGAAGAAGCGGTTCGCAAGATGACTGCCCTACCCGCCCAGCGTTTGGGACTCCAGGACCGGGGAATCCTGCGGGATGGCATGAAGGCCGATGTGGTGGTTTTCAACGCGGACACCGTTGAAGCTAAAGCGACGTTTGAGGACCCTAAACAATACCCTGTAGGCATCGACTACGTCATTGTTAATGGCAAGTTGGTCATCGATAATGGAACCCACACCGGCGCCCTACCCGGCCGGGCGCTGAAATCGCAATAGTAGCTGTCAGCTATCGCCGTCTTCAGACTTGTTGCCCCATCGCTCAATAAGGCATAATCCTAAATCGATCAATGTTCCAATAACGCTGACTGCCCCGATGGAATCGGGGCTAATAACGAGGAATTACCCATGGACTTCGAACCCCAATACACCCCAGAGCAAGAAGAGTTCCGCCAAGAGGTCAAGGCCTGGATGAAAGATAATATCCCTAGCGGTATCGTCCACCCGGCCGACCCTATAGACCTGACCGAGGAACAGTATCAGAAGCGGCGCGAATTCGGCCGCAGGCTTGGCGAGAAGGGCTGGCTCTGGTCCACCGCTGAAACCAAATATGGCGGAGGCGGCCTGGACGTTGACCATGCCATCGTTCTGGAAGAAGAGGCAGAGTCGGCCGGGCTGACCATCCCTCCTTTCTACGATTCCGGAGGAAGGCTGGGCGGCGCGTCCATAGTAGTCTGGGGCACCCAAGAGCAGAAAGAGTACTTCTTGCCTCCCATATTCAAGGGACTGGTCCGCACCTGGCAGTTGCTATCTGAGCCGGAAGCGGGTTCCGACCTGGCCAACGTCAAGAGCACGGCGGTCAAGGACGGTGACGACTACATCATCAACGGCCAGAAGGTCTTTGTGGGCAGTTCTTTGGGTTGTGACTACATGTGGACCCTCACCGTGACCGACACTGAGGCTAAGCGCCACGAAAACCTGGGTTGGTTCATGATTCCTTCAGACCTGCCCGGCATCACGGTCCAACCGATGGACCTGCTGATCTCCGGTGGCGAGTCGGGGGCTGGGTCGGGCGTCAAAAACACCGTGTTCTTTGACAACGTCCGCGTGCCTTCTTTCAACCTCATCGGCGGCCATAACCAGGGCTGGAAAGTGGCCACGACTCACTTAGAGTTGGAACACGGAACCGGCGGGAGGATCTCCCGAAACGTGGTGGTCGACAAGCTGTTCGAATACTGCCGCGAAAATAATAGGCGCGACGAGCCGATCACCAAAGACCCGGATGCCCGCGAAAAGCTGGTCGATGTGTATATCGAACAGGAGATTGTGCGGTTGCTGCAACTGCGCAACTATTGGATGCGCCATAGCGGAGTAACCACCACCTACGAGGGCCCACAGGCGTCCTATTTGCGGAAGACTCTCGGCCTGAAGATGTCGAGACACATCTTGGACATCCTGGGACCGGCCGCTTTGACCTTCGACCCAGAACTAGGGGCCTCGGAAGGTCACATGGAAGCCCACTCCAGGGCCGGCATCATCGCCATCCACCCCGGCGGCACCACCGACATCCAGAAGGTAATCATGTCCCGACGCATCGGCATCGGCCGCGACGTAAGAGAAAAAGCCGGCGCTCTGGCGTAGATAAACCGGCCCCCATCCCCGTGAGGGGAAGGGCAATAATCCCCTCCCTCCAGGGAGAGGATGAGGGTGAAATGCTCGCCTCTCCAAATTTCGCAAAAAGCTAACAACCCGAGGAAAATATGGACCTGTCTCTAACCCCCGAACAAGAGATGCTGAAGACTGCGGTCCGCCGCTTCGTGCAGCAGGAATACCCCAAAGAGACCCTGTTGCAGATCGCCTCGCCCACGGAACCCACGCCCGAGGGCCCGTGGCAGCAGCTAACCCAGACCGGCTGGCTGGGCATACTGATTCCCACTCAATACGGTGGCGAGGGCGGGTCATTCACCGACGCCGGCGTGCTATTTGAGGAACTGGGCCGCGGCCCAGTTCCAGGCCCGCACATCAGTTCTGCTGTCCTGGCGGCGTTGACGATTTTGGAAGGCGGCACCGAAGATCAGAAAAAGGAATGGCTGCCCCGCATGGCCACCGGTGAAGTTCGGATGGTGGCTGCAATCACCGAGGCCGACCACGGCTGGCAGGAGGGCGATGTCCGTCTGACGGCCAAGGTCAACGGCGACGGGTTCTCCCTGAACGGCAAAAAAGCCTACGTGTATGACGGCGAATCAGCTACCCACCTGCTCTGCGCCGCCCGGTCCGAAGAGAGCAACGACGTCGGGCTGGTGATTATCCCCGCCGACAGCTCTGGCATCGGCACCCGGATTCTTCCCGGATTCGCTTGGAACCTGTCGGAGATCGCCATCGAGAACGTGTCCGCGGACTCGACGCAGGTGCTCGGCGGTAAATTTGCTGGTGGGTGGGATGCTCTGGAGCGGGCCGAAGCCAAGACGATTCCCGTACTCTGCGCCTACCAGGTCGGCGGCAGCCAGGCCATCTACGAGTTGTCGGTGGACTACAGCCGGACGCGGCACCAGTTCGGAACCCCCATCGGCCGGTTCCAGCGGGTGCAGGACCAGGTCATCAACCTGCTGAACGCCCTGGACGCCGCCCGGTGGACCGCCTACGAGGCCCTTTGGAAATTGGACATCGGCCGGGATGCGGCCGACAGCGTTCACCTAGCCAAGGCGGTGGGCAGCGAGGGCTACTACGAGGCTTGCAACTACGCCCACGAGGTCCACGCCGGGGTGGGGAGCATGACTGAGTACGGATTGACCCTGCACACCACCGCGTCCCGCACCCTCTACCATTACCTAGGCGACCCCAAGTTCCACCGCCGACGTTTGGCGGATGCGTTGGGGCTGTAGTGCCGCAGTCCCAAACCACACGGGTTTCGTCCAGGTATGACGGATGCCGGTCCTTCGACAGGCTCAGGATGAGCGGAAGAGAAGCCCCCTCAAGAAATGAGAATGGTCACGGGCGCCTGATGAACCGAACTACCCCACCGGCTCTCCATGGTACTCCTGCTGCCGCCTGTCCATGCGCACTACGGCCAACTCGCCCCAGGTGTAGTCGTCTCCGAGGAATTCACGTACGGGGGTTAGGCGGGCCTCTCCCATCTCTTTGAAGGCTGCTGCGATCTTGGTCCGCCGGTCTTCGGGCGGCATCAGGTGTCCCAGGTCTATCTGGCCGCCTTCTTGGATGAAACGCTCCAGGTGGCTGCGGATGGTGGTCTCGCTGATCCCCCGCTGTTCGGCAACCTCTTCAAATGAGAGACCCTGGGCCACCAGGTCTTTGGTCTCGCGGATGCTCATGCTGATGCCCCGCACCCGCTTCTTGGGAGCAGACACCGGGACGCGGTTGACGGCCGCCGGCTGCCCGGTGGCCTCCACATATTCATTGATCACTTCCAAGAACCGCTCGCTGAAATCGCGGAGCTTGGCGTCGCCCACTCCGGATATCTTGGAGAATTCGAGCTCGTTCTGGGGCATGTGGAAGGCCATCTGCTGCAGCGATTTATTGCCGAAGATCTGGTAGGCGGGCACCTCCCGGTCGGTGGCGATCTCCAGACGCAGTGCCGCCAATTCGTCGAACAGCTTGGTGTCGTAGGCAGTCTCCCGGTCTCCAGGGAACGCAACTTGGCGGACCGGAGCAGCTTGCTTGGGCCGGGTGAGGGTCAACTTCTCCCGGTCCTTCAAGAACTTATGTCCTCTCTGGGAGACGCCCAGTGTCGGGTAATCGCCGCCGTTCTGGGCCAGCAGCCCGTTGGTGACCAGAGACCGAACCATCTCTTTCAAATCGTCCGAGTCGACGTCCCTGGAGATGCCGAAAACCGGCAACTCGTGATGGCCCCTGGTGCGGACGGCCTTGTTGGCCGAGCCGCGTAGGACGTCCACCAGATAATTCACACCGAACCGCTCGCCGGTGCGAATGGCAGTGGACAGTATCTTCTGGGCGATCTCGGTGGCGTCGAATTCCTCCCTGGGCAGCAGGCAGATATCGCATCCGCCGCAATTGGTCTGGGGCCATGACTCCCCCAGATACTCCATCAGGTAGGCGCGGCGGCAGGTTTGAAGGTCGCACAGCGCCAGGACTTGGTCCAGTTTGTTGTGGGCCTTTTCCCGTTCATCGTCGTCTTCGATTTGGCTGATGAAATATTCCTGCTTGGATCGGTCGCCGTAGGAATAGAACAGCACGCAATCACTGGGCAGGCCGTCTCGCCCAGCGCGGCCCGTTTCCTGATAATAGCCCTCAACGGTCTTGGGCAGGTCGTAGTGCACCACCAACCGCACGTCCGGTTTGTCGATGCCCATACCGAAGGCGATGGTGGCCACCACGATCTGCACTTGGTCGCGGATGAATTTCTCTTGGGTCTCCCGCCGCAGGTCCCGTTCTAGCCCGGCGTGGTAGGGCAGGGCGCTGAAGCCACGCTCCGACAGCTCCAGCGCCGTCTCTTCGGTGGCCTTCCGCGAGAACCGGTAGATGATGGCCGAGCCGCCCTGGTGCTTCTCCAATAGGTGGAGCAGGGAGCCCAAGGGCTCGGTCTTGGGTTGGATAGTGTAGGTCAGGCTCGGCCGGTTGAAGCTCGAGATGAAAATCGCGGGCTTATCGAGGCCCAACTGGTTGATGATGTCTTCCCGGACCGGCTCGGTGGCGGTGGCGGTCAAGGCGATCACCGGTACTTCGGGGAAGTCCCGGCGCAATGATTTCAAGTTCCGATAGTCGGGCCTGAAATCGTGCCCCCACTCGGAGATACAGTGGGCCTCGTCGATGGCAATCAGGCTGACGTCCAGAGACTGAAGGAACCGCTGGAAACCGGGGAGGGCCAGGCGCTCCGGAGCGACGTAAAGTATCTTGATCTTGCCCTGGCGGGCCTGGTCTTGGACCTGGCTGGCCTCCTGGGCCGCCAAGGTGCTGTTCAGCAGCCCGGCGGGGACGCCGTTGGCCCCCAGACCGTCCACCTGGTCTTTCATCAGGGCGATGAGGGGCGAGACCACCAGGGTGAGCCCCTTGAGGCGCAGGGCCGGAAGTTGATAGCACAGCGACTTGCCGCCGCCGGTGGGCATCAGCACCAGGGTGTCGCGCTTGGCGAGCACTTTGGTGATGANNTNTTCTTGGAGGGGCAGGAACCGGTCGAAACCGAAATATGCCTTCAGTTGTTCGAGCACGGCCCAATCCTAGCNAGGAGCGTTCAAGGCTTCAAGGCAATAGTGTCAGCATTTTGGCCAATTGTTGCCGGTGATGCCAATTTTAGGGAACGGTGGCCCTTGGCTTATGCGTCATGGTTCGACGGGGCTCACCACGAACGGTTAAGGGGTACCGTAGGTGCTCCCGGTGGCCGTTACCGTCCCTTCCACACCGGCGCGCGCTTCTCGGCGAATGCCAGGACTCCCTCTTTGGCGTCCTCGCTCTCTAGCACTTCGTTGCGCTTCTTTCCGGCGAATTTCACCCGTTCTTCTAGACCCATTTCGGCGCCCTTGATGGAAGCCTCTTTGATGGCGGCGATGGGTAGCGGGGCATTGGCGATGATCTTGTGGGCGATCTCTTCAGCTTTGGCCATCACGTCTTCGGGCTCCACCACGTAGTTGACTAGCAACAATTCCAGGGCTTTTTGGGCGTCGACGAAATCGCCGGTGAAAAGGAACTCGAAGGCGATGTTCTTGGGCACTACCGCCGACAGCAGAGCCGGCCCGCTGACCGAAGATATGCCCCGCTTGGCCTGAGGCCAGCCGAACTCGGCTTTGGTGGACGCGATGCGGATGTCCGAGCCCAGAGCGATGCCGCAACCCTGAGCCAGGCAGATACCGTTGATGGCGGCGATGATCGGCTTCCAGATGTTGGACTGGACCACGTAGAGGTCGCCGGTGCTATGTCCCTCGTTGGCGTGGCCCGCGGCCATGGCCACCAAGTCATGTCCGGTTGAAAATGCCCGCCCGGCCCCGGTGACGATGGCGCAGCGGACATCTGGGTTGTCCTTCACGTCTTGGAAAGCGTCCCAAAGCAGCTCACGCATGTTCGGGTCAATGGCGTTCAGCTTCTCGGGCCGGTTCAGGGTGATATAGGCGATGCCTTCTTTGATCTCGTAAAGGACTTCTTTCTCTGCCAATTCAGTGCCTCCAAATTAACCCCGATCAACCAGGGTTTTCAGCCGTTTCTGGCCGAAGCTATTGTATAGCTCAAGGCGTGTGGATTAAAGCACGGGAGTTTCTACTCTTGCCAACAAAGGAGCCGGCTTTGTGGCGGTGCTGATGATCAGGGCGGCCATGACGTTCAGGGACAGGATCAGCCACCAGGATGACACGTAGCTTCCGGTGCCGTCGTGGATGTATCCAACCATCGGTGCCCCGATAGCGGCGCTGACCATCATGACCGGTAATACGATGCCCCGGATGCTGCCCAAAAACGTCCGGCCGTAATACTCGGCGAAAATATACGAATGGACGATCATGCTCGCGCCCACCGATAGCCCGAACAAGATTCCGGAACTGAACAGGAAATATTCGTTGCGGCCGATCAGCGCCAACCCCATGGCCACGGCCAGGCCCGTGAATGACCCGACGGCAATCACCCGGATGGAGACGCGGTCGGCCATCCATCCGGCGAACAGCGCCATAGTTGCCGCCCCGCCAGCGTCTCCGGCGAACGAGAACGAAACGATCTGCGCGTCGAAACCGTTCTCGATCCAGTAAGGGATGCGGTGGACGCTGGTGCCGCCCTGCGCCAGGCCGGCCAAGGCAAAGGCTAGCAACAGTTTCCACATGGTGGCAGTACGGAACGCTTCCCGGACTGTCCAGGATGTCTCCTCGGTTGCTGGGCTGGATGGTGCAGTGGCACCTGCCCTGGCTGGGACCGGCCGTTTTCCGTCGACCTCCAGGCCCATGTCCTCGGGCTGCCGCCGCAAGAAGACGGCCGAGAGAGGGATGGACAGCGCCATGAACACCACGGCCATGACCACCCAAGTGGAGCGCCAGCCGATGTGGTCCAGCAGCAACTGGGTGATGGGCAGGAAGAAAACGCCGCCGATGCCAAGGCCGGTGGCGGCCAAAGCCAATGCCATCCCCCGCTTCTGCTGGAACCACTTGGCTACCGGGACCGAAGTCATGATGTTCTGGGGCGCCGCCAGGCCGGTCATGCCCAGTAGTCCAAAAATCGCGATGACCTGCCAGGGTGAATCGGCGCGGCTCAAAAAGATCAGGCCCATACCGATCACCGCCGCGGAGACGGGGATCAGAACCCGGGGGCCATAGCGATCGATCAGACGCCCCACGACGAAACTCGAGACCCCGGCGGCCATCCTGCGGGCGGTTATCGCCCAGCCCAACTGGCTTCGGCTCATCCCCAGGTCGCCGCCCATGGGAATCACGAACAGACCGAAGCTCAGGTTTCCCGTGGCCATGGTCGAGAAATTGACCACCCACATGACTGCTACGATCGCCCATCCATAGAAAAGATCGCTGTAGAAATGGCGCCTGGATGCGTCGCGAATGGAAGAAGGGCGCAAGCTAGATGATTCGGGAGCCAGTGGGCTTGGTCCCGATGGTCCCGGTCTTCTCCAGTAGGTCAATCTCTGGCCCGGTAAGACCCAACAACTCGCCATAGACGTCCCTGTTGTGCTGCCCTAAGGTCGGCGACGGCCAGCGGACCCGCCCGGGAGTGGCCGACATCCTCCAGGGTATCCCCGGATACTGTTTTGGCCCGACTTGGGGGTGGTCCACGGTGACAAATGTGCCCCGATCCTTGTAATGGGCGTCGGCCAGCAAATCGGGACCGCGCAGCACCGGACCGGCGGGAACTCCGGCTGCTTGTAGCAGATGGGTCACCGCATATGCTTCCTGACTGATGGTCCATTCAGAGATGATACGGTCCAGTTCGTCGTGGTTCTCCCTGCGCTGCTCAGCGGTGGCGAAGTGTGGGTCGTTGGCCAGTCCGGCGGCGCTCATGGCCTGGGTGAGTTTCTGCCATTGCTCTTCGTTGGTGGCGGCGATAGTCACCCAGCGGTCCTCCCCAGCGCACGGGTAGCTGTTGGCCGGCGCGTACCACCCGGAGCGGTTGCCCCGGCGCTCCGGTTCTTCTCCGGTCATCTGGTAAGCCAGGACTTCGGGCCCCATCAGGGCCACCGCTGACTCTTGCTGCGAGACATCTATGTACATGCCCTTTCCGGTGAGGCGGCGGTGCCGCAGGGCGGCCATCAGCACCCCTGCGGCGTGGGAGCCGGTGATGGGGTCGCCGTGGTTGATTCCCGACTTCATTGGCCCGTCGCCCCGGTAGCCGGTCATGTGGGCCATGCCGGAGAGCTGTTCCTGGCCGATGCCGTAGCCCAGGTACCCTTTCCAGGGGCCGGTGTTGCCGAAGGCCGGCATGGAAACGTATATCAGGTCGGGCCGGTGTTTCCGTAGTTCTTCGTATGTATATCCCAGACGCTCCAGGCTTCCTTGCCTGAAGTTCTCGATCAACACGTCACTGATAGACACCAACTGCTCGAAGACCATTCTGCCTTCGGCCTCGGTCAGTTCTAACGTTACCCCGTACTTGGACATGTGGAGGCAGTTGAACCAGCCGTTCCGGTTCCAGGGCTCCTCCCCGGGTTCGCCGTCAGGATAGGCGGCGATTCCGCGGGCCGGACTCACCGGTCCGCGGTGGGAGTCGTAAACGCTCAGGGACTCCATCTTGATGATCTCGGCGCCCATGTCTGCGAAAAGCTTGGTGCAGTAAGGTCCCGCCCAGATGCGGGAGAGGTCCAGCACACGGTAATTCTTGAGGGGCATTCTTTCGGCCGGTTTTTGCATGTCGCTACGCTCCCTCGTTCTGGGCGATAACGCCCTTTTGCACGAGCTCTAAGACCTGTGCTTCCGAGTAGCCCAGCCAAGAATTTAGCGCCGATGCAGTGTGTTCACCCAGCAAGGGTGCCCGCCGGAAGACCCAAGCTTCGACGCTGTCCTCGGGCGTGATCGGCGCGCCGGGGTAGGTGAGTGTTCCCGCCACTGGGTGATCCAGTTGGACGAAATAGTCCCGGTCGAGGAGCTGCTCCATCTCCAGGATGTCCTTCATGGTCGCGACGAAGCTGAAACCCAGCCCGCTCTCCTGGCCCGCCTTGAAGATGTCAACCTTATTGTTATCGATGAGGAATGGCAGCATGTAGGCGTCCACTTCGTCGGCATGCTCCAGCCTGCCAGCCCGGGAAGTGAACCTGGGGTCGGACAGTTCTTCCCTGCCCATGATGCGGGCTACTTCCGGCCAGCGGTGGTCCGGCCCGGCGATTATTCCCACGTGGCCATCCGCGCACGGGTATATGCCCCAGGCGGCCCGGCCATAGCCCCGGTTGCCTACCCGGCTGTATTCCTGGCCAGAGTAGCTGTACTGCATCAGCGCGTTTTCCAGGATGTTGGTGGCATACTCGGCGATGGCCAGGTCGACCTGCTGGCCCTCGCCCGTCTCTTCGGAGTACATTAGTGCGGCCATGGTGGCGGCGAAGGCGTTCTGTCCAGCGCCCAATTGGGCCAGCGGCATCCCCTCTTTTAGGGGTTCCTGCTCCGGCTCTCCGGTGATGTTCATCAACCCGCCCAGGGCGTAGAGGTTCAACTCCGAGGCCTTCCAGTCGCGGTACGGGCCGGTCTGGCCAAAGTTGGATATGGAAGTTACCACCAGCGCCGGGTTGACCTGGCTCAACTCGGCATAAGACAGACCCAAGCTGTCCATGCCGCCTGGAACAAAATTCTCGACCAGGATGTCAGCCTTGGTCGCTAACTCCAACATAATCTTTCGCCCTGCGTGGGACTTCAAATCGAGCGCGAGACTTTGCTTGGCCGTATTCAGGTACAAGAACCAAGCCCCATCCTCAGGGGCATTCCCCCCCTTTAGAAAAGGAGGGCCAGGGGGGATTTTCCCGCCACCCGAAGCAAACGGCCCCAGCCACCGCACCCCGTCGCCCGTGCCGAGCCGTTCAACCTTGACCACGTCCGCGCCCAGACCGGATAGCAGCTTGGTGCAGTACGGGCCGGCGATATAGTGGGTCAGGTCCAAAACCTTGACCCCTTCCAATAGGCCTGGCATCGACAAGTCTCCAAAAAAAGTGGCCGCCAAGGCAGCCGCTGAAATTGTTGCACCCGCTTGACGGAAATGCAACCGCGCCTGTGCCGTGACTCTGATTATGGTATTCTTCTGCCCACCTATCCCGCTTCGTTGATTCTGTATTTCGCAGCCATATCAGCTGCTGGAGAAACTCCTATGGAACGCCCTATCTTCCAGCCGGTGGGTACCCCGGTCGAAGAACTGGACACCCCGGCGCTGGTGATTGACCTGGATGTCATGGACCGCAACATCCGGACATTCCAAGGCTATTTCGCGGCCACGACAGTTAAGGCCAGGCCCGTTGTCACCAGCCACCTGTGTCCTCAGATCGCCCACAGGCAACTGGACGCTGGCGGCACCGTGGGCGGCATCGCCGTAACCACCTTGGGCGAGGCCGAAGTATTCGCCAACTCGGGGTTCTCCGACATTCTCCTTGCCAACCAAGTGGTCACCGTTTCCAAAATTCGGCGGCTCTGCGCCCTGGCCGGCCAGACCAGCATCGGAATCGCGGTGGACAGCCCCGACAACGCCCAGCAGCTATCGTCAGGCGCCGTCGCCGCTGGGGTGGAGTTGCGGGTGCTGGTTGAGATCGACGCCGGCATGGGCCGTTGCGGGATATCTCCGGGAATCGAAGTTGTGGCCCTTGCTCAGAGGGTCGACGGGCTTCCCGGACTCAAATTGAATGGCATCATGGGCTCGGTGCCCGGACCAAAAGGCGACGACGATGCGAATCAGTATGAAGCCAAGACCAAGGCCAATCTTCAAATAGTCTTGGACAACAAAAAGGCCATGGAGCAAGCCGGACTGTCCATCGAAGTGGTCAGCGTCGGCGGCGCCCACTGCTACGCCCAGGCCATAAAGATGCCGGGAGTGACCGAGGTCCGGGCCGGTCGCTATCCGCTGATGGACCACCGCCTCAAGTCGTTCCTGCCAGAGCTAAACCCGGCGGCCAAGATACTGGCGTCGGTCATCAGCCACCCTATCGATGGCATGGCCGTCTTGGACGCCGGACACAAGTCAACAGCCCCCGACCAGGGCCGGCCGGTCCTGGAGGGAATCGAAGGGGGAAACGCCACCCGGTTCAGCGCCGAGCACGGCATCGTGGAGCTGGAAGGCGAGGCCCAAAACAAATTGAAGGCCGGCGACAAGGCCTGGCTGGTTCCCTACGAACTGGGCGCCGCCGTCAACCAATACGACTACTTCCGAGCCGCCAAGAACGGTAAACTAGAAGGCTTCTGGCCCATCTCGGCGAGAGGCAGGCTGGCGTAAACATCCCGCCAACCCCCTTTGCAAAAGGGGGTTGGCGGGATCTTCGCCCTCACTAATCCACGGAGTTTGATATGAACGAACATTACCGGCCCACACCCGGAACACCCATGGAAGACCTGGACACCCCTTGCCTGGTCATCGACATGGACGACCTGGACAACAATATGGATGTCATCGCCGAAACCTAT
>NZVX01000102.1 GCA_002698265.1 Chloroflexota bacterium | reverse complement strand
GAACATTCCCTTGGACTTGGCTGAATTGTATTCCGCGGCCGACATATTCAATGAAGAAGTGGTTAAAGCAGTGGCCAAGGATGACCAGATCAGCTCCTATGTGACCAAGCTAGAAGGCCAATACGACGAAGCAGTTGCCGCCATCGAGATTCCGGACCCAGCCGAGTTGGTCCGAGACCTAGAACAGTTCCTTAGGGGTGAACAACGCCGCCCGCCCACAGACCCTTCTGCCTAGCTACAAGTTTTAGCTCCAGCCCTACTCAAGCTGCTCCGAGTCAACTGGCCAGGTAACTTCCCCACACGCGGCCTTCACACCCAGAGCGGTTGAAGGATTCACCAATCCGTAGTATCAAACTATTGACTTGCGAGACCCGGTAGTCTAGCCTTTCTGGTTGATACAAGCCGAGATTCGCTTCCCTTTTGCAACCACACGAATTAACAAAGGGTACGGCTTTCGCCACGTAGTCGATATAACAGGTTTCAAGGCTAAATAAGTATCAAATCACCCGGAGTTCAATAATGGTTCTCTTGGGCGATGTTCAAACATAATCCCGAACACAAACAGATTGGAGGTTAGTCCATTTTGAGCCATTGGTTAAGAAACCCCAGATCCCTAATCCTAGGGCCTTTAGTTCTTTTGTTGGCTGCTATCCTGGCTTGCGGCTCTTCTGCCACTTCGACCCCCCAGCCAGCAGCTCCAGCATCCAAGGCTGCAGCAGCATCCAAGGCCGCGGCAGCACCCACTGCTGTACCGTCGAAGAAGGAAAAATCCGCGCCGGCGCCGACAGCGGTTCCTACTAAGGCACCCCAAGTCACCGCTAAACCTTCCGGAACATTGAAAGTTGGCCAGAAGGAACTTGGTCCTTATGTGGGTAATCCTAAGATGATCGGTAATCCCCAGATATTCTTGAACAGCGCTATACCAATCACCGAAACCCTAGGGATGGCTGGATTCGACAGCGGGGCAGTCGTACCAATGCTGGCCGAGAGTTGGGATATCTCATCAGACTCTCAGACTTGGACTTTCCACATCCGGAAAGGTGTTCAGTTCCATAAAGGTTTTGGCGAGATGACCGTTGAAGACGTCGTATTCTCCCACCGGCAAATCGCCGATAGTGAGAAACACGCCAGATCTGCCAACGCCAAAGAGATGTTCTTTGCAGAGAATGGCAGCCAGACCACCCCCGATGATTACACTTGGGTGGTCGATATGGGCCAACCCTTCTCCGAGGTGCCTATTTATGAATTGATCGGCACTCCACGCGCTGTTGGAGCCTGGATGGTTAGCAAGAAACAGTGGGATGAAGACGGCGAAGAGGAAGCCAACTTCAATACCGCTGCCACCGGCCCGTGGGAAATCGATGAAGCCAAGACAGGCGAATTCTGGAGGATGAAAGCAGTGGAAGACCACTGGCGAGTGACTCCGGCATTCGCGGAGTTGATTTTCATGGAAATCCCGGAAGAATCTGCCCGGGTGGCCGGTTTTAAGACTGGTAATTTGGACACCTTCGTCATGGCCCTTGATTCCATACCGGAAGTGGAGTCGGTCAAGGGAGCAACATTGATGCAAGTCCCCAACGCCGTACAGGCCGGAATAAACTTCTACGGCCAACTTTACTTGCCCGCCCGCGATGGCGGCGGTGAGTCCTGGCCCGCATACAATCCCGACAACCCGTGGGTGTCTCCCAACAGTGACATCACTTCCCCGGAATGGGCAACCGCCCGTACAGTCCGGCTAGCGATGGCGATTGCCGTCGACCGGGAGGCGATAGTCCGTAATTTGCTGCAAGGGTTCGGACGCCCAATCACTCTCAAGGATTGGATGGGCTTCGAGGACCGCCTACCATCTCCAGAAGAGACCTGGCCGTACGACCCCGCCAGAGCCAAGAGCCTATTGGCTGAAGCCGGGTACCCCGATGGTTTCAAAGCAACGCTGACTACAGCGATCCGCGGCGCTCCGTCAGAGGTGGAAGCTTGTGAAGCCGTCGCCCAGTATTGGGATGCGATAGGGATCGATGTGGATTTCCAGAACGTCCCTTACGGGACCTATCGGCCGACAGCGGTTGCCCGTACCTACGAAGGTATGTCCTGTCACAATGTAGGCCCGCGGTTATCCCCGATCCAAGGGATGGCTAGCTTCCTAAATAGCGGAAACTTCAGTTGGGGCTCCGAGCACCCCATCACCGAAGAGTTGATCCCGATGGCTCAGAAATCTGTGCTGCCAGCCGACCGCATAAAATACGAAGATCAGATCGCCGAATTCTACATAAATGAGGTCTTTGGACAGACGGGACTGTATGCAGTCGACAATGTGTGGCCTGTCGGCCCGAACATCGCCCCTTGGAGTGATTTCGTCAAGCAGGGTGACCTCCGGCAGATCAATGGCTTCGAGTACATCACGCCCCGGTAAGATTCGCGAAAATATTCGCCAACATCCGAGGCAAATAAAGGGCTTGGAATAGTCCGAGCAAAGCTTGAAAGCTTGTGTCAATGACAGGAGCTTCCAAAGCTGGCACGAACACCGCCCGGTGTGGACCAGGAGAAGTGATGAGTCTTTCCTGGTCTGTGCCGGGCGGGTCTTTGTTTGAAGCACCCGTCCGGATTCAGCCTCGGCAATGCACTTGCCATAGCCTCAAATATGCTGACCCGCTGGGAATAGGCGGCGCCAGAGGCCATTGGACTCCATTACTTCAGGCTCAATCACGCTCTGATTGATAACTTTTAGTTCGTTGGCCCAGCCTATTGACTTGCGAAAGCCGATAGTATATATCTAGTAAGCTCTTCGGGGCCGGTGTCTGCCGCCCCTCTGTTGCCACGCGGGTATTAGGGGCAACTAAATCAACTGGAGTGATCCAAGCATCGCTTTCGAGCGTATGTATTTCCAAGGGGTTCCAAACCGGGTGCAATCGACGTACGACAGGGACATCAGAGAAAAGGTGGGACCATACCTGATTCCTGTCGCAAGAACGGTCATAGGGGTGACCTTGGGCGTGGTGCTGAGCATGATTGGCATAGCTCTCGCCTGGTCGCTATATATATTTTTCGGGGCTCAATCGATCGAAACATGGCTGGCTTCCCTGTTCTTCGGGGCGGGGCTCGGCGCTGGAATAGCCGCATTCGTAGCCTGGTTACACCTTGACCGCGAAAACGGTTGGGTGTTGATACTAACGGCAGCATTCGTCGTGGGAGCTGGGATAGCCGGCGCCTGGGGCGGTTATGAATACGGTTCTAATCAAGAGGTTGAATGTTGCGCCATGCCAACAGTATCCCCGGTCTATTACACGGCTCTAGGATCAGCGGTGGTGGCAAATGCAGCGGGCATAGTCTTCGCGACGGTCCGAGCGTTTATAACCAAAAAACGGCGGATCCAATTTCGCAACGCAGTGCGCTGACGGTTTAGATAAAATGCAGAAATACTTGGTACGCCGCTTCCTCCTCGCCTTTGTTACCCTGCTCTCGGTGTCCCTAATCATTTTTATAATGAGCAGAGTCTCAGGGGACCCCAGACACATCTACCTGGATGACTACTCGACCCAGGAAGACTGGGATCGCATGGGCGTGGTCTTGGGCTTGGACAAGCCCTATTATCAGCAATACGGCATCTTCCTGAAGGGCGCCCTTCGGGGCGACTTTGGCGAGTCTGTCCGGGAAGGTCGGCCCGTAACTGCGGTCGTCATCGAACGCGCTCCTGCAACATTATTGCTGGGGGCCGTCGCCTTTAGCATCTCGTTGATGGTGGGGGTGCCGTTGGGCATCCTTTCGGCAGTAAAACGCGGCACAATGATGGACACGTTTGGAAAAGTAGTAGCCCTGATTGGGCAATCAGCTCCACCCTTCTGGTTAGGCATCATGTTGATGTTCTTCTTCGCGGTGAAGTTGGGGATGGTGCCGCCTTACGGGAAACAAGACTGGAACAGCATCATTCTGCCTGCCGTGACTTTGGGGTGGTATTACGCCGCCGCCAATCTACGGCTGGTTAGGTCCGCCATGCTTGACGTGTTGGACTCGGAGTACATCAAACTGGCGCGAGCCAAGGGTGTTAACTCCAGGAACATCATCTTGAGGCACGCGTTCCGGAATGCTCTGATTCCACCTCTCACATTCGCCGGGGTAACGATGGGTGCCCTCGTGACCGGTTCATTGGTCGTTGAAACGGTGTTCGCTTGGCCCGGCCTAGGCAGACTGGCCATCGAAGCACTATTTGCCTTCGATTACCCGCTGCTCCAGGGTGTGGTGATTACCTTCACCCTGATATATGTCACAGCAGCATTCATCGTGGACGTACTCTACGCTTACGTAGACCCAAGAATCCGGTACGCCTAGGAGGTAGGAGCCAGAAATGGCAGCAGATCTAAGCGGAATTGTCATTGCACCCCCTACACTTAGGGCGAAAGCGGCTGGACTCTATCGAAAACTAAAGCGATGGCCGGTAATACCCATATTTGTTTTGGGACTAGTGGTGTTCGCCGGACTCTTCGCTCCGTTAGTCGCCCCTCACGACCCGGAGAAGGGCGAACTTCGAGAGCGAAACATACCTCCGGCCTGGTCCAGCGGTGAAATGTCTATGAAGACGGTCGTCGAGAGACTGTCGATCAACGAAAGGACGACCAGTGTCACGCTTGTCGATGCCCAGGAGATCGATGCCTCCGCACAGTTAGGCGATGAGATCGAAGTCTTCACCAGGCCCGCTGGTAGCTCCAAATTCCTCTTGGGTACCGACCACTTGGGCCGGGACGTTCTATCTCGCGTGATCTACGGCGCTAGAATCTCATTGCTGGTGTCAATCATCACCCTCCTGGTGGGCGGCTCTATCGGCATTACGATGGGCCTGGTGGCAGGCTATTACGGCGGCTTCGTCGATGAGTTCCTGATGCGTCTCGTCGATATCAAGCTAGCCATTCCGTTGATCCTGATTGCCCTCGTGCTGGTAATCACACTGGGTCAATCGCTCTGGATCATCGTAACCGTGCTTTGCTTGTTTATCTGGCCAAGATTCGCCCGCCAGGTCCGGGGCGAAGTCTTGCAACTAAAGCACATGGACTATGTGTCCTTGGCAAAAGTCTCCGGCGCCTCGACAGCCCGGATTCTGTTCATACACATCTTCCCTGGGACGATCAACACGCTCATCGTGGTGTCGACCCTCCAGGTAGGTATCGTGATTCTGCTGGAGTCGACCCTCAGTTTCTTGGGCGCCGGAGTGCCGCCGCCCACGCCTGCTTGGGGTTCCATGGTCGCAGACGGCCGCGACAAGCTAGCCGGTGGTGTTTGGTGGATCTCCACCTTCCCCGGCGTCGCGATCATGCTAACGGTTATGTCATTGAACTGGTTCGGAGACTGGCTCCGGGACACTCTGGACCCGCGCTTGCGCCAATTGGAGTGACCTGAAAGCCTGTCATTAAATAACGAAGAATTTAATAAACCCGAGGACAAAATGGTCACCACGGACATCAGGACTAACACCGAGACCGTGTTAACGGTCGAGGACTTGCGGACGTATTTCACGACCCGCTGGGGAACGGTTAAAGCCGTTGACGGGATATCATTCGACCTGCGCCGGGGCGAGACCCTGGGCATCGTCGGCGAGTCGGGTTGCGGCAAGTCCGTAACCATGCTTTCACTGATGCGGTTGATTCCCATTCCACCCGGCCGCATCGTCACAGGGTCCATTGTCCTGGACGGCGAGGACATCATCCCCATATCTGAGCAAGAAATGGCCCAGATCCGGGGAAGCAAGATCGCCCTCATCATCCAGGACCCCATGACCTCCTTAAACCCGGTTTTCTCAATCGGAAACCAGGTTGAAGAGGCCATTACGCTTCACCAGGACATCCCGAAACGCACGGTGATGGAACGGGCTCTTGACGTTCTGCGGAAGGTAAATATCCCCGCCGCGGAGACCAGGGCCAAGGACTATCCTCATCAGATGAGCGGCGGCATGCGCCAGAGGGTTGTGGGAGCGATGGGCATCTCATGCCAGCCACAGGTGCTCATCGCCGACGAGCCGACCACGTCTCTGGACGTGACGATTCAGGCCCAGTACCTAAAACTTCTGAAAGACATTCAGAAGGAGTCAGACCTTTCAATCATCTTCATCACTCACGACTTCGGCATCGTCGCCAAGATGTGCGACCGCGTCGCGGTGATGTATGCCGGGCGTATCGTGGAGCACGGCAGTGTTCGGGACATCTTCAACAACCCATCCCATCCCTACACCGAGGCCCTCTTAGCCTCAGTGCCAAAGATGGACCGGGACGTTGACCGGTTGTTCTCGATCGATGGCCAGCCTCCGCCGCTACACGACCTCCCAGTGGGTTGCTCGTTCGCGGACCGCTGCCCGGTAGTGATGGACAAGTGCCGGGAGCAATATCCCGATTCCAGACAAGTATCCGATGGCCACGTGGCATCGTGTTGGCGGGTTGAATGACAACAATAGAATCGTCAGTTTCCGAAGGGCAAACCGGACAGGTGATGCTTGAGGCAGTAAACCTCAAGAAACACTTCCCGGTAACCAAGGGATTGTTGATCTCCAAGATCACCGGCTACATCAAGGCTGTGGACGGGATCTCTTTCCAGCTCCGGGCCGGTGAAACCCTGGGTGTCGTAGGTGAGTCAGGCTGCGGGAAAAGCACCACCGCCAAGATGATGCTGATGCTTGAGGAGCCCACAGACGGCAGCATTCTATTTGAAGGACAGGACGTCCACAATTCCTCGTCCGAAGTCAGAAAGTCCTACCGAAGTTCGGTGCAAGCGGTGTTCCAAGACCCGTGGAGTTCTTTGAACCCACGCATGAGGGTCAAGGACATCATCGCCGAGCCAATGGTCATCAACTGGAACATCTCGCGGGCAGAACAGCAAGAACGGGTGATGAAACTGCTGAACGACGTTGGATTGAACGAGTATCACTCCAACCTCTTTCCCCATGAATTCTCCGGTGGACAGCGCCAGAGGTTGGCCATCGCCCGCGCCCTAGCCCTGAACCCCAGGGTGATCGTGCTGGACGAACCGGTATCGGCCTTGGATGTTTCCATCCGGGCGCAGATCATGAACCTACTGAAAGACCTGCAGTCGGAGTACAACGTAGCCTACATGCTCATCGCCCATGACCTGGCCACGGTGCGCTACATGTGCACCTGGGTCGCCGTCATGTACCTGGGCCAGGTGGTTGAGCTCTCTCCGGTGCAGGACCTCTATAACAACCCGTCTCATCCTTACACCAAGGCTCTGATGTCGGCGGCGTTGCCTTCCCATCCCGATATGGAACAAGAGGAGATAATCCTCGCCGGCGAGGTACCGTCGCCGCTCAACCCACCGTCGGGTTGCTACTTCCACCCTCGCTGCCCCGCAGTGATGGACCGTTGCTCCGTGGACAAACCCGAGGTCACAGAGATCTCGAAAGGCCACACGCTCACGTGCCACCTGTTCTAAAGTTTCCAATCTCTAGATAGGACATCAAAACCGGGAGGCTGAGCCTCCCGGTTTTTCGTTATCAGCCTTGCAGATGGTAAAATCTCCACCTATGCCGGAGCCGTAGATCGATTCCAGCCCAGCCAGGCGACATTCATGCCTAAGACGACTGTAAAAAAGAGGGCCCCCAGAACCAAGAATAGAGCCGATATCGCCCGAACCATCGAGATGATGACCGAGCAATATGGTCCATTCTGCCAGGAGCCACGCCTGCCTCCCACCGATGAGATGGTATTCACCATCCTTTCCCAGCACACGTCTGACATCAACTCCAGTCGCGCCTACCGCCGCTTGATGGAACGCTTCGTCACACTGGACGCGGTGGCTTCAGCCAAGATCTCGGAGATCGAGACGGCCATAGCCCCGGGAGGCTTGGCCAAGATCAAGGCGCCGCGCATCAAAGAGGTGCTGAACAAGGTCCTGGAACTGAACGGCTCGCTGGACCTGGCTTTCCTGCGTGAGATGCCCCTGAACGATGCCAAGGTGTGGCTTCGGCAGTTGCCGGGCATCGGCCCAAAGTCGGCTGGAATCGTGCTAAGCTTCTCGCTGGGTATGCCGGCTATGGCTATCGACACCCATATCTACCGGGTTTGTCAACGCTTGGGCGTCATCGGTCCCAAAGTGAGCGTGGACAAGGCCCACGATATCCTGGAAGGCAAGGTCGACCCTGAGGAAGTTTTCAACTTCCACGTTTCGTACATAAACCATGGCCGTCAGGTGTGCCGGGCGCAACGGCCGCTCTGCCCGGAGTGCGTGGTCGGCGGGCTCTGTCCCTCCCGAAAGAAGTTCATGAACAAGGCGGACTTGGCTGTATTGGCCGCCCAAGAAGAAAATACACTGGCAGGTAGCGCGGGGGCGCCGATGCCCCACGTTCCCCAATCGGAAACCCCATAAACGAAGAGTAAGCGACATGAAAGTAGGGATCATCAACATCACCGGTTACGCAGGAAGTGAACTGGCGCGCATCCTGTACCGCCATCCTGAGGTGGAAGTAACGTCGGTCACCGGCAGAAGCGCCGCCGGCCAGCAGTTGAATGAGGTGTTCCCCCATCTGACCGCCATGGACCTGACCATCGACCCGGAGCTGAGCGGAAGCCTGGACCTGGTTTTCTCGGCCTTGCCCCACAAAGCCAGCGCCGAAGCGTGCATCCCGGTTTTGGAGCAGGGAGTGAAGGTCGTCGACATCAGCGCCGATTTTCGCCTCAAGAAGGCCGACGAGTACCAAGAATGGTACGGAGTTGACCATCCAGACCACACATACCTTGAAGAGGCCGTATACGGCCTCACGGAGTTGCACCGGGACGACGTTAGGACTTCCCGCCTGGTCGCCAACCCGGGATGCTACCCCACCAGCGCCATCTTGGGCCTTGCCCCAGCGGTGGCCGCGGGAATAATCACCCAAGACATTATCGTCGACAGTAAGTCAGGCGTCTCGGGCGGCGGCCGCAGCTTAACAATGACCAACCACTTCTCCGAGGTTAACGAGAACGTCTTCGCCTACGCGCTGAACGGCCACCGGCACCTGCCGGAGATCACTCAGGAATTAGCGCCGTTGGCCAGCAAACCCCTGAACCTGACTTTCTTGACGCACCTGATCCCCATGACCCGAGGAATTTTAAGTTCCTGCTACGCCACACTGATCGAGCCTGGCAATTGGTCGGGAGACGATGGCAAGGAAAAGATACTAAAACTGTACCGGGACTACTACGCCGACGACCCGTTCGTGAGCGTGGTGTCCACACCGCCCCAGACCAAGCAGACCCTGGGCAACAACCTGTGCCTGGTCCACCCTTCCATCGACCAACGCACGGGCCGCCTGATCGTGATCAGTTGCTTGGACAACCTAGTAAAGGGCGCCGCCGGCCAGGCCGTGCAGAACATGAACGTGATGTGCGGGTTCCCAGAGGAAACATCTCTGGAAGCGTTGGCGGTTTACCCGTAGCTGTCAGCCGTTAGCTAAGGGCAAATCGTTTGCACGACTCGAACTTCTACCAATAGCGCCGCCGCTATAGTAGAATAGGCACGTGCCCCGGTCGTCTAGCCTGGTCCAGGACGCCACCCTTTCAAGGTGGAGATCATGGGATCGAAGCCCATCCGGGGTACCAGTTTTTGGGTAGAAGAAAACAGCCCCTGCGTTGTGAAACGCAGGGGCTGTTTTCAATGTTCAGAATCAGAGATCCACGGAAATAAGGCGAGCAGGCTACCCAACCCTACCCTCGAACATCTTCAACTGGCGGGTGGAGACTCCAGGCTTGAAGTGCTTGCTTAGGATGCGGCCTGCCTCTTGATAGGAAGAGCCTACCTTGGGACCGTACCACTCTTCTGGCGCTTCTAGCATCTTCTCGAACGCCAGGGTGCATACTTTCTGGCCTGGCCCGATCATGAACGGGACGTCGTGGGCCCTGACTTCCAACACCGGCTGGACGCCCCCCAATCGCCCGTCCTCGCCGTGCCCGAATCCTGGGTCGAAAAACCCGGCATAGTGAGTCCGGAGCTCGCCGCTTGAAGTGTCGTAAGCGGTCATTTCAGCCGCGAATTCCGGAGGTATACCGACACTCTCTGTGGACGACAAGAGGTAAAACTCCTCAGGCTCCAAGATCAGCCGCTCTACACCGTCGGCGAACACGGGCTCCCAAAAATCCGCTGGATCGTAGTGATTGACCCGCGAAAGATCCAACAGGGAGCTATTCTTCTTCGCCCTGAAGCCGATCCCTTCCGATGTGCCCTTTAAGTCCACACTGAGCCCGATGGTGTTGTCGAAATTCGGCCCAGTCAACTGCCCTTGCTGGCCGACTGCGGCGAACAGAATCGGCTTGGACTGATGGGCTTCCTGGAGCTCACCGGGACTGCAAGTCGGGTCTCCTTTGAACAATCGAAGCTGGTTCAGCGACAATCCGGTCTGGACTCTGACAGTGAACGACCTAGAAAATACCTCCAGGTACATGCGGCCCTCATAGCCGTCGGTTATCACGTCGAACTGGTCGCTGAAGTCGGTGATGACTCTGGTGAAGATATCGAGCCTGCCGGTGGAACTCTTGGGATTGGTCTTGGCTCGAATGCCTTGGGGCAGGCGGAGTTCCTCGAGTAAGGGGATCAGATAGGCCCGGCCTTTCTCAAGGATGGCGCCGTCCCTTATATCGATCTCGCTGATCTGTAGTTCAGGAAGTTTCGTCTCGACACTACAGGTGAGGGGCAGGAAACTGCATACTAAGCTGTATGCTTTCTCGCCAAGGCTGAGGTCGAGACTTGCCGGCTGAAAATTAGCCTCTTGTGTCTTATATTTGCCACTGGAGATGATATCGTCGCGGACGGCTTCTCTCAGCCACGCGCTGGGCACGATTCCACCGGTTGATATCTCGTTGATCCTATCGAACATACATCGCTCGGTCGTGGCCTGGTTGACCTACAATTTAATCATTTTCAGCATGAGTTTGTAATACCATTGACGGCTAGCGAAGGGGCTTTATCAGACAGGCCGCATTCGGGAACAACAAAGCCCGCTGCCCCAGGGCAAGCGAGCAAATTTCAATCAACAACACCGCCCTCCCGAATGTGCCGCGATGTTATATGGTGGCCGGGCGGGTGTCAAGGCAGAACAGTCGTGAAGATTCGGCCGGCGTAGCCAGGTTAATCACGTTTGCCGAAGCAGAGGAGATGGCTATCTCATGACCTGGCAAGAATTCGCCCAACAAGACCCGGAATTGGCCGCCCTGGGCCAAGAGCGGCTGGACCGCAACGGCCTGGTCATGGTGGCCACACTGCGGAAGAATGGATGGCCGCGGATATCGCCGGTGGAGCCGTTATTTCACAACGGGCAGCTCTACCGGGGCATGATGTGGCGTTCGCGAAAGGCTTTGGACCTGCTTCGAGACCCTCCCTGCTCCATCCACAACGCTGTTTCCGATCGTATGGCGTCAGAAGGCGAGTTCAAGGTCTACAGCCGCGCTCTGGACATCACGGATACCGAGGAGCAGCAAAATTACCTGCAGGCGTTATTTCAAAAGATCGGCGACCAGCCGGTCGGACACGAATTTCACTGCTTCGCCATGGACATCAAAAGCGCGGCGGCGAACACGCTCATCGGCGAAGAGTTCGAGCATCAGGTGTGGAAGACCCGCTAGCTTAGGTCTCAGCTCCCGTGTTCCGCCCCAGCCGCCGCCTCGGCTGCCAACAATTCCCGTGAAGCCCGGGCCAGGAAATTGGCGTCGATAGCGGCCACGCTCTTCTCCATGATCGTGCCGTCGGAACTGATGAACACGGTTTCGGCATGGCAATCACACCGTACTTGCGGGGGACGCTACCGCCGTCGGTCCGGCCTGCCGAATAAGTCACGCCCAACTCCCGCAACAACTNTTCGGCCTTGCCGTGGGAGCCCAGACCAGTGAATATCCCGATGTCAAACCCACCAGTTGAATTTCCTCCTTGAATTCCTCGTAGAACAATTGGAACTGAGGCATCTCAGCCCGGCACGGCGGGCACAGTCAGGCCCAGAAATTCAGCACCATGGGTTTGCCCTCAAGCCTGGCCAGTTTGCCGTCGCGGAAGCCCGCTTCTTCGATCCTTTGGAACATGCTGAAGTCAAAGTCAGGGGCCTGCGCCCCTTCGCCGCTGATCCCGCTGATGGAGGCCACTGCGAATACGCCTGAAGCCACTACGGCTATAGAATCCAACGCGCCCGTCCCATATTTCATGAGGTTCTTCTGCTGTTGCTTAGCGCCTTGCCTTGCACCAGCCGAGACTGGGGCGTTGTTTCTTCGTCTTCTGCGATTGGCCAATGCCGGACCTCCTAAAACGCGAACGGACAATAATGTGATGCGGTCGATCGCTCACGGGTTCGACGGGCGCCCCCCTGATCCGGCCACGTTATGTCTTGTGGCCGACGGTTCTTGTCCCTATTCCGGCCACCGTGCTATGATTGTTTCAGCCTCGGAACTCCGTCCGATTCACTGTCGGATTCACCGCCCAATTCAATCGAAAACGGCCCTTTTCAGGCTCGAGATTCGTATTTGAACAGCCAGCAAGGCCAGCAGGTCTATCTATCCGTAGAAGAGCCTTTCTCCGGCAGTATTCTCAGCGACATCCTGGGAAATGATCAGGACACATCACCCGAAGATTGGCTACTTGGAATAGCGCAAGCGGCCCTGGATGTGGCGCTGGAAGGGACGGAGGCGGCGCAGATGAGCCTGCTCATCACCGACGACGAGACTGTCCATAGCCTGAACGCCCAGTTTCGTGGACTGGACGAGGTGACAGATGTGCTGTCATTCTCCGCGGAACATCCCGGCCACTGGAAAGGCGAAGCGGAACCGCCGAGTGATTCAGTCGAAGCCGGGGGCTTCGATTTCGTCATGCCCCCGGGCGAACTTTCTCCCCTGGGAGAAGTGATTGTGTCCTACCCGCAGGCGCAACGTCAGGCGGAAGAGCGTGGCGCACCCCTTGAACATGAGTTGGCCCTTCTGGTAGTACATGGAGTGCTGCATCTGGTGGGACACGACCATCTGGACCCTGAAGAAACCGAACTGATGCAGGCCAAAGAGCGCACGGCACTTACGAAACTTAACATCAAGACTTAACGTTAAGGCATGAACGGCGAGACTATTCATGATGGAGACCGACCTGTAATGACCGGCCAGGCCATAACCGATTCTGCCTCCGCCGCCCAGGTGTTCTACCGCAAATGGCGGCCTTCCAGCTTCAGCCAGCTGGTCGGACAGGAACACGTCTCAAGCACACTACGCCAGTCCATCAAGCAGGGGCGGGTCTCCCACTCCTACCTGTTCTGCGGCCCCAGGGGCAGCGGCAAGACCACAACCGCCCGGATCATCGCCAAGGCAGTGAACTGCCTGGACCCCCAGGACGGCGACCCCTGTAACGCTTGCGAGCCTTGCCGGACGATCAACAGCGGCCAGTACATGGACATCATCGAACTCGACGCCGCCAGCAACCGGGGCATCGACGAGATACGCGACATCCGGGAGAAGGTCAACTTCGCCCCAGCCCAGGGTCAGCGCAAGGTCTACATCATCGACGAAGCCCACATGCTGACCGAAGCGGCCTCCAACGCATTTCTGAAGACACTAGAGGAGCCGCCCCCTCACGTCATCTTCGTCCTGTGCACCACCGACGCCCACAAGATCCTGCCGACGATCATCTCCAGGTGCCAGCGCTTCGACTTCCGCCGCATACCCTCGGAGCAGATCTACGGTCGCCTGGCTGATATCACAGAAAATGAGGGTGTGACTGTCGATCCAGAGGCCATACGGCTGGTGGCCCGTCACTCCGCGGGGAGCCTGCGCGACGCCGAGAACCTGTTGGAGCAACTGGTGGTCTCTTCCACCAGCGGGACCGACGGCGTGACTCTGAAGCAGGTGGAAGAGCTATTAGGCCTGGACAACGGCGAAAGTTCCCTGGAATTGGTCAAGTATCTTCTCATGGGCAATACTTCGGCCGCGCTGTCGGCGGTGAACCGAGCCGCCTGGAGCGGCACTGACCTAAGACAATTGCACCGGCAGACCATAGAATTGCTCAGAGCCGTCATGCACTTGCAATGGAGCTCAGAGGACGCCGTGGACCTTTCTGAAGATGTCACCAGCCAGCTAAAGGAACTGGTGGGCAACCTCCCGGCATGGCGCATCATCAGAAGCCTCAAGATCTGGGGCGACGTGAATATGCGTTACGACGCGCCGTCGACTCTCCCCTTGGAGTTAGCCGTGGTGGAGATCTGCGAAGACACCGCTCCACCGGCATCCCAATCCGCTCCCGCAGGTCTGCCCGCCCGGGCCGCTGCCCCACCACAACCTAGCCGCGCGCCAAGCAACCCACCGCCCACGCAGCGGCGCGCTCCGGAACCCGCCGCCGCAAGACCCGCAGGCAGCACTCAGGGACAGCCTACCGGTCAACGCCGGCCGGCTGCTGACACGGGGCCAATATCCGAGCTGGGCGTACAATGGCTTGCAGCCATCAAAGTGCTCAACCGGCACAAAGGCAAGAAATACAACCTGGGGGCCCTACTTCGCGACTGTAAGGCCAGCGCCGTCTTCTTGGAAGAAAACACCCTAGTGTTGGGCTTCTCCAACAAGGCCAACCTGGAACGGATGCAAGAAGAGATGGAAGACCCCGGTTCCCGCCGTCAGGTGGCCGAGGCGGTAACCGAGTCGTTCGGAGCCACTTACGAGTTCCGCCTAACCATGGCCAACGGGGTGGGCGCCACCGCAAACACAGCTAAGACAGCTCAACAGAGTTCCCTGGTCCGCACGGCCCTGGGCATGGGCGCCAGAGTCCTAGAGGAGATCGAAGAATGAACCGCAACATGATGCGTCAGGCGCAGAAGCAACTGGCCCAACTCCAGAAGATCCAGGAAGAACTGGAGACCATGACCGTCGAAGGCAGCGCCGGAGGCGGCGCGGTGAAAGTCGTCATGACCGGCAAGCAGATCGTGGAGTCTGTGACCATCGAGCCCGAGGCTGCGGAAGAGGTGGACCTGCTCCAAGACATGGTCTTGGCCGCCGTCAACGATGCGTCAACCAAAGCCCAGGAACTGGCCGCCCAGAAGATGAGCGTGGTCACCGGCGGCATGAACATCCCGGGATTTTAGGACCGCTATCACACCGGCCACCCACTCAACATGACTCAAGAGAACATCTCCGGAGCTTCCCCTTCTCTGGCCCGGCTGGTGCAGGAATTGAACCGCCTGCCGGGCATCGGCCCCAAGAGCGCCCAGCGTCTGGCGTACTACATCATCCGGCTGCCCGATGACGAAGCATACGCTCTGGCCGATGCAGTGACCTCAGTGAAGCAGAACATCGTCTTCTGCGAGGAGTGCCAGAACCTGACCGACGCCTCGCCATGCCAGATCTGCTCCGACCCCCGCCGAGACCAGACCATCATCTGTGTAGTCGAAGACCCACTGGACGTGCTGGCGATGGAGCGCACCCGAAGCTTTAGGGGCCTGTACCATGTATTACACGGGGTTATATCTCCAATCAATGGGATCGGGCCCGACCAGTTGAAGCTGAAAGAACTTTTCTTCCGGCTAGCCCGGCCGGAGTTGGTCGAGATGGTCGTGGCCACCAACCCGACTCTGGAGGGCGAGGCGACGGCGATGTACATCCGCCGCCATCAAGGCCGGGACGACCTGAAGATCACCCACCTGGCCAGAGGCCTGCCCGTGGGCGGCTCACTGGAATATACGGACGAGACCACGTTGAGCCGGGCGTTTCAGGGGCGCCAAGAAATCTGAGGCAAGAGAACTAAGCC
>NZVX01000101.1 GCA_002698265.1 Chloroflexota bacterium | reverse complement strand
GTTCCGGACGGCCAGCCGCAACGCCCGGCCGATGACGGCGTTGGCGCGGTAGCCTGGGCCGAAGCAGGCGGCATCGCCGTTGATCTCGAGTTCTTTGGCGATGGGCCCGTTGATGATCAGCACCTGGGCCGCGCCGCCGGTGGTGACGGCGTTGCCGGCCAAGTTGAACTCGTCCCGTAGGGCCGCCTTCAGCGCTGCCACGACCACGGGGAAGTGCTCGGGCAGGCACCCGGCCATGACGGCGTTGACCGCCAGTTTCTCCAGAGTGACGTTTGAGTTGCCGGGCTGGATGCGGCCCAGGGAGTCGGACGGTTGGCCGCCGTAGCCGGACAGCATCTCGCGGACCAGGGGCTCGGTGGGCGCCACCACGGGGAGGCCGTCGGTCCAGCCCTGCTCCCACAGGTAGTCCTGGACAGCACGTGGGGAGTCGGGGATGCGGAAGCGGGTAGATTGGAGGTTGTTGCGTGAGTCAGGCATCGTTTTTGCACCGTTTTTTGTGGTTTGGTGTCAAGGATACCTTGTGTACCACCGTTGCGAAGCTCTGAATGACGGAATGATGGCGTAGGCACCGGTTTTTAACCGGCCTTCTCCGGGGAGGTCAAATCCGCGAGAACCGGCCGGACCGGCTTTGAATGGGCGCGCGGTAGGTGAATCCAAAAGAGGTCTATTCCAAGGAGGCGGGTTAAAAACCTGCGCCTACGGGTACTGAGCTTTCCAGAGCGAGGCTAACTACCATCCGTCGTCCCGGCCCTTTAGCGGAAGAGGGCCCTACTGAAATAACCAACAGGGCAACTGAATTAATGGTATTGCGGGCATAACTTTGAGGTCTGAGGGGATTCCGTCTTCCCGTTTAGATGCTGCCTACCCCACCGCCTGGTATTCCTTGATGGCGGGGATCACCTCTTGGCCCATCAGGTCTATGCTTCGCATGGCCACGTCGTGGGACATGGGACCTTCCCGGCCCCACAGCACGATGTAGCCGGGATCGATCAGGTCGATGATCTTCTTGAGTTTTTTTATAACCGTGTCCGGGTTGCCCGTGATGACCTGGACCGTTTCCTGAGCTTCGTCGTAGGGCAGGCTGGGCCCGCCGGGGGTGATGTTGCTGGCCGCGGTCCGGGCCGCTTCCCGCGCGCCCTGAGCGGAAGACCTGGAGATGTACCCGGGAGGCGCCTGCCAATGGGGTGGCGTTATACCGAATGAAGTTCCCAGTTGCCAATAAAAGTTCTTGCCCTCTTCATAGGCCTTCTCGTCGGTGTCGGCCACGTTGACCCTGATGGCGTAGGCCCGGTGCTCGGCGGTGGGCGTCCATCCATCGGCCTCGGCGGTCTCGTCATACAGGTCATAGATACCCCTGAGCAGGTTCATCGGTGGAGCCAAGGCCACATAGGGGTACTTGTGCTTGGCGGCCCAGACAATTGATTCAGTCGAGGCGACCCCGGGTATCCAGATCGGCGGGTGGGGTTTTTGCAGGGGCATCACCCAAGGATTCACGACTCGATACTGGTAATGCTTGCCCTCGTACCGGAAGGGTCCGGGGGTGGTCCAGGCCTTAATGATGACATCGTGGGCCTCGTCGAACCTTTCCCGGTTGTAGATCGGGTTGGTGTTGGTGGCGATACTCTCCTGTCCGATTCCCCGGACGAAGCCACAGATCACTCGCCCACCGGAGAGGATGTCTATCATGGCGATCTCTTCGGCGATGCGGAGCGGGTTCTCGTGGATGGGCAATACGTTGCCCAAGAAGGCGATTTTGCCTTTCTTGGTGGTGCGGGCGAGCACTGACCCGATCACATTCACCGACGGCATCATGCACAACGGGTTGTTGTGGTGCTCGTTGATCATGACCCCGTCGAAGCCCGACTCCGTGCAGTACTGGAGTTCCTCGAAGTACATCGAGTAGAGTTCCTGCGCTTTTTCGGGGCTGAAATACTCGTTCGGGAACATCAGATTGTTGTAGCCAAGCTTTTTGGCTTGGTCCTGCGGGTACGCCGTGTATCCCATCTCGGTGAAGAACAGCACTTCCCGTTGCATGTGACGCCTCCAGCCATCGTGTCGAAACCATGTTTCAGGTTTGGGCCAGTATGGAATCGCCCAGCAACAGTGTCAATATGATCCTGGTGCAGTTGCATATGTCCGGACCTGAAGACACGCAACTTGACAGGCAATTACCATGGCAGCAGAATCAGCACCTGGCTAAGCACCGATTATCGGGATCACCGCCAGGAGGAAACCGGCGTGGCTTACAACACCATTTTGCTGGACAAGGCTGATCACATCGCCCGGCTGACATTGAATCGTCCGGAGCGCCTAAACGCCCTGAACGAAGAAATGTTCGCCGAACTCAACCACGCCCTGGAAGACGTGGCATCGGACACCGAGATGCGGGTGTTCATCATCACCGGCGCTGGCCGCGCGTTCTGCGCCTCCGCCGACATCAAGGACGAAAGCCGGGGCGCCGATCAACTGCTGGCACATAAAGACCCATACGAGACCTTCCGGTTCATCCGTGAGATGCCTCAGGGAGTCACGTCCAAGTTGCACAACCTGGAAATTCCGACCATCGCCATGGTCAACGGTCTGGCTATCGGCGACGGGTTTGACTGGGTGTTGGCCTGCGACATCAGAGTGGGCTGTGAGAACTCCCGGTTCATGAACGCCTTTCTACAGATGGGACTGGTCTCCAACACCGGGTCAACCTGGCTCTACAACCGGGCAATGGGCATCAGCAAGGCCCTGGAACTCCTCTACACCGGAGACTGGTTGGAGGCCGAAGAAGCCAAGCAGTGCGGCGTCTTGGCCCACTTGGTCACCGCCGATCAACTGGAAGAGACCACCATGGAACTGGCGCGAAAGATCGCCGGCAAAGCGCCCATACCCAACAGGATGGTCAAGGGAATGATGTACCGGGGCTTAGCCCAGACCCTGGACGACCACCTGGCCGAGGCGGCCCAGGCGGAGGTGCTGACGCTCACCAGCAAGGACCATAAGGAGTCCCTGGCTTCCTTCCGGGACAAGCGCTCCCCCGTCTACAAGGGCGAGTAAAGAGGTGACTGAAGTGGCCAGTTTGCTGGAAAGACTGAAAGAGACCGTGGGGCAGAAGGTCGTCATTCAAGCCCCAGACGAGATGGGCCGTTCGTCTTTGCGCCAGTACGCCTTGGCCATCGGTGACTTCAACCCGCTCTATTCCGATCGCGGGTTCGCTCAAACCCACGGGCTGCGCGAGGTTATGGCCCCGCCGACGCTGATCTGCGACACCTGGCAGTACGTGGACAGCGATATGGACGACCGTGGCGACCTAGTTGGGAGAGGGCCCATCCGGGAGTTGGAGGGCCTGCGCGCCGGCAATGAGTACGAGTTCTTCCAGCCGATCCACCCCGACGATGTAATCAGCGCCCACTGGACCGTCAAGGACGTTTACGAGAAAACCGGGCGCACCGGCTCCCTGGTCTTCCAAGTGATCGAGACNACGTTCTACAACCAGGCTGACGAGTTGCTGGCACGGAACACCGAGACCATGTTCTACCGGCCCGAGGCATAGGATGGCCAACGAAGTTAGACACTACGTAGACGTGGAGATCGGCGACGAGATCACGCCCCTGGTCAAGGAGATCGGAGTGGCCCGAATGATGGCCTACGGGGCAGCGACCTGGGACTTCATCCGGCTGCACTACGACGCCGATTACGCCCGCGAGTTGGGATTCGAGGCACCCTTCGTCGACGGCCAGATGATGGGCGGTTTCTTGACCCAGCACGTGCAGGACTGGGCCGGGCCAGAAGCGTTCCTGCGCAAGCTGGCGTTTCGCAACCGGGTCATGGCTTTCCCCGGCGACTCACTGACCTGCCGCGGCGTGGTCACAGACGTCTCGGCGACGGATGAGGGCGGCATGGTCGAATGCGACCTGTGGGTGGAGAACCAACGGGGTGAAAAAGTCGTCGACCCGGCCAACGCGCTGTTGCGGTTCCCTCTGCGGTCTGGCGGTTAACGGTATGCTCCGGGAAGGCGCCCTGGCAGGCCTGAAAGTTCTAGAGCTTACGGACCAAGTTTCAGGCCAGGTGGCGGGCTCATTCTGCGCCAGGTTGCTGGGCGACGCCGGCGCCGATGTGGTGAAAGTTGAGTCTCCCCAGGGCGACCATTACCGCAAAAGCGGCCCCTATCCGGATGGCGTCCCTGACCCGGATTGCAGCGGGATGTTCCTCTACCTGAACTCCAACAAGCGCGGCGTAGTCCTCGATATCGAGTCGCCAGGAGGCCGGGCCGCCTTTCAGGACCTGGTGGCTACCTCAGATTTCCTCGTGTTGGGGCAGAACAGCTCGCAAGTTGAGCGGTTTGGCCTGAGCCGAGAAAGGTTGCCAGAGTCGAATCAAGGGCTGATCGTTGTAACAATAACCCCTTTCGGTCTCACCGGCTTGAACAGCGCGTATCTGGGCGATGATCTGATCGCCATCAGTTCCGGAGGCATGGCCTATGCCACTCCCGGCATCCCGGACCGGGTGGAAGACCCCGGCCGGGAACCACCCCTTCGTTCCAACACGCACATGGCCGGCTATCTGGCGGGAGTCCAGGGAGCGATGGCCTCGGTGGCGGCGCTGTTATCGCGCTCGATGACCGGCACAGGCTGTGAGATTGACCTGAGCATGCAGGAAGCTGTGGCGGCGGTCATGCCCTTCGAGTTGGCCCACGCCTCGTACCACGAAGCCAAGCCGCGAAGACCGGAGATCTTCGGAGTGATGCCGAATACTTATCTACCATGCCAAGACGGGTACGTGGTGGTGATGGCGGTGATGGACGCCCATTGGCGGAACTTGATGGTCATCGCCGATAATCCCGATTGGGCCGAACTGGAGGTGTTCTCGTCTGGGGTCGAACGTGCCCGGAACTGGGACGCGCTGGAACCACTGCTTCTGGAATGGACCATGGCGCACACCGGCGCTGAGATTGCCCAACTGGCCCAAGAACGGGGCATCCCATGTTTCCCGGCCTACACGGTGGGTCAGATGGTGGACTCGGCCCATGTGATCGAGCGCGGTTTTATGGTCGACATGGAAGGGCCGGGCGGACAGAAATTCAAGCTGCCCGGCTACCCGGCCCGTCTTGAGCGCACTCCCTGGAAGTTCTTTAGGCCGGCCCCGAAGCTGGGCGAGCATACCTCCGAAGTACTTGGCGAGTGGCTGGGCTATTCGGATGCCCAGTTGTCCACGGTGGGTGTGGAGGCTAGATGACCACGCCGCCGCTTCCCCTGGAAGGGATCCGCATAGCCGACTTCGGCCAGATTATCGCCGTTCCCTATACCGCGCAGATGCTGGCCTGGATGGGGGCCGAAGTGATTCTGATCGAGACCGAAGACCGGCTCACCACTCGGGTCTGGCCTCCGTTCGCAGAGGCCGAACCTGGCGTCAATCGTAGCGGCGGGTTTAACCTGGTCAATTCCAGCAAGATGAGTTGCACTCTGAATCTTAGGGACCCTGAGGGCGTGGCGCTGGCCAAGCAGATCATCGCTGTGAGCGACGTATTGGTTGAAAACTACTCCAGTGGCACGATGGAGCGAATGGGGCTGGGTTATGAGGCAGTGCAGGCTATACGGCCCGATGTGGTCTATCTTTCGTTGGGGGCCTTCGGCCGCACCGGCCCCATGAAAGACCTGGTTGGGTTCCACAGCGTGATTAACCTGTTCAGCGGATTGGCGTCGGTGACGGGCCACAAGGGATCGCACCCACGGATCATGGGAGGGCTATTCCCCGATGCTTTCAGCGGCTGCTACTGCGTACTAGCCCTGTTGGAAGCCCTGTACCATCGGGCCAACACGGGAGAAGGACAATACATCGAAGTGGCTATGACCGAAGTCCTCGCTACCATCTTGCCCGAGGCGGTGATGGAATACACCCTGGACGGTACGGAGCCGGAGCGGGTCGGCAACCGCCACCAGGAAAAAGCGCCCCACAACGTGTTCCGCTGCCTGGGGGACGAGAATTGGGTGGCGATATCGGTGGAAGACGATGCTCAATTTCGAGCTTTGGCTCAAGTTGCGGGAATCCCAAAGTTGGCCGAAGACCCGAGATTTTCCACCACAGAAGCACGATTAAGCCACCAGGACGAACTTGAACCGCTGATCGAGCAGTGGACCTTAGGTTGTCAGGTCGAGGATGTGGTAGAGAAACTGCAGGCTGCGGGGGTTCCTGCCGGGCCGGTGTTGGACTCGGCCCAGGTGTTGGCCGACCCGCACATGGTCCAACGCGGCTATGTTCAATCGCCCGATCACCCAATTGTGGGGCCAAGGCCGATGGGAGCTTTCTCTTGGACTGTTGACGGAGGTCAGCCCGCTATTCCCCGGAGTGCGCCTCTCTTTGGTGAGCACAACAAGAAAGTAATTCAGGAGTTGCTTCAAGTCCCCGGCGAAGAATTCGAGCGCCTAATGCAGAACGGAGTAATAAGATAGCGAGCCCCGATAACAACCGGAGAGGAAATGAGCAAGAACATCATAGAAGTTGACCCGGTCAAGTTTCCCTGGCTGGACCTTAACCGGTACACCTTTTGCATGGGGGCCGAGAACGCCGGCATCCTGTACTTGTCCGGGCAGACCGCCAGTGAGTACGACCCGCAACAGGGGCGGGTGGTCTGCAAGGGAGACCTGCTTGATCAGACCAGGGTGATCTACGAGAAGTTGGCGGTGGTGCTGGAGGCCGCGGGGATGGGGTTCGACAATGTGGTCCAGACCGTGGACTACATTGACGCCACGGCCTTACCGCAGTACCGCCAGACTGGCGAGATTCGAAAACAATACCTGAAGGATAGCCCGGTGGGCGCCACTGGCATTATCGTAGAGCGGCTGCTTCGGCCCGACGCCTTTATCGAAGTGAGCATGGTGGCCATGAAGGGAGAGAAGAAGCCCATAAACCCTGGCTGGGACCGCTACGGCCAGCTCACCTATGTGCCGGGAGTGGTGGTTGACGACGAGATTGTTTGGACCTCCGGGTTCGTGGGCAGCGAAGATATCGACGGCCAGTCCAATTACCCGCAGGACACTGCCAGGCAGGTTGAACTCACCTACGGCATAATTGGCCGGGTCTTGGACGGGGCTGGGGCCGGGCCCGATGACGTGATAAAGACCCTGGACTACATCTCCCCCCAATGCCTGCTGCAATACCCCAACACGGCAGACATCCGCCGTGGGTTCTTTGGAGACCGATTCCCGGCGTCGACCAATATCCCCGTCAACCGGCTGCTCCGACCCGAGGGTCATGTGGAGATAGAAGTGGTGGCGGTGAAAGGAGGGATCCGGGAAGAGATACGAGTTCCGGAGTGGGGGCGGAACTACGCCGGACTCACGCAGAGTGCTGGCGTCAAAAAGGGCCGGTTGCTCCAGATATCAGGGCAGTCGTCAGTGGATCCTGGTACGCGCTCCCCGGTGGGTGGCTACGATATCGTCGCCCAGACCGAGCAGGCCTACAAGAACATCGCCCGTATCATGGACGAGGGAGGCTACTCCATGGACGACATCGTCAACACAATCGAATGGGTCGCCCCCAACGGAATGATGGGCTACCGGAAGGTAGGAGAGGTGCGGCGCAAGTACTTCGGCGACCGGTTCCCCTCTGCCACTGGGGTTTCGATGCACCAGATATTGGGCCGGCCGGAGCAGTTGATCGAGGTTACGGCTGTAGCTGTGATTTAGGCGGGAACAAGCGCATTCTGAGGTTTACTGCCCGCCCCGGGTTATTGTGAATTCAACCACGGTCCCGACCCCTGCGGAGTCGCTCGCGCCACCTGACGGCGGAGATGCCTCAGTGGACGGGGATTCGATAGTTATTACTTCGCCGTCACCGCTGGTGATCGTCGTCTCGATCATATCCGCCACAACCAACTCTGCATCCGGCGAATCCCACTTTGGGACGTTTGACGATACTCCCGTTGGGTCAGTCGGAGTCTCCGCCTGTTGTGCGGTGGTGGGTGCATAGGTTGGCGGTGGCGGTCGTTGGATATCAGCTGCCGAACGATGTGGTTCACGCGACTGGACCTGAACCTACGAATACCGATTGTTGGTACAGAAGCAGCCTGGCATCGACACGGATGTGTTTAGCGTGTCGGTGCGGATTCCACGAGAAACTGAAGTTACCAACGTTTCTCCCGAGCCAACTTCTGCTACGAACGGTTGGCTTGGTTTCGAATTCCCATTCAATCAAGATACCGAACTTATGGTGTCATTTCGCGTCTGCTAGCGAGGTGGAATCGGGTCCAGCTCTCCACTGCTATGCGCCGGTTAAGCCGACGGCATTGTCCATGTGAAACGCCGCTCCGTTAACCGGTCTCATGTTCTGCGGTTGCTCCGTCTGCATCCGCCCCATCATCGCCACCATTTTCCGGATCATTCTCAGTAGAAAGCTTTGCCGCTTCGGCTGCGGACTGCTGCTGATCCATCCAGTTCTGGAACCACCGGCGGTACTCGTCCAGGGCCGGTGGCGACACGTAGAACACCTCTATGTCGCTGGGGAATTGGGCCTGATGCCGCTCGCTGATCAACAGCAGCCCTGTCTCGTTCTCCCCGAGGGTGTTGTCAATCTGGTCGGCGATGTGTTCGTAGCGTCGGCGGTTACTGTCGGCATGCCATTCCTGGAGCCTCGATCCAACATTAGCGCTGGCCAGAGGAATCATCATGCACCGCTGGAGATCCAGGGT
>NZVX01000100.1 GCA_002698265.1 Chloroflexota bacterium | reverse complement strand
GTCCATACCAACTCTACTGGCGGGACTAGCCCTAGTGGGACTGGGTATCGGTCTGGCCACGCCCGGACTGCAAACATCGGGAGTTGAGGCAGTGGAAAGCGACCAGGCCGGATCAGCCGCCGGACTATGCTCAACCAGCCGGTACCTGGGCAGCATCATCGGGTCCGCAATCATCGCAGGGATATTGGGCGCCAGCGACGTGGATGTGGACGGCCTGAGTCTGGTATTCCTTCTGTCATTCGTTGCCGCTGTGGTTTCGGCGGTGGTCAGCCTAGGACTCAGAGGCCGCGCGGCGGTGTCAGCAGTGTAGAGTCTAACGCCCCGAATTTGATCGATGGAGGGCAAAAAGGGCGCTATCATGGTCATTCAAGCCAAAGCTAGAAGCCAAGACGCTCCTGAAAATTACAGTTGACTTACCCGAACCTTGCCAGCCCACGCAACCGTCCGGTTGGATTCTCTGGATATCGTGGGCACAGTTGCAGCTACGTTTGGCTTCAGTTCCCGCCACCGTCAACATCTGATTGGTCAGGCTGCGTAGACAAGGGCACCGCTATCAAAACTACGGTGGCCAGTAGGTAGATACCTGCTACGAAGAAAAAGGTAGATTCGATCCCGACTTCGTCAAACAATTCACCGGCGATGAGCGGGGATGCGGCTGCAAGAACGAACCTAGAAAAAGAGAACACTCCAAGAGTGCTGGCGGCTACTTTATCACCTACTACGTCCAGCGCAGCAGCGGTCAATATGGGCTGGTCGCTGAAAAAGAAAACGCCGAGTAGGGCCAGGATAACGATCAACCCCGCACCTTCCCCGAACGGGACAAGCAATGCCGTTAGGGCACAGAGTGCCAACATCCCGGGTATCAACACCAATTTTCTGCCAGCCCGGTCGGAGATGTAACCAACGACCGGCGCTGCTACGACTCCTACGCCCACTAACAAAGCTATATGCAAGCCAAGAGCCGCATTGCCCAGTCCTAACTCGTCGTCGAGTCCTAGGTACAAAGCCAGAAAGGGAAGGAACGCCACGTTGGCCATGCCGCGAAGTCCCGCCACGACCATTATTCCCCATAAGCGAGGATGGTCTTTGAACGATTCACGGGTGTTGGACATCTGTTCGCGGAACCGAGGGGGCGCGGCGTCGATCGAACCCGTGCGGCCGATGTCTCGAAAAGCCCAATATATTATCAAGACCAAAAGCATTGGGACAACGGCGTATATGCTGAGTACTCCTCGCCAACTGAGGGTGAGTAGAAGAACTCCGGTCAATGCCGGCCCAAGGACGTCCCCGATGTTGCCCCCAACACCGTGAATCGACAGAGCGGAGCCTCGCCGGTCCGCGAACCGTTGCGACAGAGCTGCTGCGGCGGGCAGGTGCCACATTGCGGCCGCCGCGGCGACAGCAGCCATACCGACCAACAGGACCGGGTAGACAGGCGAGATTCCCATGATCAGCCAGCCCACGCCGAACAGTCCCATACACCCGGCCAGGACCAGCCCCCAATGCCGCCGGACCATATCGGTCACAACTCCACCGGGAAGGGCTATGACGCCCGAGATTACTTCGCGCGTAGCCGAGATAGCACCTACCTGAAGGCCGTTCAAACCAAATGTAGCAACGACCTCCGGCAGCATGACATAAAAGCTCTGGCTGAACCAGTGGAAAATCCCATGACCAGCACTTAGGCCGGTTAGGATGAAGGGCGCGGTGTCCCGCATCCCGCGGGATTCCCGATCAGTTATCTGCGGTTTGTTTTCAGCCATCTAATCTCGTCGTTTAAATCCATTCGGGCGGCTGCCGTTGAGGTGGATTTTTGAATGCACCGCATTGTACCAGGGAAGAAAGGGATTTAAAATCTTTGAATTGAACGATATCTCTCTAGTAATCTCCAGAAATCTCAGTGCGCGATTGCCATTCTACTACGGATGGGTCGTGGTGTTTGCCGTCGGCACTACCACGTTCGCTAGGATGGCCCCTTCAACCACAACCCTCGCTCTCTTCGTATCTCCCATGGCCGATGAGTTCGGTTGGAGCCGAACGCTGATCGCCGGCGCCGTGAGTCTCGGGGCATTATCGTCTATCTTCCTATCGCCGATCGTTGGTTGGGCGGTGGACCAGTTCGGCGCCCGTCTGATTTTGGCAGGAAGCATGGTGGTTCTCGGGCTAGTCATGGTGTCCCTGGCATGGGCGACTACTCCGGTCCTTTTCTATTTAGGATTCGCCACGGGAAGAGTGATATTTCACGTTCCCGTACAGATTGGCTCTGGTGCATTGATTTCCAGATGGTTCATAAGAAAAAGGGGGAGGGCCATCGGCCTCACATATCTTGCGGGCGCCCTAGGCGGTATCGTAACAGTCCAGGTGGCTTCCTTGGCTATATCGCATTGGAGTATTGGGGCCGCGTGGATTTCGTTAGGTGTTTTGGTGCTCGCTATTTCCGTGTTGCCGTCTGCGTTATTGATCGTCGAAAATCCAGAGGACATAGGACTGCAGCCCGATAACATGACTCTGAACAGAGCCGGCGCCACACCGGGTGCCAGCGCCTCTGACGCCGGAAAAGACGGGGTAGACTGGTCGCTTCGTGAAGCGATGGGAACTCGAGCATTATGGTTACTGGCGGGCGTTGTCGGAATCTTGTTCATGGTACAGGCAGGGATATCGGTGCATATTGGCGCCTATTTTCTAGATCGCGGCCTCAGTTTATCAGCAGTAGCGAACGCCATCACGATCAATGCAGCCGTAAATGCCATCGCCAGCTTGATGTGGGGAGCGATCGTAGAAAGGATTACGATACGTTGGGCGATGACAGGGTTGCTGGTTCTCAGCGCTTCAACTTCCGTCGCACTGTTGTCCGCATCGTCACTTGCGACTGCGTTCGGAGTCGCTGCACTCCTGGGAATCGTTGCTGCGGGTGGCAATGTCGTACCTCCAATTGCATTTGCGTCCTTCTACGGGCGGCGATCGATAGGAAGTATCCGTGGAGTAGGGGAAACTGGAGTGCAAGTCGGCCAGACTGTCGGGGCCTTATTCTCGGGAATCGTATTCGACTCGAGCGGAAGCTATCTCATCGCATTCCTTGTGTTTTCCGCACTGAGCCTGGTCGGCGCAGCAGTAGCGAACTCATTGAATCCACCGATTCCAGGTGGACCACGGCCTGCTGATATCTAGACCAGTGCTGTAGATGGTGGAACAAGCCGGCCGCGAGGGATCGCTACCCAAATGCCGATTGGCGACGAGGGAGAGCCTACTTCGTATTGATTTGGTAGATTGCTGCACCTTCAACCACAAGCAATAGCGGCCGATCGATTATGTCTAGAAAGACGATTCCTGAAGCTCACATGTAGGCGAGTGGCGCTTGGTCAACCCTCGACGAATGGAATTCCAACGATACGGCTTTCCTAGATCACGCCGAAGTGCGGATTGACCCAAGCAACCAGAAACAACAATGGCCCGGCAATTAATGCCGGGCCATTGCAGGATTAAATCGAGCTGGCCTAGTCGTAGGCTTGGAGTTTGATCTCCTTCAGCGCTGGGATCACTTCCTTGCCCAACAGTTCGATGGACCGCATGGAGTCCTCATGCTTCATGGGGCCTTCGTTGCCGTAGATCAGGAGGTAGCCGGGGTTGAGATTCTCGGCCACGTATTTCAGCTTCTCGATGACCGAATCCGGCGTGCCGACGATGATTACCCGGGCCTCTTGTTGGTTCTCGTAAGACAGGGCGTCTCCCATGTTGCCGGCGAACACGCCTGTGGGACGGCTCCGCTTGACCTCCAAGGCCTTCCGCGACTGGTAACCGGGCGGGTCCACGTGTTCTCTAGGGCCCCGCTGCCGGTGGCCTTCGGTCCAGACGAAGTGCCGGCCGATCTCCTGGGCTTTCTCCTCGGTATCCGCCACCAAGACCTTGAGTAGATACCCAAAGTGCTCGGGACCGGCCTTATATCCGGCCTCCAAAGCGGTGTCGATGTAGATCTGTTTCAGCCACTCGGTGGTCTCCATGACCGCGCCGAGGTTCATGTAAGGATGACCGTGCTGGGCCGCCCAGACCACGCTCTCGGGGCTGCCGGTGCCGGGGAACCAGATATCCGGACGGGGCTTCTGCATGGGCATGACCCAGGGGTTGACCACGCGGTATTGATAATGCTTTCCCTCGTACCGGAAGGGGCCCGGCTCGGTCCAGCATTTGACGATTAGGTCATGGGCTTCTTCGAACCGCTCCCGGTTCTGGGTGGGGTCGATGCCTGCCTGCAGGGTTTCGACGGCCCCGCCGCGGACGAACCCCGAAATGATCCGGCCGCCGGAGTAGCAATCTAGCATGGCCACTTCTTCGGCCATGCGGACGGGGTCGTTCACGGCGATCACGTTGCCAAGGATGGCGATCTTGGCCTTCTTCGTGATCTTGGTGATAACCGCGGCGTCCAGATTAACCGCCGGCTTGCCGCACCAATATGCGGAGTGGTGCTCGTTGGTCATGATTCCGTCGAACCCGATCTCGTCGGCCAGGGCGTACTGCTCATGGTACTCATTGTAGAGTTTGTGAGCCTTGGCCGGGTCGAAGTGGGTGTTGGGGAACGCTAGACGTCCCGACTCGAATTTTTCGAGCTGATCGTCGGCGATATACCCCTGGGCCTGCTCCGAAAACCAATAGACTTCCATCTGGTCTTTGGGCCTGCTTAGCTGATCAACCATCGTTGCCTCCCAAATTTATGATTGGCCCACTATAACCGATTGCACAGGCTCAGTCAGCAATCAGGAAAATATCTGGCTTGAGGAAGAAAGTTACCGTTCAAAGGCCCCGATGTCGCACGAACTGCCCCGTTGCCGTGAAACGCCCCTTTGGTCCACTGGAGGGCAGGACCCGTCGGCCGAGGCGTTGATGGCCGGGCTCCCCGGAAGCAGGGCGTTGGTGGCTGTTGGCCCGCCGTTGGCCGCCAAGTTACCCAATCTGGATTTGGGGTCGATGGGCTGTGGCTCCGTTCCCATGGTGTCCCCTTGGCTGGGTATGAACCCTCAATCTCTGTCGATGCCGATAAGATTGTGGCCCAGCGGACTTACGATCCCCAAACAGTCCGGCCCTTCCTCCGCGGTGTTGCCAGCCAAAATAGTTTTGGACATCGAAACGCCATCGTTATGCACCATTAATTGGACCACTAACCCGCCTCTCTCTCGGGCGGCGTTGCCGGTGACCGTGCTGTTGGACAACGTCAACACATCGCGGCTTTCGATCCCGGCGGAGTGATTCGACCGGTTGTTGCTGATGGTGCTGTTGATTACCCCGAGGCGCCTCCAATTGTTGGTGCCGGCGGCCATGGCCGATTCGTTGTTACTGATGGTTGAGGAGTCGAGAGTCATCACCCCGATGCTGTTGTTATGCACCCCTCCGGCGGTGATTCGGGAGCGGTTTCCATCGAAGGTGACCGCCACGATAGTAGCTTTGGACCAATTGCTGATGCCGGCGCCGGAACCGGCCACGTTGCCCTTGNTCAGGATGTTCGAAACGTGAGGGATGCCGCCGTTGNAGATGGCTGAACCGAACCCACGCGTCCGATTACCGCTGATGGTGCTGTTTTCGATGGTGGTTTTGNCGCCGTTGAAGACGCCGGCGCCGCCNCTGGCGTAGTTTTCAGTGGCGATGNAATCCTTNAAGGTCAGCGTGCCTGGGTTGCANATNCCGCCGCCGAATTCNGCCCCGATCGCCTCGATGCCGCTTTCTGTCAGGCCGATGGCTTCAGAATGGAATGGGATCATGCGGAGCTCTGTGGACGTTACACCGGACCTTGACTCAGGGAATTGAAACAATGGATTCCTCGTGGATATTGATCACTCGGTGCGCCGACTGCCCCCAAGAAGTGGCTGCCTGAATGATTGTTTTTCGGACCCAGGGCCGATCAAGGTGAGGGTTTTATCGATGGTCAGTTCCCCGCCAGTCATCGTGTAAACGCCGGCGGCGATATTGATGGTGTCGCCAGACTGGGCCGAGGCGATTCGCTCCCGTAAATTGCATCCGGGACATTCGGATTGTTGGATTGCTTCGGCGGTCTTTTCCCGCATCGCAAGCAACTGCTAGGGGCAACCCGGTCGCTAAGACACCGAAAAATACCTTCGGCAGCGTAATAGTTTGCAGATTTTAATAGACATCGCCCGATTCAAGCCATCACGAAGAAAGGCTGATAGATATAGCGCATGGCGCGCCGCGAAGGAAAGTGCTAATTTAATCCGGCCGGGATGACCGGCCTTTTATCCAGTGGCGAGGACCTAGGAGCAAAGATGACCACCAATGCCGAACACCACAGATGGCTGGACCTAACGGTTGAGGACGCGCTCTCGCCTGAGCTCCCCATCTGCGATCCACATCACCATTTTTGGGACCGCCCCAACGACCGCTATTTCCTGGACGATCTGTACCGTGACCTTGGAGGTGGGCACAACGTCGTCCGGACTGTCTTCATCGAATGCCGGTCCATCTACCGCCAAGATGGCCCCGAGGAGATGCGATCTGTGGCCGAAACGGAATTCGTGCAAGGAATCGTTGCCCAGAACGCCGGCGGCCAATACGGCAATACTGATGTGGCGGCCGGTATAGTGGCCTTCGCCGACCTCGCTATCGGCGCCGAAGTCGAGCGAGTGCTTGATGCCCATCTGGCCACCAGTGACCGGGTCCGCGGCGTTAGGCACATCACTGCGTTCGATTCCAACTCCGACGTTCCTCGGCCCCGGCCCTTCCCAGAGGGACTGCTGGGCGACGCCAAGTTTCGGGAGGGATTTGCGGTATTGGACAAGCTGGGTCTTAGCTTCGACGCCTACCTCTACCATCCCCAACTTCACGAGATAGCCGATCTGGCCAACGCCTTTCCCGGAGTGACCATGATCCTGAATCATGTGGGCGGTCCTCTAGGGGTCGGCCCCCATGCGGGCAAACGGGACGAGATCTTTCAGAACTGGAAGGAAAGCATGACCGCCGTTGCAGCATCGCCCAACGTGGTGGTCAAGGTGGGCGGACTGGTCATGCCGGTCTGCGGGTTCGACTGGCATGAGCGAACGATGCCGACGACCTCCAGAGAACTCGCCCAGGTCACCGCGCCGTACTACTTGCATTGTATAGAGCAATTCGGGCCGGACCGGTGCATGTTCGAGAGCAACTTCCCAGTGGACAAGGTCGCCTGTTCGTATACGGTTTTATGGAACGCCTTCAAACGTCTCGCCCATGACTTCTCGGCCAGTGAGCAGGCCGCGCTGTTTCACGGCACGGCGGACCGAGTCTACCGTCTGTCCTAAAAGTGCGAACGACGCCTTTCGACTTATCTTGCCGCAACGGTATATTCGCCATTAGGCCGGTTGGTTTCGATATCCGACGAAAACAGGCATCATTGGGCCTGTTGGTTATGCTTGACACTCAGATTATCTCTACGTAGCATGTACCCAACTCGAATTGATAATAACGATTATTATCTCGGAATCCCTGTGGGTCACAAAAATAGGGGGTAACGATGCCAGATAAAGAAGACATCGCTTCGATAGCGCACCTCATGCGACGGGCAGGATTCGGAGCGTCGCGGCAAGAGTTGGAAGAAAGGGCCGCTAAAGGCTACGAGGCCACGGTGGAGGACCTTCTTCACCCTGAAGAACAGCCACCCATCGACGACGATATCCTTTACCGTTCCATGCCTGGCTACGAAGGCGCCCTTGGCCCTCCCATCAACCAGGCCGAATGGGTGTACCGCATGGTCAATACCCAGCGCCCACTTGAAGAGAAATTGGCCCTGTTTTGGCATCAACTGTTCGCCACGGGTAATTCCAAGGTGGACAACCCTCCGGAGATCACCCAGCAGATCGCCATGTTCCGGCGTCAGGCGCTGGGCAGCTTCCGCGACCTTTTGGTGGAGCTGGCCAAGAACCCGGCCATGATCTGGTGGCTGGACAACAACGGAAATCATAGCGGCGCTATCAACGAGAACTGGGGCCGTGAACTGCTGGAACTCTTCTCCATGGGCGTCGGTAACTACTCCGAAGACGACATCAAAGACGCCTCTCGGGCCTTCACCGGGTGGACCATTGAGCCCAAGATACCCCGCAACCCTCTGGGCCGGTTCTACTGGAACTTCGAGTACCGGGCCGAAGACCACGACGACGGCGAGAAGAATTTCTTGGGTCACTCCGGCCGGCTCAATGGTGAGGACATCATTGATATCGTGGTCAAACAGTCGGCCACCGCCCGGTTCCTGGCCCGGCACCTGTACAACTTCTTCGTGGCTGACGAGCCGCAGGTGCCCAGTTGGAACATCAATCCACCCAACGACCCCGATGCGGTTGACCAGTTGGTCGCCGCCTATGACGAGTCCGACGGCGACTTACGCTCCATGATGCGGTTGCTGTTCAATTCAGATTTCTTCAAGAACGCCCGCTTCGCCCGTGTGAAAAGCCCGGCGGAGTTGGTGGTCAGCACCGTCAAGATGGCGGGCAACTACCAAGGGCCCCGGCCTGGATTCAACATGCTGGCCATGGAGTGCAACTGGCAAGGCCAGGAGCTGCTCAACCCGCCCAGCGTGGAAAGCTGGCATACCGGTGGTGAGTGGATTGACGGCGGCGCCTTGGTGCGCCGGGTCAACTTCGCAGCCGGCCTGATGGGCGATACCAGTTTGCCAGGCATCCAGGCAATGGTCGCCGAGCTTCGTCAGCGCGGCGTTTCGGAGCCCGAAGAGTTCGTTGATGCCTGCTTGGATATCGTGGGCCCGCTGGAATTCAGTGAGGCGACGCATTCCGAGCTTCTGGACCAGGCGACTGAAGACGGTGGTCTGAGCTGGGACACTGAAGAAGATTCGGAAAAATCCGAGCAAAAGATTGGTGTGATGCTGGCCTTAATCGCCGCATCCAGGGACTTCCAATTCGCTTAATACCAGATAAAACCAACCCTGTCTCTGAATAATCAGCACGAGGTGCGGAAATGACAGCAACTAAAAAAGACCCGGTGGTCGTGATACTCCAACTCACCGGCGCCAACGACTATCTTAATACGATAATCCCGTACAACAACGGCGAATATTACGACAACCGGCCCAAGGTGAATATCCCCCAGGACACCGTCTTGCCCGTCGACGACGATCTGGCATTCAACCCGAACATGGCTCCCTTGAAGAAGATGTACGACGACGGCAACGTCGCGATCATCCACGGTATCGGGTTCGAGAATTCGCCGCGGTCTCACTTCCGCGCCATGGACATCTGGCACACCTGCGAGCCGGAAGTTGTCGGGACTGAGGGCTGGGTCGCTAAGGTGGTCCGAGACCTGGACCCCACGGGCGAGAACGTACTTAAGTGCGTGAACTTTGGGCAAGGACTTCCCAGGGCACTAGCCCTGCGCGGTGTGCCAATCACATCCGTGTCCAACCTCGAGTCTTATGGCGTCATGTCCAGCGTCCCTGGCATGACGGGGGAGCAAGACCGGGCCCGTCTGTTGGACCGTTTCGCCCGCATGTACGCTCCGGCCATCGGGACTGGCGCCACCATGGATTACTTGGGTCAGACCGGCCGCGACGCCCTTAAAGGCGCTGACATCATCAAGGCGGCTCCCGAGCAATACACCTCTACCATCGAGTATGCCGACAATGGCATCGCCAAATATCTGCGAGACGTGGCTCGGGTGCACACGGCCAACCTGGGCACCCAGATCTTCTACACCGCCCATGGGCCATTCGACACCCACTTCAACCAACCTCCCATGCACGCCCGACTGTGGACCGAGGTTTCTGCGGCCATCAGCGACTTCTTCGACGACCTCCGGGAGCACGACGCTGCTGACAACCTAGTCATGATGATCTTCACGGAATTCGGGCGCCGCGTCCGGGACAACGGCACCGGTACCGACCACGGGGCCGGCGGCGGCGCTTTCATCATCGGTGATAACGTCAAGGGCGGGATGTACGGGACCTATCCTTCCCTCAAACCGGAAGACTTGAACCAGGGCGACCTCGACCCCAACTACGACTTCCGAGGCTTCTATTCCAGCGTGATTGACCAGTGGCTGGGCTTGGACCCGGTGCCCATCGTGGGCGGGCAATTCGAGCAGGTCCAGTTCGTCTAGGCTTTGACGGCCGGCCGTCCCACGTTCAACTAGGAGAGACCTGATGTTAACCACCGTCGCCGCAGGGCGCGTTTTTGACTATAACTACTGCATCGGCATGTACGGCATGTCGGGGCAGGGATTCTGGTCGCCCCAAGATTTCGTCTTGGGCGAGGGTGACCTCATCTATGTCATCAGCCGGGGCGTCGAAGAGATCGGCCAGCGCATCACACGGGTCACCCGTGACCACCAGTTCCTGGGCCAGTTCGGCGCATCGGGACGGGGCGACGGCCAGTTCGTCTGGCCCAGGTCCATTGACCTGGACAGCAACGGCAACGTCTATGCCTCCGACGATTTCCTGCACCGCATATCGGTCTTTGACAAGGAAGGTGGGTTCCTGTCTTCCTGGGGGACCGCCGGCAGTAAAGAGGGAGAATTGAACGGCCCGTCTGGAATCGCCTTCGACGCCGATGACAACATCTACGTGGTCGACAGCGCTAATAACCGCATCCAGAAGTTCACCAAAGACGGCTCTTTCCTAGGCAGCTTCGGGCAGGCTGGTGACGGGGAGGGAGAGTTCGACCTGCCCTGGGGCATCTGCGTGGGTCCGGACGGCAACGTTTACGTAGCTGACTGGAAGAACAACCGGGTTCAGAGTTTCGACGCGGAAGGCCGATTTAAGGTCATGTTCCAAGGCGCCGACAACGGCGTTGGAGACCTGCATGGCCCCACCGGCATCGCGGTCGACTCCGAGGGTGATGTATATGTCACCGACTGGGGCAATCACCGGGTGCAGATTTATGGGCCCGACGGTCATTTTGTCACCACCCTTGTGGGCGATGCCCAGACGCCTTCACCTTGGACCCAGACCTACATCGACGCCAACCCGGACATCGTGAAAGCACGGCGCCGGGCCAACATGGAACCTGAGTGGCGCTTCCGGCGGCCCGTGGCGGTGAACGTCGACGCCAACGACAGCATCTTCGTCCTAGAGACCGCCCGCCACCGCCTGCAGGTCTACGACAAGGTAAAGGGCTACGAGGAGCACTCGCTGAATCTTTAGGGACCTCCCTTAGTTCCTATGTAACAAGATGGCCCCAGCCGATTCGTCGGTCGGGGCCATTAAGATTTCTACTCATGCCGGAAAATCGGCGATAACGATGACGGACGAATCGGAAAATCGACATCTTCAGGTATGGGTTTTTGCCGTATCGGAAGATTATTGACCTGCTGATTGATACTGTTATATGTTTCCCAGAATTACTCCCCTACCGTAATCAAAAATGTGGTTTGCTCCCGAATGCATTGTATAAAAGTCATCGCAATTTGGCTGTGAAACAATATGCGTAAGATCCGCCGGTTCTTTTGGCTGGTGTTTTCATCGCCATTTCCCTGGGCCTCATCGTCTTCGCGACCTAGCTGTGTCCTAACTCATCCGAGAGAATCCTCGTTTAACTGCCTATACTACCAACGGTGCCTCACCTCCCTCGGGAACATCCACCTCGAAGGCGTTCACGTTCAGGGCCAGCATGGAGTAGTAGCCCATCATGGTGGTCAACTCGGTTAGCAGTTGGGGGCCGAAGTGGTCCAGGGCGGCTTTGAACGTGGCCGCGCTGACGCGGTTGGTGTGGAACAGTTCGGTGGCGTAGTCCACCACGATCTGCTCGGCGCCATGGAGTTTGGGCAGGGGTTTCTTGTCCCGCAATGCGTCTACGAACGCGTCGGGGATCCCCTCCTGCCGGGCCCTAGCGGCGTGGGCGAACCAGATGTACTGGCAGTCTTTGGCCCGCGCGGTCATGATCATGACCATCTCCTGGATGTTCTGGGGCAGTTCCGACTCCTCCCTGAAGTAAAAGACCAGGTGGTTGGCCCGTTTTCGCATCTCGGGACTGTTGATCATCACTGAGCCCGGGCCATTCTCCATGGCGTTGCTGCTGATCGCCACTTCGTGGTCAAAGGCCTCCCGATACTTCTCGGGCACTTGGTCTCTGGTTACCGTGGGTGTTCGCGCCATTCGGTTCCTCCGTCATGTTTCCTGTGGTTTGTTGGCTTTGGCCGCATGATAACCAGGAACCTTCCAGTAGGGCAAGATTTGGCCTGGATTATGGGCATTATTGGTAGAATCAAATACAATAGGGCGAATCAGTTCGCATCACCCGATCGCTTGAAAGGACACACAGTTGAATTTCACTCACGTATATTCGGGAAATCCGGTTGACCGGGGCGAGAAAGAACGCCGCGACGACCAATGGATAGCTGACAAGGCAAAGGATGCAACTAGCAAGTTTTTACCCCTAAGAGACCTAAATGTCCTGGTGACCGACGGCGAAGACCGCCTGGGATGGATCGGCGCCGCCGATCTGAACCGGTTGGACATAAACTCTAGCCCAGTGTTTCTCGGGCTTCTGGGTGAGACGGCCCATTTCACCGTGGACATCTCAGCGCAAAACAAAGCCGTGGCTGAACTCAGCAACGGGAACGGGTACCGGTTCGTGGACGCCAGGTCGGTTACTGAGATACTCAGCGGCCCCGACTCGGGCATCGTCGCCCAAGCCAGAGCCCAGATCAACTGGCACAACCGCAACGGGTTCTGCGCCATCTGCGGCGGCGAGTCCTACATGATCCGGGGTGGTCAAGTGCGCAAATGCTCTAAATGTGAATCAGAGAATTACCCCCGTACCGACCCCGTGATAATAGTCGTGGTCTCCGACGGCGACCGCTGTTTGCTGGGGCAGTCCCGACGGGGGCGCCTGAACCGCACCAACACCTATTCGGCATTAGCTGGGTTTGTGGACCAGGGTGAGTCCATCGAAGAAGCAGTGGCGCGAGAGGTAATGGAGGAGGCCGGCATTCAGGTCGGCCAGGTCCGCTATCACTCGTCCCAGCCCTGGCCGTTCCCGTCGTCGCTGATGATCGGGTGTCACGCCGATGCGGCGACCACCGAGATTAACTTCGACGATGAAGAGATGAACGATGTCAGGTGGTTTTCCAGGGACGAGGTGGCAGCGGCCCTACAGGGTAAGAACGACTCGCTGAATGTCCCCCAGCCAATCGCCATCGCACATCACCTGATCACAGCCTGGGTCAACGGCGGTTAGGGATTAACCCAGACATCCTCGCCTTCCAACTCGAACGGTGAAAACTTGGTCACCCCGTCGCCCCTGCCAGTGATTCCGCCGTCTGGATGCCCAATCAGGTTGCCGCCGGCGTCCAACAGGTCGCTGAACTGGTCGCAGCACTGGTGACCACGTAATAGACAG
>NZVX01000099.1 GCA_002698265.1 Chloroflexota bacterium | reverse complement strand
GACTCATCGCTCCTGAGACTTCCTACAAAGTGGTGGCAAACCTTCCCTATTACGCCGCAAACCCGATAATCAGGCGCTTGCTGGAATCCCCGTCAAAACCTGATGTGTTGGTCGTGATGGTGCAGCAAGAGGTCGCCAAGAATATGGTGGCCCCGCCAGGGGAGATGGGCATCTTGTCGGTGGCAACCCAGTTTTACGCCAACGCCAAAATGGTCTGCTCCGTGCCGCCCAGGTCGTTCAGACCTCCTCCCAAGGTTACTTCCGCGGTGGTCCGGCTCGATGTTCTACCGTCGCCGGCCGCAGATGTGGCTAGCGAGGAAGATTTTTTCACAGTGGTCCGCGCCGGGTTCGCTGCACCTCGCAAACAACTCCGCAATTCCTTGAGCCAAGGTCTGCGCATCGAACCAGTTGCCGGTGGCCGGATCCTGGCTGATGCCGGTGTTGACGCGACCCGCAGGCCCCAGACGCTGGATATTGCCGAATGGGCGGGTATCTACCAGGTCTGGGCAAGATCGCCCCATATTCCGGAAGAGGAAGACTAACCCGTGGAAGTGTCGGCCTACGCCAAATTGAATCTGACCTTCGAGGTCCTAGGTCGCCGAAATGATGGATTCCATCAGGTGACAACCATTATGCAGACCATCGGTCTGGCGGATATGTTGTGGATAGAGCCCGATTCGGAGCTCAAGGTCGAGTGCGAATACCCGGAGTTGGCCGGTGAGCAAAACCTGGTCTGGCAGGCGGCGGTTGCGCTGGCCAAGGCAGGCAATATAGAGCCCGCAGCCCGGATTTCCATCGAGAAGCACATCCCGGTGGCCATGGGCCTGGGAGGGGGAAGCAGCGACGCCGCGGGGGCGTTACTGGGCTTGAATGTCCTTTGGGGCCTGGGATTATCGATAGACGAATTGGCCGTCATCGCGGCCGGTCTGGGTTCCGATGTCTCGTTCTTCCTATGGGGTGGCACCGCTCTCGCCCAAGGAAAAGGCGAAGAGATAACTAGCCTTTCGCCCCTGCCGCCCCTGGCGGTCACCCTGGTTTTTCCGGACCTGCAGATCACCAACAAGACAGCGGCGATGTATTCTAAGTTGACTGTGGGACAGTTCAGCGATGGCGGAGTGACCCGCCAGATGATACAGATCCTAACCGCGGGACAATTCGTAAGGGAGTCTGTCAGAGGTCTGGTGTTCAACGCCTTCTCCGAAGTGGCTGCCCGGTCGTACCCTCAATTATTGGAGATGTGCAGCCAAGTGGCTGAGCAAGGAGGCCCTGTACTGCATCTTTGTGGGGCCGGACCGGCGCTCTTCACGTTGCCATCCAGCGAAGAGGAGCACCAGCGGATAGCAGAACTATTGCAACCGCACGGCGCCGGGGTTTACCTTGTAAGCACGGTCCCGCCGGAAAAGTGCGGTCTGGGGTCATTACCGGCGGGCGCTCGATAGACCGCCCGACTTCGATACGGCGAAGGTTCATTCAATGGGCATACTGGCTAGTATATCGATCGGGATAAATCCTAACCTGATCGATTTCGGGAATTTCACTCTTTCCTGGCACGGTGTGATGACCTTTGTGGCCGTGGCGACTGCGGTCTGGCTGGTGGCTCGTTGGGGTGCTAAAGAAGGGATGATCGTAGACTCCATCTATTCCGTGGCCGTCTGGGGTATCATCGGAGGAGTGATTGGCGCCAGGATCCTTCACGTGATCGACTTCTGGGATGAGGTGTACCGGGACGATTTCATCAGCGTGTTCTCGGTCTGGTCCGGAGGCATCGCGATTTACGGCGCGATAATCGGCGGATTCATCGGCGGCTCGCTATATATCATGATCCGCAATTCAGAATGGTTCCTTTCGCTGTGGCGGACTGTCTTTCCCTTCATGGGCGAGGCCCACCGCGCCAACCTGCCTGGAATCGGTCGTTTGGCAGACATCACCGCTCCCGCTCTGTTGATCGCGCAGGCTATCGGGCGTGTGGGTGACGTCATCAACGGAGAGCACTTCTCCAAAGTAACTGAACTGCCCTGGGGCGTTATATATACCCATGCCAACAGCCCTGGAGTGTTTCGGCCGCCAACCCACCCGGCGGTGGGCTACGAGTTGCTATTTGACCTGGTGTTATTGGCCGCTATCTGGCCTTTAAGAGACCGGCTCCGCCCACATGGAATGTTCTTCGCCCTATATCTGGCGACCTATTCCATAGGCCGGTTTTTCCTCAGTTTCCTCAGGGAGGAATTCAACGAGTACTTCAGTGGTAACCTGAATGAGGCACAAGTGGTAGCGATAATAGTCGTGCTATTCACCGTGCCGCTGCTGGTCTGGAAGGCCCAACTAGTTCGCCCTGCAGCCAACCGGGCGTAAAGTATGAGCCAGAAAGGGTAATTGGCATCCGACTGTCATTTCGAGGCGTAAGCCGAGGAATCTCGTTTTCGTTGGGCCGACCCAGAACAAGAACAAAGAAACCTGTCGCTGGACATGGGGTGACAGTGGCCCTCTGTGTGATAGTTCTCGGAGACTCGTCTCGGGCGGAAAGAGGCTAGCCGTTCGACGGCTTAAAGTCCAATAGGCGTAGTGCTATGGCCCCTTTGCCACGGAAAGAATCGTTCATGACGGTGAAGGCCAAGTCGGCGAATTCGGTGTTGGGCTGCCATTTGTCCGCCTGATTGAAGGCCAGTGCCGTGAATCGGGCGCCGTTCATCTCGACCCTTAGCCTGAGATGCTGCTGTTCCCGGCCCATGTGAAACGTCTCCAGCACCTTGACGCCCATACTGGCGAAAACCGGCCTGGGGTTGCCGGGGCCGTAGGGTTCCAAGTCGTTGATCCACCGGATCATCGTTTCGTCCAATTCATCGAAGCTGATTTCGGCATCGATCTCAACCGTTCGGATGAGGCTTTGGGTCTCGAGAGATTCGGCGCTGTAGGCCTCCAGACGGGATTTAAGCTGGGGGATGTCTTTAGTGGCGACAGTGAGACCTGCAGCCTGGGAATGGCCGCCAAATCGCACCAGAAGGTCTTCGCATGACTCCATAGCCGCAACGATGTTGAATTCGGGGATGCTGCGCCCACTGGCGACGCTGTATTCGCCTTCCACGGCGAACACCACAGCCGGGCGCCGGTGGCGGTCGACCAGACGTCCGGCTATCAGACCTGCTACTCCCCGGAGGAACCTTTCGTCGGAGATAACCAGCAACGGCGGAAGCTCGCCTAGGTCTTCGACGAGCTGATCGGCGATGACGTAGGCTTCTTCGGATGCGGCTCGCCGTTCCATGTTCAAGGATTCAAGTTTGTGGGTTAGCGCCCCCGCCTCCTCTAGGGAGGTGGTGGTGAGCAGTTTGAAGCTGTCCATGGGGTCGCCCATCCTCCCGGCTGAGTTCAATCTGGGCGCGATCTGGAATGACACTGTTTCGGCGGTGATCTCATCCGGGTCCACCCTTGCCGAACTGTAGAGGGCCCTAAGGCCGGGCCGGCGGGTGTTGGCCAATTCCCGGAGTCCTTCCCGCACCAAATACCGGTTCTCGTCCAGCAGCGGGACCAGATCGGCGATGGTACCAAGGGCGGCCAGTTCCAGCAGACCAGGGTCCCATGGTTGCCCGTAAAACTCGAACAATCCCTGGACCAACTTGAACCCGATGCCGGCCCCACATAATTCGAAGAACGGGTAGTCTCCGCCAGGTAGCTTGGGGTTCAAAGACGTTACTGCGTTGGGAACGCCGTCGTGGGGAAGATGGTGGTCGGTGATTATCACATCCACGCCCAAAGACTTGGCGTAGTCGACCTCTTCAAAAGAAGTGATACCGGTATCTACGGTCACGATCAAGGTCACGCCTTGTTGAAACATAGTATCGATGGCCGCGTTGGACAAGCCGTGGCCTTCATCGACCCGGTGGGGTAGATATGGCGTGACCGGCACGCCCAGGGATGTCAGACCTTCGGAGATGATGGCAGTACCGGTGATCCCGTCAACATCAAAATCGCCAAATATGCCCACGCGTTCCCCATTGTTCACGGCGGCATACAGGCGTTTTAGGGCAATGTCCATGCCGGTGATGCGCAGCGGGTCGTAAGGAAGTTTATGGGGCGGGTCTACGAGCGCGCTTAATCTCTGGGGCGTATCGATGCCCCGCCTCACCAGCACTTGGGCGATGGCCGGGGGCACATGTCCGGAGAGCGCGTCAGTTTCTAGTCCGGCAGGTAGAGACCACGGGTGCTCACCTTCGCCGATGTTCACCCTCTAGCTAGCCGCGCCGGGCTTGCCAAACACCAGCACTGAGTTGTGGCCGCCGAAGCCGAATGAATTGCTTATTGTGACGTTGATCTCTTTAGAGCGGGCTTGGTTGGGTGTGTAATCCAAGTCGCAGTCTGGGTCGGGATCATTCAAATTTATGGTGGGTGGGATGATGCTATTTTCCATGGCCAGGACACAGAAGCATGCTTCCAGCGCTCCGCCAGAACCCAGAAGATGTCCAGTCATCGACTTGGTCGAACTCAGGGGCACCCGGTAGGCTTCCTCGCCAAGAGCGACCTTGATGGCCATGGTCTCATGGCGGTCGTTCAGGGGCGTAGAAGTNCCGTGGGCGTTGATGTAATCGACCTCGGAGGGGTCGACGCCGGCTTCTTCCAGAGCATTGCTCATGGCCCGGGCGGCGCTTTCGCCCGAGGCCATCGGCTCCGTTAGGTGATACGCGTCGGAGGTAGCGGCATAGCCCTTAATCTCCGCCAACGGCGTTACACCTCTCCGGTTGGCGCTCTCTTCACTCTCCAGAACCAAGACAGCGGCTCCCTCGCCCATCACGAAACCGTCGCGTTGAACGTCGAAGGGACGGCTGGCTTTGGCGGGGTCTTCATTGAACCGCGAAAGCGCTCTTAAGGCGTTGAAACCGGCAACAGCGACGGGCACCAACGGCGCTTCGCTGCCGCCGGCCAGTACGATATCTTCCTGGCCCCGCCGAATCATCGCCCAGCCTTGGCCCAGAGCATCCGCGCCGCTGGAACAAGATGATACCGCGCAGTAATTGGCGCCCATGGACCCGGTGACCATTGAGACCTGGGCCGAAGCCATGTCGCCCAACATCATGGGAATCAGGAAGGGGCTGACTCGTTTCGGGCCCCGGTCGATGAGTATCTCGTGTTGCTGGGAGAGGGTGCTGATACCGCCGATGCCGCTGCCGATGATCACTCCGACGCGGTACGGGTCGACGCTGCCGGGTTCCAGGCCGGCTTGTCGGCAAGCTTCCTGGGCAGCGACGGCAGCGAACTGGGCGAACCGGTCCATCCGCCTGGCGTTTTTGCGGTCAAGGTAGCTCTCGGGGTCGAAGCCCTTAACCTCGGCGGCGAACTGGGTGTCGAAGCCCTCTGAGTCGAAGGCGGTTATGAAGTCCACTCCGGACCGGCCGTTGATGATGCCGTCCCAGGTGGTTGCCACGTCTAGTCCGAGAGGGCTTATGATCCCCATTCCAGTGATCATAACCCGGTGATTTCCGCTCATATCTCCCCAGCCCCTACACTCACGTATGGTCCCAGTTATGGGACTTCATGGAACACAATTAGACATTATATAGCCAAGTCTGTGCCGTTGGAAAAGGACCTAGAACCAATACCTGGAATCGGGACCACTTGGAAGACCGCTATTTCTTCGCGCCCCCCCTGGTGGAAACCGTAACCGTCTCATCGATAAGCTCAGTAAGTTCGGTGATGCGCCCTGAGATGTTCAGGGCTAATTCCCGGTTACCCGTCGAGCCGGTCAGTAGTGTCAGGGATTCCGACAACTCGTTGACCCGGCTGCCGATTGCGTCCGCGGCGTCTTTCCTGGCGTTGGCCAGGGGTTGTGATACGGCGCGAATCTGATCGACAAGTAAGTTGACTCGCTCTGTGATGTTTTCCCCGAATTCCAGCCTGGTTAGCGAAGCGGCGTCAGACCAATTCCGGAGCGCTTCCGTGGCGTCGCTCAACTTCGTGGCCAGAATATCGCTTAGGTCCCGGCTGGTGGCTGCCAAACGCAGCTTGTAGGTCCTCAAGATCCGGAAGACCCGTCGGTAGACATCGTCAACGGAATTCAGCTTAGCCGAATACTGGTCGAAGAGGTCCCTGCTTTCTTGCATGGTCCAGCGTTTGTCCTGGTGGACGAACTGGCGTCCGGTATAGAGGTGATACGGGCGCATCTCACCTTCAGCCAACAAGTCACCGTTCTCGTCGAGAGGCACCAGCGAGTCCCAATTGGAGGTGGCGGGGAGAGGAGTTAGGAAATTGACCGTCTGGTACTTGCTTACCGTGACCACCCAGTCCGCCAGGTCCATGATGCTTTTTTCAGTGTCGAAGGGCAGTCCGATTATGGTCATGGCGACCACTGTTAGACCTGCCTCGTTGATGTAGTGCAGGTCCTTGTGCATCTGGCCGGGTTCCTGCCGTTTGTTCACTGCGATCAGGTTCTCGGCATTATCCGACTCAACGCCTACGTAGACCATTTTGATGTTGGCATCTTGCATGGCGGATATCAGTTCCGGGTCCTGGCCGACTTCGGCCCTGACCTGGCAGATCATGTTCATGCCATCGGTATGACCCTTCCAGCCTTGTAGGCGGGCCAAGCGCTCGTCACGGAACTTGACGGCCCGCAAAGGTGGGGCATGGAGGTCGTCCGAGATAAAGATCTGGAACGACCCGTTCTTCGCAGTGTGGACCAGGCCGTCTGCGGCCAATTCACGGAGTTGGGCCAGCCGTTTGAACTCAGTCTCCCGGGAAACCATCCTGTAGCCCAAGAACTGCTGGATTACCTGGCAATAGGTGCAGCTTTCGGTGCACCCTCTGATGGTTTCGATAACCGCCCCAACCATGGGGTTATCGGAGTTCAGGTCTTTTATGGAGCGGAAATCAGGCAGTTCCACAAAATCGGGAGCGACTAACCCTTGGCGATTGGTCACGACGATCCCACCGTCTTTCCGGTAGCTGATGCCGGGTATCTTCGCCAGATACTGGTTCCGGTCGGCGCCGCGGTGCTCCAGAAGCACGTCCGACAACTGGCCGATGATATCTTCGCCTTCGCGCTGGACGATCACATCGAAGTCGCCGTAGTTAAAGGCTTCCTCGGCCATGGGGCTCATCTGAGGGCCGCCGCCAATGGTTATAATCTCAGGATGGAATTGTTTGGCCAAACGGGCGATCTCGTAACCACGGGGCGCTTCGTTGATCAGCGCCGTGACCATGAGGATGTCCACGCCTTCCAGGTCTTTGTCTGGGTCCATGAGGCCGGAGCGGTCTTCGAACCAGATTTCCCGCTCGTAGATGTTCGGTCCTTCCCATTGGGCGAGAGCGCCTGAAAGGAAAAGCATTCCCTGTCTGGGTATGGCTACGTATTCAAAGTTCCCACCGGCTGACGCTGGTTGAAACAGCACCACCCGTTTTATTCGCGACATCGTTGCTCCTACTAGTGGTGGCCAAGCGGTTTTATCCGTGATTCTTAAATAGACTTGTAAGACTATTGCTGGTGGGCCGACCGTCCAGTGGGTCACGGTAGATTAGACAGGAATCCGCCGGCGCCCATGGTCAGTCCGAAAAATATTATACAGGACAACCCGGAGCGAGAATAACCGATTCCCGCACCTGGAAGACCCGGTTTTCCCCTTGGACCAGATTGAATATCTCCGCTATTTACTCCCGAGTTCGGCCAGCGTTACGGAAGCACCTAAACATTCTACGCCAGAAACACTTAATTGTCATAAGGTCGGCAGGCGAGCGAGCGTCGCAACCATGGGCTCCTGGTATCAGGCTAAAATCACCCACGGTCTTGCAACTAGTGGCTGCGGAAATGCGGGACCAATTCCTTGGCGATCACCTCAAGATGGCGCTCGCGGTCTTCTCTGGGGCAACTGATGCTGAAGATTATGTGCCGCGCCCCGGCGTCGATGTATTCCTGTAGTTGCTCGATGCAATTTTCGACAGTGCCTAATAGACAATATTTCCGGACTATATCCATGAATTCGCCGCCGTAGAGATAACGCCCGCCGAGTTGTTCCGCGGCCACTTCTGCCGCCTGCTGTTCGGTGGGATAGATGGATATGTAAGGGAAATGTGCCCATTGGAACTGGGAAAGGTCTCTTCCGGTCTCGGCGGCGAAACCCTTGATCTTCCCAACGCTGTCGCGGTACCTGGGTGCGTCGTAGAAATAAGGCATCCATCCGTCGCCGAACTTGGCGGCCCGGGCCATGGCGGCATCCCTTCTTCCTGACACCCACACCGGCGGGTTGGGTTTCTGGACAGGCGTGGGGTTAATCATGGCATCCGTCAGTTGGAAATGGCGCCCCGAGAACGTCACTCGTTCGCCGGTCCATAGCTTCCGCAGAACTTCCAGGCATTCATCTGTCCGCCGCCCCCGTTGGTTCACCTGGAGACCGGCGGCTTCAAATTCCACTGGATACTCTCCGCCGACCCCAACGCCGAGGGTCAACCGGCCACCGGATGCCGCGTCCAGCGTGGCAGTCGTGCGGGCCAAGACCAAGGGGTGATAGAAGGGAGTCAAGATTATGGAAGAAAGAACTCGGACCTCGTCTGTCGCGCCGGCGGCCACAGCCAGCACGGGCAGCGAAGCGTGGGTCGGTCCCGGTGGATCGCCGCGCATGAAGTGTTCTCCGGCCGAGAAATATTCGTAACCCAATTCTTCCATCCAACGGGCTTGCCGGCCGGTCTCGCCGACCCCCAATGCCAGCCCAGCTCCGAAATGCAGGTCCAACTCCGCCATGTATATCCCCTCTTGTTTAAGACTTGCTGTCCCCCGCACACATTCTACTCTAGGAATCAACGCTACCGCCGTTCGTACCTGGTATCCGACGAATCATTGTCATTCCGATGCTTCCGTGGAAGGAGAGGAATCTCGTTGCTGCTGGGCCAATTCTGGACAAGAGCGAAAAAACCCCTTGGTGCGGTCNGAGCGACAAAAGGTAGCGCTGGTTGGTCCAAAATCTATGCGGCGCCGATACTTCGACGCTGGTTCCCTTGACACGCNCCAACGGGATTTGCCACCATTGTTGCTAACTGATGTATCCCANCANCTGCTGGCCNAACCNGCCGCCAGAGAGAAGAATTTGGTTGTCTTGGTNACCGGCGCGACCGGATTTCTTGGCCGCAGAGTAGTCCACGAACTGCTGGAACGNGGCTACGATGTGCGTTGTCTGGTCCATACCCCTGGAAAAGAGAGGATGTTCTGCCACCGGGAAGTGGAAGTTCAGTATGGCANCGTACAGGACTCGGCTTCCCTNAGCAACGCGTTCTATGACGTTGATGCCGTGGTGCACCTAGTCGGTATCATCCATCCCAAACGGCGTGACTCTTTCGAAGATGTGCACCGGGGAGGCACCGCCAACGTCCTGGCCGCGGCCAAAGAAGCCGGGGCCCGTCATTTCCTGCATCTGAGCGTCATCGGCGCGGCAAACGACCGTTCTTATCCCTACCTGTATACCAAGTGGCTGGGCGAGCAGGAAGTCGTTCGTAGCGGTATCCCGTACACCATATTCAGACCTTCCGTGCTGTTTGGTGAAGGCGATGAGTTTCTTAATGCTCTAGCTGGACTGGTGCGGTTGTTCCCATTGGTGCCGGTTATCGGGTCTGGAAAGAACCGCTACCATCCTTTGGCCGCCGACGACCTGGCGCGCTGCATCGGGATCACTCTGGGCCGGGAAGACCTGAAGGGTCAGGCCTTGGACCTGGGCGGGACCCAACGCATGAGTTACAACGAGTTGGTGTCCGAAGTGGCCAAAGCCATGGGCAAACGGCGACTGCGGTTCCACCTGCCAACTTGGCCGATTTACCTGATGGCTGCGCTCACCCAAGGGTTTATGCCCAGGCCGCCGATAACCACGGACCAGATCAAGATGCTGGGCATCCGCAGCGTCGCGGAGGTCGGTGAGCTAGAAAGGGTATTTGGGTTTACCCCCCGGCTCATGGAAGGTAACATTGACTTCGTGAACTCGGTGGGCGTGGTCGAAGGGATCCTGATGCTTTTGGGGTCGATGCCCCGTCACATCCGCGACCACTGAAGCCTGATTTGAAACCTCATGCGACCTGTGATGAGAATCCTTCCGCGGAAGGACCTCGAGGAGCCAAGTGGACTACCGCGAGTCGATCGCCCAACTTCTGACCCTGGTTGACCACGAGAGAAACTTGGTCACAGGGCCCCGCCAGAAAGCCATCTACGACCTCACTCGGATGGAAGCATTGCTGGGCCGGTTGGGCAGTCCGCAGAATCAAGTCCCCGCCGTCCACATAGCGGGTACCAAGGGAAAAGGCAGCACGGCAGCATTATGCGACGCTGCACTCCACGCGGCCGGGCTCAGTACCGGGTTCTACTCATCTCCCCATCTCCACACCTTTCGAGAACGCATTCGACGTAACTCTGAACCCATTTCCCAGGGAGGGTTCGCCGCGTTGGTGGAGGGTTTATGGCCGTTCAATGAAGAGCTCAAGAGAGACCCAGCCATAGGGCCCTTGACCCTCTTTGAATTCTTGACCGGGATGGCTTTCCAGTGCTTCGCCGAACATAGGACCGATGCGCAAATCGTAGAGGTGGGACTGGGAGGCAAGCTGGACGCTACCAACGTCCTCGATGCGGGTGTCTGTGTCATCACTTCAATCAGCCTAGACCACATGGTGATATTGGGCGACACTATCGGTGAGATCGCCGCCGACAAAGCCGGGATCATCAAGCCCGGGTCAACCGTGGTGATCGCCCCACAAACTCCAGAGGCATTGTCGCCGATCTTGGCCGCCTGTCGGGAGAAAGAAGCTGCACCGATACTTGTAGGCCGTGACGTAACCTGGGAGGAAGGTCGGTCTGGGACAGACGGTCAGCGCTTTAAAGTTAGGGGGCGAAACGGTGAATACGAGCTGTATATGCCCCTCTTGGGCGCCCACCAATTGGAGAACGCGGCGTCGGCGGTTGCCGCGTTGGAGGCTCTTGGGAAACAAGGCATTGACGTTTCCGCGAAAGCGATGGAAGTGGGGTTCGAAAAAGTCAGTTGGCCGTGCCGGATGGAGATATTATCGCGGTCTCCGCTCTTGGTGGCTGATGGCGCTCACAACGTATACTCAGTTGAAAGTCTATTAACGTCGTTGCCGAATTATCTGGAATACGACCGGCTCATCCTGGTGGTCGGGTTCTCCAGGGACAAGGACGTAGAAGGCATGGCCCGGGCCCTGGGCGAAAAGGCGGATATCATAGTCGCTACGGCTTCCCGGCATCCACGTTCGATGCAGGCAGTAGAAGTGGCCGATCTGTTTCCGGAATCGGGTAAACCGGTCTTAGCCTCGACTCCCGCGGAAGCCCTGGGGATAGCAATGGAAATCGCCGAAAAGACAGACTTGGTGTTGGCCACAGGTTCGCTCTTCCTAGCCGCCGAAATTCGGGAAGTGGCGTTGGGAATCGAGCCCGAAATATATCCGGAACATACCAAGCCCAGTTGGTATAGAAGGGCAAAATGACAACAGTGATTAGGAGCGCCTCCAGTGGCTGATGAACGGGTCAGGGTAGTAATCACCGGGATGGGGGCCATGACCCCGTTGGGCGAGACGCCTGAGGAATATTGGAAGAACCTGGCCGCGGGAACGTCGGGCATCGGACCCATGACCCTCTGCGACCCGGAAGGTTACCCCTGCCAGATCTCGGGAGAGGTGTCCGGCTTTGACCCCAATACCTACATCGGAAGCAAAGAGGGCCGGAGGATGGCCCGTTTCACCCAATTGGCCGTCGCGGCGGCGCTTCAGGCCGTGGAGAACGCGTCCTATGACATATCCAAGGACGACCCCTACCGGGTGGGGGTGCTACTTGGCAACGGCAACGGCGGCTTCCCAACCCTAGAGGAAAATTGCCGGATCCTGGCCGAACGGGGCGGTATGCGGATGTCGCCCTTTTTCTTCCCCATGATTCTGCCCAACATGGCCGCCGCCGCCGTGAGCCGGTACGTTGGAGCCCACGGCTATAACTCCACGGCAACGACCGCCTGCGCCGCTTCCAACCAGGCGTTGGGTGAGGCCATGACCGTGATACGCAGCGGTACCGCCGATGTTATGATCGCAGGCGGTTCCGAAGCGGGGATCAGTCTGCTGGGACTGTCCGGGTTTGCGGTTATGCGGGCCCTCAGCACCAGGAACGACGAACCCCAGAAGGCCAGCCGGCCCTTCGATTCAGGCCGGGACGGATTCATCCCCTCGGAAGGGTCCGTAATCATGGTCCTGGAAAGCCTCGATCACGCACTAGCACGGGGCGTTAACATCTTGGCGGAGTTGTCTGGCTTCGGTTCCACCAGCGACGCCGGGCATCCTGTGCAGCCCGAGGAGTCGGGTAGCAGCGCTGCCGCAGCGATGCAGATGGCATTGGCCGACGCCGATGTAGCCCTCGACCAGGTTAATTACATCAACGCCCACGGCACCTCCACTCCTTTGAACGACGCATTGGAGACGGTCGCCATAAAAAGATTGTTTGGGAACCTGGCCTACAAGATACCCATAAGTTCGACCAAGTCGATGATCGGTCATTCTTTGGGCGCGGCTGGGTCGTTGGACGCCGCCGCTTGCGTCAAGACCATCACCGAGGCCACGATTCACCCAACGGTCAATCTGGAGGACCCCGACCCTGACTGCGATTTGGATTACGTTCCCAACCAGGCTAGGGCCGCGGATGTACAGGTGGCCCTCTCCAATGCCTTTGGCTTCGGGGGACAGAATGCTTGCCTGGTTTTCCGCAAGTATGTCGAGTAAATACATGACAGTCGATTCTTGACCCTTAGGGTAGACGCCCCGCTACAATGGCTGGGGCCATTTGGGTGCCTGGATATTTAGCGGGTATTTAGGGTGAGGGGAGGATAGGATGGCCGAACGGCTGGTTTCCGGCGACCTCCAGCAAGAAGACCAAGATGTGTTTTTGCGGCCTAGGCGGCTGGAGGATTTTGTCGGCCAGGCGAATACCAAAGAGAACCTCTCGATCTCCATCCAGGCCGCCAAGATACGCCAGGAACCCCTCGACCACATCATCATCTACGGCCCCCCCGGCTTGGGTAAGACCACACTCGCCAACATCATCGCCGCTGAGATGGGCGTTGCCATCCGGGTGACTTCGGGCCCCGCCGTTGAGCGGGCCGGCGATATGGCCGCCATACTGACCAGCCTCCAACCCGGCGACGTGCTATTCATCGACGAAGTGCACCGGCTGAACCGGGTGGTGGAAGAAGTCCTGTACTCGGCCATGGAAGACTTTTTCCTCTCATGGATGGTCGGAAAAGGACTAGCCGCCCGCAACGTGAACCTACGGATCAGTCCCTTCACTCTGGTGGGAGCCACAACCCGGTTTTCCATGGTCAGCGCACCGTTGCGTGACCGCTTCGGTTTGGTCTGCCGGCTCGACTACTATGAACCCGAAGACATGAAGGTCATAGTCGACCGTTCCGCCCGCATCTTGGAGATGGACACCGATAGCGAAGGGATGGATCTGATCGCCTCACGCTCCAGAGGCACGCCGAGAGTGGCGAACCGTCTGCTGAAAAGGACTCGGGACTACGCCCTTGTCAAGGCCGATAACCGGGTAGACGGCGCCGTTGCCCGAGCTGCGTTGGAACAGCTCAATGTGGACGAACTGGGCTTGGATCGGTCGGATCACCGGCTGCTGATCAGCATCATCGACAAATTTGACGGCGGTCCGGTTGGACTGGAAACACTGGCGGCTTCGTTGAATGAGGACTCGGACACGATCATGGATGTTTGGGAGCCGTTCCTGCTGCAACTTGGCTTCCTTGAGCGGACACCTCGGGGCCGGGTTGCCACACGCCGCGCCCACGACCACCTGGTCCGGCCCTACGCCACCGCGGACCTCACGGACCAGGGGCGTCTCAACGGTTTCTGAGCCCATTTCCTGGCTATACCCAATCTTTTTCACCTTCTTCGCTGCCTACCTTATTGCTCGACCAGTCCCGACGGTCTAGAATAGTTCGATATTATTGCCCGCCTACGGAGTATCCGAGGGTAGGCCGTTCCTTCCGCAGGTGGGAGGATGGAGTTCAATTGACGGTTTCCGTCCCTTCTGGCGAGGCGACCCAAGTCAGTCCTCCCTTGGAAGAGGTTATCTCCAAGGCGAAGGCGGGTTACCCCCTGTCCGAGTCTGATTGCCTGTCTTTCCTTGCCGCACATCAAGACACCACCCAAGAGATCTGCGCCGCCGCCGCGGACATGCGAAACCAGGCCAAGGGCAGCACGGTCACTTTCTCGCCCAAGGTCTTTATCCCGTTGACGCAAATGTGCCGGGATTTCTGTGGGTACTGCACCTTTCGTAAGGACCCTCAGCAGGCCGGTAATGACCTGTTCATGACCCCGGAGCAAGTACTGGACGTTGCCAATTCAGGGGCCGCGCTAGGCTGCACCGAGGCCCTCTTCACCTTGGGAGAGCGCCCGGAGCAACGCTATCCGGAGGCCAAGGAGTGGCTGGAACACCGGGGGTTCAAGACGACGTTAGAATACCTGACCCACGTGTGCGAGCTGGTGGTGCAAGAAACCGATATGCTACCCCACGCCAATCCCGGCACGATGGCCCGCCGCGAGATCGAAGCCTTGCAGCCGTTCAATCCGTCCATGGGTCTGATGCTGGAGAGCACCAGCAAGGCCCTTTATTCCCAGGGAGGCCCCCACGAGTTCGCCCCGAGCAAACGCCCGAGAGTGCGGCTGCGTACCCTGGAGCTGGCTGGACAGTTGCGGGTGCCTTTCACCACTGGTATCCTCATCGGCATAGGCGAGAGCCGCCGGGACCGCATCGAATCCCTGTTGGCCATCGCTGAACTGCACGCCCAGTACGGCCATGTCCAGGAAGTGATCATTCAGAACTTCCGGGCCAAACCGGACACGGCGATGGGGGATTCCCCCGACGCGGAGACGGAAGAGTTCCTGTGGGCCGTGGCGGTGGCCCGTCTGATACTTGGACCGGAGGCCAATCTTCAGGTACCGCCCAATCTGAGCGCCAAGGACTACCAGATATACCTGGACGCAGGAATCAACGACTGGGGCGGTGTATCGCCATTGACGCCAGACTTCGTAAATCCTGAGGCCCCGTGGCCGGCGCTAACTGACCTTAAGAGAAAAACCGAGGCAGCCGGGTTCGATCTAAGACCCAGGCTTCCTGTATACCCGGAGTACTTCCTGAAGACGAAACGATTTCTACCCGACGCTCTCTCGCTAAAAGTGTCGGCCATGGCTGATGATGAGGGCTATGTTCAAGGGGGAATGCAAAGATATGCCGGCTGAATCCAAGGGACAGAACCAGGTCGAAAACCTGGGTGCGATAATCGGCGGGATCAGACCCGAAACGGCTGCGGTGTTGAACCGGGCGCTTTCCGGGGAGGACATCACCAGCGAAGAAGCGGTGGTGTTGTTCGGCGCCGAAGGCCAGGAATACAACGCCATGGTGATGACCGCTGACGAGTTACGGCGGCGCACTGTAGGCGATATTGTCACCTACGTGGTCAACCGAAACATCAATTTCACCAACGTTTGTATCAAACGTTGCGGCTTCTGCGCCTTCAGCCGCGACTTCAGACAAGAGGAAGGCTACTTGCTCCCGGTCGAAGAGATCATCCGGCGGGCAAAGGAAGCTTGGGACTACGGCGCCACCGAGGTATGCGTCCAGGCGGGTCTGCCTCCCAAGATGGAGGGAGACCTATACATCCGGCTCTGTGAATCCCTCAAGAAAGAACTGCCGGACATGCACATCCATGGGTTCTCTCCCGAGGAAGTCCTGTACGGATCCATACGATCGGAATCGACTATCAAGCAGTACTTGACCGAGTTGAAAGCCGCTGGCGTCGGCAGTTTGCCGGGTACTTCCGCGGAAGTATTGGA
>NZVX01000098.1 GCA_002698265.1 Chloroflexota bacterium | reverse complement strand
TTAGTTAAGATCAAGTCCGGCTCAATCAGCCACCCTGTTCCCATCCCGCTGGATGTCTCGATCCTAAAGACACTGTTAACATATTTGGCGAAGAGATCACTGAAATCGGTAGGGGGTGGTTGTGGCGTCGCTGTAGATGGAAATCGGATGCGTGTCGGTGTGGGCTGTGGGGTGGCTGTAGGCGCTGGGGTTGGGGTATTCGGGAAAGTTACCGGAGTGGCCGTTGCGGTGATGGGGGCTGGTGTAACCGTGGGAACTTCAGCGATGGCTGTCGCCACCCGGGCATCAACAATCTGCTGGACGTCGGCCTCGGACGGACCCGTGGCAGCACAGCCCGCCGTGCCGGCCGAGATAACAATTACGCCAACGGCCCAAAAGACGCGAATAAATTGCATGCAAACGTTGGGCATTCTCGTTACTCGGCTGATTATATGAAATTGCAACCATTCTATCCTGATTCGGCAGTGGTGGAACTTTCTATCGCCGGTCTGACCCGTCACCGGAGGCCCCAGACAAACTTGAAATGCTGTGGTTTTGTTAGATGCTAGGTGGAATGGAGGTTTGAGTATTTTGTACGCAATTTCTACCCAATTTAATTTTCTCCGATAGGCACGGTTTTAATGGTTAGTCTCAAAATAATGCCTGCTGTGGACTGCTATGAACGCCTATGCACAAAAAACGCCTGACTCTTAATCAGTAGGTTCTCGGTTTGACCCCGAGGAGGGTCACCATGAAATCAGACAGCAAAAAACCCTTCCAGTTTGGAAGGGTTTTTTTGCTGCGATCTAGAAATAGGAAGCGATGCTGAGTGTTTAAGCCACCACATCAGTAGATAAAGCCATAGATCCGACGAATTAGGTAAATAATTGGTCGAGGTGAGAGGATTTAAACCTCCGGCCTCGTCGTACCGAACGACGCGCGCTACCACCGGACCGTCCATCTCCATCAGAATGTACGAACGAGCGACCTCTCTAGCGTGAACCGAATCGGAGTAATTTCGTACACGTCGTCACCATGAGCGGGAGAAGGGCGTTAATTTCTCTAGGATTACTGGGTCGTAACCTAAAGTCCCGTAATCTCCAACGTAGAAACCTCACCTGATTCTATCCCCGCAACCCGTATCGCATGGTTGTTGGTGTCGGCGATGTACATGTTTTCGTTGGCGAAGCTGATGCCGCTGGGTTCGGAGAATTGCGCTTGGCTGGCTGGCCCGTCTACGTGGCCCGACGAGCCGTTGCCCAGCACGGTGAAGGCGCTCCGCATGGCCGGCAGCACCCGCTTGACCTTGTGGTTGTAGGTGTCGGTGATGTAGAGCACGCCATCAAAGTGGGTGATACCGATGGGGTGTTGCAGACGAACGTGGTGGTCCGAGCCATCAACGTCTCCAAACACGAACAGGTCTAGGCCGACGATCGTCCGCACCTTCCCCGTTGGATCAATGTCGGCGGACCGCACCGAACTCGTCTCGCTGTCGGCAAAAAAGAGTTTTACCCCGTCGGTGGTGATGCCGCAGGGTTGGGCCAGTTCCGCGGTGGCCAAGGGACCGTCTGTGATGGCTTCCCCACCGGTGCCGGCGAAGGGGCCAACAATGCCGTCTTTCAGGTCCATAGACCAGAGCTGGTGGATTCCGGCCATGGCGATGTAGAGCGTTCCCTCGTGCTGGAGCAGATCAAAGGGCGAGCATAGTTCCATGGTCCGGCCTGGCCGCCGACCTTCACGGGAGTGTCCCTGTTCTCCGGTCCCGGCAATCGTTTCCACTGTACCGGCCGCCAGGTCCACCCGGCGGATGGCATGGTTCTCGGTATCGGCCACGTACAGCGTCTCGCCATCCAGGACCATCCCTTGCGGGTGGTTAAAGGAAGAGGAAGCCAAGTCGCCGTCGGTCAGGGCCTCTTCACCGCTGCCGACAACCTGCCGCAAGACGCCGTCCAGAGAGGTGATTACGATGCGGTTGTGGTTAGTGTCGGCGATGAACAGCCGGTCACCCGGCCCGTCAGCCAGCACCTTGCCGGGGAAACTGAGAGGGGTGTCGGCCGGTTGGTGATACCTGGACGGCATGGACCTATGATCTAGGGTTCCATCGGACTCGTACTCGGCCACCATCTGGCTGATCAGCCCATCAAAAGCCTCAAATGACATCTCGCCTTCGTGTTTGCCCACGACGTTGCCCTTGGGGTCTATGAACATCAGCGTAGGCCAGGCCCGGCACGAGTATTGTTGCCATATCTGGAATTGGCCGTCGTTGATCACTGGGTGCTCCAGCTGGTACCGGCGAACGGCTTTTTCCACGTTATCGGTCTCTTTCTCGTTGGGGAACTTGGCCGAATGGACTCCGATCACGGCTAGTTCGTTGGCGTACTTCTTTTCCAGTTTCCGCAACTGCGGAAAGATATGGGCGCAGTTGATTCAACAGTAAGTCCAGAAGTCCAGGATGACGATCTTTCCCTGGAGGTCTTTCATCGTCAGAGGCCGGTCCGAGTTGACCCACTCCAGGTCCGAGGGGAATTCAGGTGCGGCCAATTGGCCGGCGAATTGACGGTTGCTCATTTCGGCTCCCTTAAATAAGAACGGCCGGTAAATCAGAACGGCCAGCGGCCCAGGATCTGGAACGCCGGCCGGAATTCGAAGTCTCTTGTTTGCGCGGCTCGGGTTTATGGGCCGGGCGCAGGCTCAAATGCCAGGGTGGCATAGCGCATGAAGATGGTGCCCACCGGAGCGCCCAACGGAGCGTTCGCCACCAGAACGGCAATTGTATGCTCAGTTCCGGGGACCGCCGGGTCTTCGATGAGGACGCGCTTGGGGGTGTTGTTACCCGTGACGACCCACTTGTCCCGGTCGATGTGGCCGTCCACGTAGACTTCGCCNTAGTTGTCCACGTTGGTCTCAAACCATACCCTTCCCCTGGCGACGTTCTCGCCNTTGACTTGGTCNGGAATGGTGANCTTGATGCGGTACCAGGCGAAGGTGAAGCCAACTGAGCGNCGCTTTTGNATGTCCGAGTCATTCTCCCATCCAGAGTCGTCGTAATCTGGTAGCCGGGCCGGGCTGTCCCCCATCTCGGCTGTCAAGCCTTGATTGGGCTCGCCCGGGACCAGGCCGGGGGCGATTCTCCAGCCGTCCGATTTCAAGACCGCACGGTCGTCTGCCAGTTCCAAGTCCAGTGATACGCGGGGCATGGCTTCTCCTAAGATATGTGTCTGATTTATTCGCAGGCAGGTCCGTCGTAACCGGGGGTCGGCGGACCGTTCAGGTGCGTTCCAAAGAAGTCCAGGGTTCGCGGCCAGGACATCTCCGCGGCCACCCTCTGGTAGCGGGGAGGATTGGCTGGGTTCATGAAGGCGTGGTTTGCGCCGGGGTAGGTGTAGAACCGGTGCGGCACACTGTTGGCGGAGAGCACTCTATCCAGCACCAACATATCCGCCTGTGAAGGGTTCTCGTCGATCTCTCCGAAGTGGAACAGCACCGGGCATTTAATCCCCGACGTTAGCGTCAATGGTGGTTCTGTGGCATCTCCCCAAGGCACCATGATGTTGCCGCCGTAGTAGGGAACAGCAGCCTTGATTGTTGGAATCGTGGCGGCGGCAAGCCAAGTGACGCGCCCCCCCATACAGAACCCCGTGATGCCGATACGGTCCGAGTCTATGGCGGAATGACCGGCCAAGAACTCAACGGTGGCGTTGATATCGTCGATGATCAACGGGTCGCTAAGTTGATCGCGTTTGGTTTTTCCGGTGCTTTCCACCATCTTATCGGTAATCCGGTGGAAAAGGTCCGGGGCCACTGCGGCATAACCAGCGGCAGACAATTTATCGGCCATGTCCTGGATGAATTTGTCCACGCCGCTGGCATGTTGGGCCACTACCACGGCGGGAAAGGGGCCGGAGCCGTTGGGCACGCTGGCATAAACGTCCATCTCGGTATCGTTGACTGACACTTTTTCCCAAAAAGACGGCATACAACCCCTCTCAGATAATAATCAACGCGGGCGAACGGACCTACTTCAAATGCTTGTCGAAGAACTCAACTGTCCGAGGCCAGGCAGCCGCGGCCGATGCCTCGTGATGGCGCTCCGGGTTGGTGTAGTCCATGAACGCGTGACCGGCGCCGTCGTAGGTGTGGAACTCGAAGTCCTTGCCCAAGCGGCTCAGTTCTGCGTCGAAATTATCCCGGTCAGCCACCGATGGATTGCCGTCTTCGGAACCGAAGTGGAACAGCATGGGGCAGTTGATGTTGGCAGCCATCGAGAACGGCGTGTCGCCGGGGCCCCAGTTGCCCATGATATTGCCGCCATAAAACGGCACTGTGCACTTGAAAATGGGGTTGGTGGCGGCCATCAGCCAGGCGATGCGCCCGCCCATACAGAAGCCGGTCACGCCGATGCGGTCGTTGTCGATGGCCGAATTTGCAGTCAAAAACTCTACCGCGGCATTCATGTCAGCGACGATGTCGGCGTCTTTCAGGTGACCCAGGCGGTCCAAGCGGGGGCCGTCCATGATCTCTTGCGAGTATCGGTGGAACAGATCGGGCACTACGGCCACGAAACCGGCTTCGGCCAACTGGTCGGCCATCTTCCGGTCGAAGTCGTCCAGCCCGCCCACATGGAATGCGATCACCACGGCCGGGTGGGGTCCGGAGCCCGAAGGGAGCGCGGCATACATATCCATCTCGCTGCCGCCAACGGTCAACTTGTCAGTAAAACTAGGCATGATAGTTCACCTCTTATTACGCGCTTGGTCTTGGATTGGGAAATTCTAACAGAATCAGGAATTGTTGACTTTTTCGCCTAGATCAGGCCGTCGGCTCTCACCGCAGCCATGGCTTCTTGGAAGGCGTCCAGGGTATGGTCGATCTCTTTCTCCGTGTGGGTGCCGGACACCAAGAACGTCTCGCGGCTCATGATGTCTACGCCACGGTTTTGAAGGCCGCGTTTCATGGCTGTTACGGCGGGCGACCCGTTGGCTTCGACGATCTTGGCGTGAGACATGGTGCAGAGCTCCCGATCACAGGCGCAATCCGCCAAGACCACGTGAATCATCGACGCGATGCCGTGAGCGTGGCCCGGAATCTCTAACCGCCCCAGCACGTAGTTGATACCCTTCTTAAGCCGGTCGGCCATGACGTCGGCCTGTTGGTTTATAGGCTGGGTGGCGATCATCTCAAGGGCCGTCGCGCCGGCGGCAGCGGAAAGTGGGTTCCCGTTGAACGTGCCAGGGTGGTAGACGCGATGGTTGTTGTCCCAGTCGGGGTCGTTACGGTGGGCGATCATATCGATAATTTCGGCCTTGCCACCGACTGCTCCACCGGGCAGCCCCCCGGCCACTATTTTGGCCATGGTCGTCAGGTCGGGCCTCACTCCATAGCGTTCTTGTACCCCGCCCGGGGCCGCCCGGAACCCGGTGACCACTTCGTCGAAGATCAATATGACACCAGTCTGAGCCGTCAGTTCACGCAGGCCGGTCAAGTAGTTGGGTACGTCCAGGGGCAGCTGGCCGAAGTGAGCGCCGGTGGGCTCCAGGATGATTGCGGCGATGTCCGGGTCGCGCTTGATGACATCCCCTACCGCTGACAAGTCATCCGGCGGGACAACCACCATGGTGCCCCAACTGGCCTCGGGGATACCGGGCGCAGAGCGGTCGGAACCGGCCATGGCATAATCGTGCCAACCGTGGAAGTGGTCTTGCAGCTTGATGACCTTGTCCTTGCCCGTATAGGCGCGGGCCAAGCGCATGGCCATCAAAGTCGCCTCGGTGCCGGAGCTGTGAAACCGAAGTTTTTCGATGGACGGCATCAGTGCCTTGATGGCTTTGGCCCAACGGATCTCATCGTCGGTGGACGCGCCTAGGTGGGTGCCAAGTTGGATCTGTTTGGAGACCGCTTCGGCGATGGCTGGGTGGGAGTGTCCCAACAACAACGCTCCGTGGCCGGAGACGTAGTCGACGTACTCGTTGCCGTCAACGTCCCATTTGCGCGGGCCTTCGCCGTGGGTCATGTACAGAGGGAAGGGCTGGGCGTAGCGAGTGTCGTGGGTAACGCCGCCCGGGAAGATCTCGGAGGCCTCCAGGTACCGTTGGGCCGAACCGGGGTGCTTGGCGATATAATCCTCGAGGATCGTTGCCATCGGGCCTCCTTAAGTTCGTCGGGCCGTGTCCCAGAGTAGGGGATATTGTAACTTCTGCGGCGAGGTTGCGCNACGCCTCAAAACACGAAGGGGCACGGCAATGCCGTGCCCCTTCNTTAGACAGATTCGGACCTGCTGTAACACCTNGTCGTCGGCTGGCGACGGGGCGGCCGCCTCAGCCGGTTCGAACCGCACATTGGGACCCNTTCCAGCCAGTTAGGCAGGTACCAGTTGCATTTGCCCAGAAACTTCATNGATGCGGGGACCATCACGCAGCGGACGTTGNTGGCGTCCAGCAAGATAGCCATGCCCAAACCAAAGCCCATCTGCTGCAATCCAATCAGGGAACCTGTGAAGCATCCCCCAGAACACCGGGACCATGATCAGCGCCGCTTCGGTGATAGACGCCCAGTGAACTGTATGCCGAGTGCTACCGCCATCGTTGGGAATCCTAATTATTCGTCTGAAACCGATTGGCTGACCTGCGGTGCCAATCGCAGTAAAATACGTTATCCGAACTTTAGACTTAGACACTTGGGTTACGGATAGACGAGGACTTGGCAATTGCGTCACATCATCCACGCCGACTTGGACGCCTTCTACGCCGCTGTCGAGCAATTGGACAACCCGGAACTGGTTGGCAAGCCGGTGCTGGTCGGTGGCCGCCCGGAGAACCGGGGGGTTGTAGCCACCGCGTCCTACGAAGCCCGGGTGTTCGGCGTGCACTCGGCGATGCCCATGCGCACCGCCGTCCACCGTTGTCCTCAGGGGATAATCGTCCCGCCAAGATTCAGCCGCTACAAGGAAAAATCTGGAGAGGTCATGAGCATTTTCCGGGACCTCACCGACTTCGTGGAACCACTCTCCATGGATGAGGCTTACCTGGATATCACTGCGGTGGTGGACGGAGGAGAAAAACCGCTTGCAGTCGCCTTAGACCTGAAGCGCCGCATATTCGATGAGACCGGCCTGATCGTATCCGTCGGTGTCGGCACCTGCAAGACAGTCGCCAAGATCGGCTCGGACCTAGATAAACCCGACGGTCTAGTCGTGGTCCAGCCCGGCGACGAAGCGGAGTTCTTGGCGCCCTTGGCGGTGAGCAAGCTCTGGGGCATCGGCCCCAAGACCGCCGAACGCCTCCACGGCGAGGGCATCAAGACCATCGGGCAGTTAGCTGACCAGCCGCTGGAGTGGTTCGCCCGGATGTTTGGCAAACGCTCCGCCAGCGTCCGTGACAAGGCCATTGGCCGGGACGACGATGCTGTCAACACGGAGAGCGCCTCCAAATCCATATCCTCCGAGACCACCTTCGTCACCGACATCGGGGATGAGACCAAACTGAGAGACGTTGTGGAACTAAAAGCTGTCGGGGTGGCACATTCGCTGGAACGAAACGGCCTTAGAGGCCGGACCGTTAAGCTGAAATTAAGGCTTGCCGACTTCACCACATTTACCCGCCAATTCACTCTGCCCTACCATACGAGCGACGAAGAGCCGATTAAAGAGGCAGCCTGGGCACTAATGGCGGCAGAACTGGAGCCGGGCCGCACTTTCCGCCTGCTGGGGGTCGGAATGACTAACTTCGGAGAAGATACCGAGGAAGAGGAGCCAGTGGTGCAGCAGTTGCCGCTGTTCGGTGATGATGGCGGATTGCCGGTGTTAAGTTCCGACGAGAATTAAACATTTTCCGCGGCCCGTCACCCCGAGTGAAGCGAGGGGTCTCTTTGCTCTTGTTCAGTGTCTGCCCAGCGGCAACGAGATTCCTCTCCTTCGGCGGACGGATCGGAATGACAGATGCGAGTGCAGACGCGTTGTCCGTGGGGGAGGCCCTACTTGAACAGGTCTTTCTCAGAACCTCGAAGTATCCGCTGGATGCTGGCGTCCTCATCGACAGCGTACTGGTAGCCGCGGATGATGCTGACGGGCACTCCGTCCACCTTGCCGCTAACCAGTTCCCCTGCCGCGGCCAGTTCGTCGCCAACGGCGATCTCGGTGGTGAACATCTCATGGCCGTGGCTGTCCATCTGGCCGACGTAGCTGCGGATGGGGTCTATGCCAGCAACGCCGATGGCCACATCGGTGGCGGCGTTGCGCCAAGGTCGGCCAAAGGTGTCGGAGACTATCACGGCGACCACGATCCCCAGCCGGTCTTTCACCGCCTGCCGGATGCCCCGGGCCGAGGCGTCGGAGTCGTCGGGCAGCAGAGCCAAGGTGTCGTTCCCAGGAATATTGGAGGCGTCGATGCCGGCGTTGGCGCAGTAGAAGCCGTGCTTGGTCTCGGAGATGATCACGCCGCGGTCCATGCGGACGATGCGTTTGGATTCCCGGAGCACCCACTCGGTGTGGCGCGGGTCCCGCCGGTGGCCTTCGGTGATGGTGATAGCCAGAGGAGATGCCTCCACGTCACTTATCTTGACGACCTTGCCTTCCACCTTGGAGATGATCTTCTGGGTCACCACCAAGATGTCTCCGGCTTCGATGGGCGTGCCCTGGGCCTGGGCCGCATTTATCATCGGCCCGGCTAAGTCCTCGCCGTCGTTGAACTCGGGCATACCCTCGATCCCGATAACCCGCACTTCCGGCGGCATGGCGTCGCACCTCTCTTAGAGTGGTCGTTAGTATAGCCCCCGCCAAACCCCTATGCTACAATTGAAACTGCCTACAGCCTGATTTCTTGAGCGAATTCACGCCTGATTTCTGGCCGTTAGCGAATCCTCCAACCAGTAAAATCGAAGGTGCTTCGCGTGTCTTCTTCTACATCGGACGACTACAGGAAAAAGGTCTATACCAAGTTCGGCGACTCCGGAGAGACGAGCCTGCTCTACGGTGGCCGAATCTCCAAGAACAGCCCCAATACCGAGGCCTACGGCATCACCGACGAGGCAGTATCCGTGATGGGTCTGGCCCGGGCCATGACCAGCGACCAGCGGGTCAACGACATGCTGCGCGACCTCCAACGGGAGCTGTTCACCATCGCCGCCGAGCTGGCCACTGACCCTGGTAAATACGAATTGTTCCAGCAGCATTTCAAACCTGTGACCGAGGAGATGGTGGAATCTCTGGAAGCGGCCATCGATTCCTTGGAAGAGGAGTTCGAGATGCCCAAGGTTTTCATCCTACCCGGCGGATCCCAGGCATCGGCCGCCATCGACCTGGCCCGCTGCGTTATCCGGACTGCCGAACGACGGGTGGTCGCAATGGCCGAAAAAGACATGCTCACCAACAACCTGATCATGAGCTACCTGAACCGCCTGGGTGACCTACTGTTTGTCCTTGCCCGCTACGAAGACCGAGAGATACCAATAGAACGGGCCACGTAGTACAAGGTAACCTCTCCCACCACAGACTATTCGCTCTCCCGCGCACCGGGGATGGCTATGGCGTGGGCACTACACGTTACAAGCCAGCCAACCATCGGCTCGCAATCCAAACTAGAGGCAAAACAGAGGCCCATGAAACTAGTGGTAATAGACTACGACTCAGGCAACCTGCGCAGCGTGTCGCGGGCGCTGGAGTCCCAGGGAGTGACCCCCTTGGTCACCGGCGATGCGGCGGAGTTTGAAGCCGCCGATGCGGTTGTTCTCCCGGGCGTGGGTTCGGGACCCGCGGCAATGGACGCGCTTGGGCAGCGAAACTTGGTCGGACCCATCCGCGACTACATCGCTTCAGGAAGGCCTTTTTTGGGCGTCTGTCTCGGTCTGCAACTACTGATGGACCGGACCGAAGAGGGTGACGCCCCCTGCCTGGGCGTAGTGCAGGGGAATGCGAAACTACTGCCGGCCGGTCTGAAAGTGCCGCACATGGGCTGGAACAGCGTAAGTTTCAACTCTGAGGAGTTAAACCGTCATCCCGCATTGGCCGGCATCCCCCAAGACAGCTATTTCTATTTCGTGCACAGCTATTTCGCCGCGCCCGAAGAATCCGACGGCGTGGGTGGCACAACCGAATACGGTATCCCATTCTGCAGCATCTACGCCAAGGACAACCTGGTCGCCACTCAGTTTCACCCGGAGAAGAGTGGCCCGGCTGGACTGCGGTTCTACAAGAATTTTATCGGGATGGTCGGCGCCAGATAATCCGCATCCGGCTATCTGCAGGCCCTCCCACCAGGATATATATGGAAGTTATTCCCGCCATAGACCTGAAAGACGGCCGTTGTGTCCGTCTCTTTCAGGGCGACTTCGATCAGGAGACAGTGTTCTCGGATGACCCGCTGGCCATGGCCCATTCCTGGCAACAACAGGGTGGTCACCGGCTGCATCTGGTTGACTTAGACGGAGCTGTCCAAGGAAAGCCGGTCCACCTGGAAGTGATCTCAGCCATCGTCCGCGGCCTGGATATCCCGGTCCAGGTGGGTGGCGGTATCCGTGACCTCGCCTCCGCAGACGCCTGGCTTGAGGCCGGAGTCGACCGGGTGGTCATCGGCACTGCCGCTGTGAACGACCCAGAGATGGTGAAAGAAGTCTGCCGGAAACACGGCGGCCAGCGGGTCGTGGTCTCGGTGGACACCAAAGGAGGCCTGGTAGCGGTCAAGGGGTGGAAAGAGACCAGCGCGGTAATTGTGCTCGATCTGGCCCACCAGATGGCAGAACTAGGGGTCGAGCGGCTGCTTTATACCGATATCGTCCGGGACGGCGCTCTAACCGGCCCGGACCTGGAGACCAATGCTCAATTGGTCAGAGAAACAGGTCTAGCCGTGCTGGCGTCGGGAGGTGTGGCATCGGTTGAGCACATCAGAGAGTTGCTGCCGACGGGCGTCGAGGGCGTGATCGTGGGAAGGGCTCTCTACACCGGGGCGGTCAGCCTGCAGGAAGCCGTGGCAGCCGTAGCTTAGTCAACCGTAGGCTAGTCAGCAGTAGCTTGACTAGACTGAGAACTCTGGTCCCCGGCGTCGTCCTTATCTTTGAAGCGGGCAGACAAACGCTCTTCGGCGTTAAAGAACCAATCGTCCCGAAGCACGTCCATCAGGATGAAGTCATGGGCCATCCGCCGGACGGGTCTCACGGCATTGAACCCGCATTTCGAGAAACTCTTCTGGGCCCGGCCGTTCCATTCCAGTGTGTGCAGGTAGACCCGTTTCAGATTGCGGGCGTTGAACATATGATCCAAAAGTGTCGTTACCGCATCGTATCCGTATCCGTCGCTCCAATAGTCGCGGTCGCCTATGACGATCCCTAGTTCGGCTTCAAGGTTGACCGTGTCCATATCGTAGTACATGCAATTGCCGATGAACCGGTCGTCCAATGTGTCGATGGAATAATGATGGGAGCCAGGGGTTGGGTACTTCATCTGGTCTTCGAACAGCTTCAGGTAGCGCTCGAATGACATGGTCAGCGGAATAGCGGCGTCCAGCCGGGCCAGTTCCGGGTCGCTCCGCCAGCGGTAGTCGTTCTCGGCGTCATCTGACCGTTTGTCGCGCAGGATTATCCTGCCGCCATATAGTTCGGAATAGGGGCCTCCACCCGGGACCGCCATCAGATTAGCTCCTCTCTCCCGAGTTGGCTCCGTCTTTCTCAGCGATCAACTCCAATGCCCGTTCCAGCACGTTCACCTCATTGGCGTAGGCCAAGTTCTTAAGCGCGTCTTTTACGTCGAACCACTGTACCACGTCAAACTCTGGGTCGTGCTGATCCGTCGCGCCACCGACCGGCGCCATCAGATAGAAATGAACCGTCTTGTGATACCGGACATCCCGGTTCCGGTCGGCGAACCAATATTCGATACTGCCCAATGACCCTTCGATCTCAACTTCCAGTCCGGTTTCCTCCCGGACTTCCCGAAGTGCGGTGTGCTCCAGGGTCTCTCCGTCGTCGGGAGTGCCCTTTGCCAGACTCCACCGCACCGGCTGGCTACGGCCGCAAAGCACCGTCTCCAACCGGCCGGCATGCATCTGGTAGACCACGCCTCCAGCCGAAACCGGGTTCTCGACCCGGGATTTCCCCTTCATATATTTCTGTCCTTTTGTGAGTCCAGGTCCGATTGGGCAGCAGCATCAGGGAGCATCCAGCCTTTGGTGTGTCTAACCGCCGCCTATGGCCGGGACGAAGTGGACTTCGCTGTTTTCGCCAACCTTCTGCAAAAGACCCATCGTCGCAACATCGCCATCGATGGCAACGGCCAGGTTGGGGAGAATCTCTCCGTCTTCCACCAGGCGGTCTTTCATGCCGGGATAAAGACCGTCTAACTGTTCAATGACTTGGCGGACGTTTCGTGCTTCCAGTTCAACCTGTTTCACACCGTACGTCAACTTCTGGAGCATGGTTGGGATGAAAATCTTGGCCAATTTTCGGGGTTTAACTCCAAGCTCCCAGATATGGCGGCGCGTTTGGTTCCGCCTTATTCAGGTTCTGATATGGCGGTTCGCTTGTCAACCCCATGCCAGCACCAAATTATGCGGTCCGAGCCCAGGCAACGAAAAGGCCGCCCTTCCTAGTGTTCTCGCCAGCAAGGACGGCCTGGAATGCCTTGATCAGATGCGGGTTAGCTCTTACCGTTCTCCCAGTCGGCTTCGAGGATCTTGCCGGGGGTGATTGGCAGACTGCGCATCCGGTTGCCGGTTGCAGCACTCACGGCGTTGCCGACGGCGGCCATAGGCGGGACGATCGCGACCTCTCCCACTCCGCGCACCCCATATGGGTGACCGGGGTTGGCGACTTCGACGATTACGGTATCGATCATCGGAAGGTCCAGAGAAATGGGCATGCGGTAGTCCAAGAAAGTTGGGTTCATCATCTTGCCTGAGTCGTCGAAGAAATACTCCTCGTTCAACGCCCAGCCGATGCCCTGGACCGCCCCTCCCTGCATCTGTCCTTCGACATAGCTGGGGTGAATCGCCTTGCCGGCGTCTTGCACCGCAGTGAACCGGGTAACGTCGGTCTTACCGGTATCGGGGTCCACGGTCACATCCGCGATATGCACGGCGTAACCGTTGCCCTCTCCGCTGGGATCGACACTAGCGCGGCCCGAGACGGAGCCTCCGGTTGTGGCCAGTTGGCGCGCCAAGTCCTTGAAGGTTAGCTTCAACTCCTCGTCAGACTTGTGCTGGACGACCCCGGCCACGTACTCGATATCATCTTCGTTGGTGTCCCAGATCTTGGCGGCCCTGGAAATCATCTGACTCTTCACGTCCTCAGCGGCGTTGATCGCTGCCAAGCCGGTAGCAAAGCAAGTTCGGCTGCCGCCGGTGATAAACGTATAACCGATGGAGTCGGTGTCGACCACGGTGGGTTTGACGTCCTCATATCCTATCCCCAGAGTCTCGGCGGTCTGCTGGGCTATGGAAGCCCGGGTGCCACCGATGTCCACGGACCCCATTAACAGGCTGACGACACCGTCGTAATTGACGGTCATGACCACGCTGGACTGGAATCCACGATTGGGCCAGTAGCCGCAGGCTACGCCCCGTCCGTTGGGCCCGTCGATCTTAGACTTGTAGTGGTCGTGGTCGCGGGCGACCTCGAGACATTCCACCAATCCGATACGGCGGGCAACCAAGCCCTCGATGCGGCGAGTGCCTTCTTTGGCCGCGTTCAGGAGACGGAATTCGATGGGGTCCATATTTAGCTCGGCGCAGATCTCATCGATCAGCGACTCGACTGCGAACGCCGCTTGAGGCGCACCAGGCGCCCGGTAAGCGGCGGTTTTGGGCTTGTTGTCGACCACGTCGTAGCCGTCAACCTTGCCGTTCTCCACGTCGTAACAGGCGAAGGCGCAGACGATGGCTTGCATGACCGGGGAGCCTGGATAGGCGCCGGCGTCCATGGCCATCTCAGTCTCGACCGCAGTCATTTTCCCGTTGTTCTTCACGCCGATCTTGACCCGCATCCAGGAAGCGGGGGCCGGGCCCGACGCTTCGAAGACCTCAGTCCGGGTCATCAGCGCTTTGACCGGCGCTCCGGTTTTCTTGGACAGGACGGCGCAGATGGCGTCCAAGTAGGCAGTGATCTTGCCGCCGAAGCCGCCTCCAATCTCCATGGGCGTGACTTTGACTTGAGATACCGGCAGTCTAAGGATGCTGGCGACGGTACCTCTGACCTGGAAGCTACCTTGGGTGCTGGTCCAGAGGTTTAGCTGCCCATCGGAGTTCCAGAACGCGGTGGTGTTGTGGGGTTCGATGTAGCCCTGGTGGACGGTTGAAGTGGTGTATTCCTTCTCTAACACCAGGTCGGCCTCGGCAAAACCTTTGTCAAGGTCGCCGATGGAATAGCTCATGTGGGTGGCGACGTTGGATGGTTTTTCCCCGGTCTCGCCCATGTCGTTGGTCCGCAGGTCTTCATGCAGAAGCGGGGCGCCATCTTGCATGGCCTCACGGACATCCACAACGGGTTTTAATACTTCGTAATCGACCTCGATCAGCGCCATGGCCGACTCTGCGACGTGGGCATTCACCGCAGCGATCGCGGCGACGGGGTGGCCTTTGAACAGAGCTTTATCGCTGGCCATCATATGGTCAGAAGCAAACTTGAGGGACGTATATTCGCCTCCCAGTTCTTTCTTTGAAAGAGAAGCGAAGGGCAGGTCTTTAGCCGTAATCACTGCCCGCACGCCGGGTAGCGCCTCGGCCTTGCTGGTGTCGATAAACTTGATCCTGGCGTGGGCATGGGGGCTGCGCAACACCTTGGCCCGCAGCGTCCCGGTCAAGTTAGTGTCATCCCCATACTGGGCACGGCCTGTAACTTTGTCCACACCATCGGGCCGCACCGGGCGCTTTCCGACGACGTCATATTCGACTTCCGATAAAACTTGGTTCGAAGTCATGTCTCAATACCCCCCTAAATTAAAACCGGAGCCCCAAGTTTTGGTTGAAGAGCTCCGGTTGAATACCATTGGTGGATGCCGGTTATTTGGCCTTGCTTACCTGCAGAACGGCCCGGACGATCTTGTCATAGCCGGTGCAGCGGCAGAGGTTGCCCGCCAACCAGTGACGGATCCGCCCCTCGTCGGCTTCGGGCTCCTGGTCCAGCAAGCTCTTGGAGGCCAGCAGGAATCCAGGGGTGCAGATGCCGCATTGGAGTGCGGCGTTCTCCAGGAAAGACTGCTGTAGCGGGTGCAGGCCCTCTGGAGAGGCCATGCCTTCGATGGTCGTGATGTCTCTGCCTTCGGCTTCCACGCCGAGAACCAAGCACGAATCGACGATCCTGCCGTCCAATATGATGGTGCAGGCGCCGCAGTTGCCGTCGTTGCATCCTTCCTTGGTTCCGGTCATGCCCAGGACGTCCCGCAGGACTTCCAGTAGGCTCTGGCGAGGCTCACACAGAAAGTTGATTACCTCACCGTTCAAAGTGGTCTGTACTTGGGTAACTCCGGGCATTGTTAACCTCCCCTGGCTCGTTCAATAGCGTTGTTAAGGGTGCGGCGGGTCAATACACCGATGAGGTGGGTGCGTTGGCGGATGGTCCCGCGCATATCGCTGATGGGCTTGGCCGCGGCCATGGCCAACTCGGAGGCTTGCTGGACCGCTTCCTCTGATACGGCCTTTCCAGCCAGGCTGTCGCCGGCTTCCTTGGCGAACACCGGTGTGGGCGCCACGGATGCCAGTGCGATGCGGGCCGAGACAAAGTTCTGGCCCGAGGCGTCAAGTTGGACGGCGCTGCCTACTCCGGCAACCGCGATGTCCATTTCGTTTCTGGGAATGAAGCGCAGGTAATTAGCGCCTGCGTTTGGCTGGGGCGCGGGTATGGAGATGGAAACCAGAATCTCACCATTCTCCAATGCGTTTCGGCCCGGAGCCGTGCAGAAGTCCTCGCACAGTATCTCCCGGGTCCCGTTGGGCCCGGTGACGTTACATACGCCGCCCAAGGCAATAACCGCGGGAATCGCGTCGCCGCTGGGAGCTGCGTTGCAGATATTTCCGCCGATGGACGCACGGCCCTGAATCTGGATCCCTCCAATCAAAAAGGCGGAGTCAATCAGACCTGGATAAGCCGTTGCTACGGTCGCATCTTGATAGATCCTGTAGCAGGGCACAGCTGCTCCCAACGTGAGCCCTTTAGAGGCGTCATATGACATGACATTCAGCTCTGGGATGCCCTTGATGTCCACAACAAGGGGGGCGGTCCGACGTCCGGCGCGCATCTGCACCAGCATGTCGGTGCCACCTGCTAATATTCGGGCCTGGTCTCCACTGGAAGCCAAAGTCTTAACGGCTTCCTCGATGCTACTGGGTGATATGAAGTCAAACGGTTCCAATAGGACACCTCCTGCGCGGGGAATTATAGCATCGCTGGACACGCGGTCAAGCTGTAAATATAATTTGTCCGTCTGCTTAGCTTGGGCAAGTCAGCAGGGGCGTCTACTTCCTAGCCTCGACGATGCCGGGAATTATGGCAACCTCGCGATTCAGAGTTGGATGTTATTGGGACACCAGCCCAGGTTAAACGACTCACGCACACATACCGATTCATTAGGAGGGTCATCAGAAAATGACACAGACACAGACTCCCTACAAGGTTAAAGGCGTTTTCTTAGAGTCCTGCAACTGCGATTCTGGTTGCAACTGCAACTTCGGTGGGTTCCCCGATCACGGATCATGCGAGGGCCTGGTCGGGATCCATATTGAAGAGGGGAAAATTGGAGACATCGACTTATCGGGCATGAAACTAGTCCTGGCCGTCAAGTGGCCAAAGGCCATCCATGAAGGTGATGGCGCCGCCGCGATCTACATCGATGAGTCGGCCAGCGAAGAACAGGTCGGCGGCATCGCAACCATCCTGACCGGGCAGGCCGGCGGGATGCCTTGGGAACTCTTGGCCACCACACTTAGCTCATTGGATGGACCCCATATGAAGTCCATCAAGATGGATGTCAACGGTCGCAACAGTGGTTTCAGCATCGACGGGATCTGTGAAGTCAAATTCACCCCCCTGCTGAATCCGGTCACGGGTGACGAGAACGAAGTCCACATCGCTTTCCCCCCCGGCGGCGGAATGATTTGGGACGACGGTGACTGCGCCAAAACTTCGGTTATGAAAGTGGACACCGGAGCGATCAAATTCGACCACTCCGGGCAAAACGCTATCTTCGCACCTGTCGAATGGACTAACCAGTAAAAACCGGACCGCCGCCATCGGTTAACTAAATGCGCAATCAGAGGGCCGCGAGAGATCACGGCCCTCTCCCATGTATGGACCTTATGCAGACCACACCACGCATAGAATCTCTCCTAAAACGAGACCGGGCCATCGTCATTTCCGGTGTGGTGGCCGTGGTGGCTATCGCCTGGGGGTACACCATCTACGTCGCCCAAAGCAACGCCGATATGGGAACGTCGATGGGCATGGCCATGGGCAACGTTAGGTCCTGGAGCGGCGCGGACTTCTCGCTGATGTTCGTGATGTGGGCGGTGATGATGGTGGCCATGATGGTCCCTAGCGCCGCCCCAATGGTCCTGTTATTCGCTACCGTGAACCGCAGACGGCGCGAACAATCCCGTCCTTTCGTCGCCACCAGCGTCTTTCTCTCGGGGTATTTAGTTATCTGGGCCGGGTTCGCATTGGTGGCCACGCTGGGCAATTGGGGCCTGCATCAGGCTTCGCTGTTGTCCTCGATGATGGGAGGGAGTTCCAGCGGATACCTGGGTGGCGGGCTGCTACTGCTGGCCGGTTTGTTCCAGTGGAGCCAGTTGAAATACGTCTGCCTTACCCACTGCCGCAGTCCGCTAAGTTTCCTGATGTCCGATTGGAGAGAGGGGACCGGAGGCGCGTTCAAGATGGGTCTACAGCACGGCAAGTATTGCCTGGGATGCTGTTGGGTCCTCATGGCGCTGCTATTCGTTCTGGGAGTGATGAACCTAGTGTGGATCGCGGCTCTGGCGGCCTTTGTCCTGGCAGAGAAGGTCATCCCCGGTGGACGAAAGGTCTCCACAGTGACCGGAGGGCTGCTGGTCGCCTGGGGCGTTTGGGCCATCTTGGCGGCTGCGATTTAGCCGGCTTCCACCTGATTCTTCACCCGGCCCACCTCTTCCGCCAAAGTTTCGCCCTGGACCACCGTTTTTTCAAGACCGTCCACGCCATCCAGAGAGATCTCTGATACCTCATCCAACCCCCGTCGGATGGCGTCCAACCCGGCTCGCCACGGGACTCCACGGCCGTCTTCCTCGGATTGGCCCTCCCGCAAAGCGCCACCCGGCAGACCGGTGGTGTGGAAAACGAGGCCTGTTTCGAGGGAAGTGATCAGCACTAATGCAGGGGTCTGGAGGTTAGTAAGTCCCAAACCGGGTATCAGCGCGGCGCAGGTGGTAGACATACCATGCTGGCCGAAGATGACCAGATCGTGAAAACCAGCGTCCGATTTCTCAAATGCGATCCGGTAGATACGGAAAATGTCGTGGGCCCGAATATCTTCCCCGGATGCCAAAAACAGGGCACAAATCGGAAATCCCTTTCCCGACGCGGACGTTAGGCCTTCATGCCATCTTGTCAGCTTATCCAGATCGTGGCTGTCCGGTGTCCCGGCCATCTACTTAGCTCCCGTTTTGGAATTTCTTCAACATTGCGTAAATCACGTCGTTGATGGGCGTCTCGACGCCAATCTGTTGGCCGATGCGGACCACCGCTCCATTCAGCGCATCGAGCTCCATCGGGCGACCGGCCAACAGGTCGGTGTACATCGAAGCGTTCAGATCAGCCAGGTTATTCTCCATGTAGTTAACCGTGTCGGACAAGATGTCCAGGGGGAGACCAACGCCGTCGGCCCGGCCGACGGTGTCTATCTCGGCCAGGCAAGCAAGTACGACCTTGCGCCAATCGGGCTGGGGCATGAGCTCCGCCAGCGTGGTCCGTGCCATGGATGTAACGCCGGCCATGGTGGCGATGAACATGAATTTCTCCCACTGACCGGCCCGGATATCGGCGAGCACCTCGGCAGGGACACCTGCCGCTAAGAACGCATCGCGTATTGCCCGGCAACGAGGCGTCTCAACGCCGCTGGTCTCGCCCATGATTATCCGCACCACGCCACCTGTTTGCTGGACCGTTCCAGGCCCGAGCATGCCGGCTTCGATGAAAGCTGCTCCTGGCAGCACTCTTTCCTCACCCAGGGTCTGGACAGCCTTCAAGTAGCTGTCTACCCCGTTTTGTAGGCATAGCACTGTGGTTTCCGGCCCGACAAGAGGCTGCATGAGGGGGACAGCAACTTCGTTTTGGTAGGTTTTCACGCAAAGCATGGCCAGGTCCACGAACCCGACCTCGTGCGGGTCGTCCGTGGCTTGGCATCGGACCGTGAACTCTTCCTCATCCCGGACTATTTCGAGCCCATTGGACTTGATAGCATCCAGGTGAGCTCCTCGGGCGATGAAAGACACTTCGTTCCCGTCGCGGGCCAGCATCCCACCGAAATATCCGCCGATGCTTCCAGCTCCCATGACCGCGATTCGCATGACTTGGCACCTCTGGGCTCCCATGATTGCACAGGCAACGTTACTCGAATGCCCGGTTGAGGCGCAATACCGGGGCCTATATGCGATTCTTGACGCCTGTGGTTTTTGTCCCTATTCTTTTGGTGGCATTGCTCCAGAGCCGCCTACGTTTCTGAATCACAGGAGTGGGAGATGACCCAGCAGCAGTCTTCGCCGCCGATTCCGGCGCCCCAGCCCCAACCGGAATCCGATTTTTACTGGGAAAAGTGCAAAGCAGAAGAATTGTGGCTGCGCCACTGCCAGTCCTGCGATTCTTCCTACTTCTACCCCAGAGACATCTGTCCCGAGTGTTTCTCCCGAGATACCGACTGGATCCAGAGTAGTGGCAAGGGCATCATCCACACCTTTTCCATCGTCCACCGCGGACCGACTCCCCCATTCCGGGACAAAGCGCCCTATGTGCCAGTGATCGTTGAACTCGAGGAAGGCCCCCGCATGCCCAGCAACTTGGTCATCGCCAACCCGGACCCGGCGAACATCAAGATTGGCATGGCTGTTGAAATCGTATTCGAGGTCCTAGACGACACAATCACCCTTCCAAAATTCCGCCTGGCTGCTTAGTTGATCATTAATCTGGCCGGCGGACTTACGGAGTAATCATGGCCGTCGCAGGAGAACTCAGGGGCAAGGTAGCCATCGTGACCGGCGGTAGCCGCGGCATCGGACGGTCCATGTGTTTGGCGTTCGCCGCCGCCGGCGCCCAGGTCGTTGTCGCATCCCGGACCGAGCACGAACCGCCCCCGGACTCGCCCTTCATCAAGTACGGCTCTGGCACCATCAACGATACCGCCCAACAGATCGCTGTAGCCGGTGGAGAAGCCCTGGCGGTCCCCTGCGATGTGACTAATTCAGATGATCTTAGGGACCTCGCCGACCGGACGGTAAAACACTTCGGACGCATCGACATCGTAGTCTCGAACGCCGGTGTGGACTGTGAGTCCCCGGTGGTGGACCTGGAAGAAGAATTGCTTGACCGCACCTTGACCGTGAACATCCGGGGGCCGATCTTGCTCTGCAAATACGTCCTTCCGGCCATGATTGAGCAGAAGGGCGGCGGATCGATTTTCTGCATCACCTCCGGCGCATCTCAGGCGTACCGGGAGGGCCGGGTGGGTTATTCCATGAGCAAGGCTGCATTAGACCGGGCGTACTTGAGCATCGCCGAAGAAGTCCGCGAACACGACATTGCCGTCAATGTGCTAAGCCCCGGCCGGGTCGATACCTGGATGAACCGCCACGGCGACTGGCCCGGCACCGGCCACATCCCCATGGAGCAACCGGATTCCATCAACGAAGCGGCGGTCTGGCTGGCCACCCAGAAAGCGTCCACCTTCACCGGACAGAGGATTGAAAGAGCCGAATTTGGCATCAACTGGGGCCCCAGCATACCAATGCCGGCCCGGTAACAAACGCAAATCAGAAAATAATCAGAGGAGTCAAGAATGTCAACCGCACGTAGCGCAATGCAAGAGGTTTCACCCAAGTTGGCAGAGATAGCTGCCGATGTCTTATTCGGCGACGTCTGGGAACGCCCGGAATTATCCAAGCGGGACCGCAGCATGATCACGGTGGCCAACCTGATTGCCCTGTACCGGACCGACCAACTTCGCGGCCATATCGGCCGGGCACTGGATAACGGCGTAACCAAGGAGGAGATTGGCGAAATAATTCTGCACACGGCCTTCTACGCCGGGGTACCAGTGGGCGCCAACGCCGTTCGGGTCGCCAAAGAAGTGTTTGACGAACGAGGCATCTAAACACCCCGCCGCTTAGCCACCGCCCATATTTGATGATTAAGAGGGACAACCATGCCTAAGATGACCGGAGCCAAATACCTGGCCGGGACTTTGAAAGCCTACGGCGTCACCCACGTATTCTTCGTCCCGGCCACGCTCCGCAGATCCCTCGCGGAGATGGACCTACTTGGCATCAAGCGCGTGGTGACCCACGGCGAGAAGGCGGCCGCCTACATGGCCGACGGCTACGCCAGGGCCTCCAACAAGGTGGGTGTCTGCATGGCCCAGTCCGTGGGCGCGGTCAACTTGGCCGCGGGTCTGCAAGACGCCTATCTGGGTCTGTCCCCGGTCCTGGCATTGACCGGCCATAAATCAAACCTCCAACAGAACCGCAACGCCTACCAGGAGGTTGACCACTCACGGCCATTCGCATCGACCACGAAGTTTAGCGCAGTCGTCGATACGGTGAACGACCTTCCGGGGTTGCTCCGGCAGGCTTTCCGCGAGGCTACCACCGGCGCGCCGGCCCCGGTCCATCTGGATTTTGAAGGCATCGGCGGGCAGGTGGTGGAGAACGGAGAAGCTGACCTGGAGATCCTTTTGGAAGAGACGTTCACCCAGCGTCCCGCATTCCGGCCCGAACCGGAACCTGAGAGGGTCCGGGAGGCAGCACAGATCTTGGCGAACGCCCAGCGTCCGGTCATCGTGGCCGGTGGTGGGGTTACGTCTTCCGGGGCCCAGCGGGAATTGGTTGAGCTGGCTGAATTGTTAAACATTCCAGTAGCCACCTCGCTGAACGCCAAGGGCGCCATCCCTGACAATCATCCCCTGGCCGTGGGAGTCGTCGGCTCATATTCCCGTTGGTGCGCCAACCGGGTGGTCCACGAAGCAGACCTGGTGCTCTACATCGGCAGCCACACAGGCAGCCAAGTGACCAACGAATGGCGGGTCCCGGCTATCGGAACGCCCGTGATTCAGATAGACATCGACCCATCGGAACTGGGCCGCACCTATTCCGCTCAAGTTGCCATGCAGGGCGACGCCAAAGCGAGTGTCCGCAGACTGATTGAGGCCTCGGAGCCCGTCGGCGACCGTTCCGCATGGGTTTCAAGGGCCAAAGAATTGGTTAAAGAATGGCGGGACGAAGTGGCTCCGTTGGCCAACTCGGAAACGATTCCCATAATCCCGGAAAGACTCTGTACCGAGATCACTAAGTGGCTGCCGTCAGATGCCATGTTGGTGGCCGACACCGGACACGCCGGCATCTGGACCGGGTCCATGATCGACATGAACGAGCCCACCCAAGGTTATATCCGCTGCGCCGGATCCTTGGGTTGGGGACTGTCAGCGGCCATAGGCGCCAAGTGCGCGCTGCCCGACCGGCCGGTAGTCTGCTTCACCGGTGACGGAGGGTTCTGGTATCACATCGGAGAGCTGGAGACGGCCGTCCGGAACAATATTCCGGTGGTAACGGTGATTAACAACAACCATGCCCTGGCCCAAGACAAACGCGGCGACGAACGGGCCTACGAAGGTCTGGAAGGCGGATCTCCGGGAGACCTGTGGCAGTTCACCGACGTGGACCTTTCCAAGGTTGCTGAGTCCATGGGGGCCTTCGGAATCCGGGTCGAGAAGCCCGGAGACATCCAGAGCGCCATCGAACAGGCCATCGCATCGGGCCGGCCGGCGGTGGTGGACGTGGTCACCGACCAACTCAACAGCGAAGCGCCGGTCCCCTGGGCGCCGTAGGAGCGTTGGCAACCAGAAAAAGTGGGACACTTTTGTCAATGAGAGATCAAGGGTGTATGGCAGTGTTGTAGGACTCTCTGAGCAGGTGGTTGTAGCGTTTGCGGCTGGCCAGGGTCTGAGTTTTCACCTCCCGTCTCCCGTGGAGGACATCATCCGGTGTCACGTTGCCAAGGGCTTTGTGATAACGGCGGTTGTTGTAGTAGTCCACGAAGCCGGCGATGGCAACCTCTAGCTCACTTGGCACCTCATAAGGGACCTGGTCCACCTCGCACTTGATGCTCTGATGGTACCGCTCCAGTTTCCCGTTGGTTTGGGG
>NZVX01000097.1 GCA_002698265.1 Chloroflexota bacterium | reverse complement strand
GCCGTTGGTTCTGCCGTGGGGTCTACAGAAGGTGAGGCCGTATCGCCGCCGCAGGCAGCGATGAGAAAAGTGGCTACGATGGCTGTCAAAACCACCGGATAGATGGTCGGCATTCACCCTTCTTGGCAGTGCTGAGGGAAATCTCAACCGCAACACCATGGTTTCTGGGGAATTACGGTTGAATACACCCGTAGAATCACATGTATCTATAGCTACGTATAATATCAAAATTCAGGCTTTCAACGCACGCCGCCGTGGCTGGAAAAACCCCGCCTAAAATTCAACCACAGTCGGAATAGCCTACCCTTGTAAATCCAATTCTCCACTGTCAAACTAGACCTATGCGTATCGGTGATTTCGAATTCCCGGAGCCCCTGCCAGAGCTTAAGGACCCCCACGTATTGGCTGTCCTCAGGCCTTGGATCGACGTCGGAAACGTTGGGACCCTGTCCATGAGACGTTTGGAGCGTCATCTCGAATCCAAAGAGATCGGGCGCTTGACCAAACCAGGGCGCTATTACGACTTCACCCGTTACCGCCCGAAATCGGTCTTGAAGCAGGGCGTTCGGGAATACAGTATCCCGTCCACCACGATCAGCGCCAGCGTCAGGGAACACGGCCCCGACCTCATCACCCTCCACCTGCTGGAACCTCACCTCTACGGAGAGGACTACACCGATTCCGTGATCGAGGTATTGAGATATTTCGGGGTCAAGCGCTATTCCATGATTGGCGCTATGTACGACATGGTCCCCCACACCCGCAAGCTATTGGTTTCTGGGGGCACGGTAAACGCCAACAACGAGGACGAATACAACCTCGTCGACGTGCGTCCCAGCGACTACGAAGGGCCGACCACAATCACATATCTGGTCTCCAATACCCTCGAAGAGATGGGCGTCGAGACCCGCATCTTCGTGGTCCATCTACCCCAATACTTCCAGGTTGAAGAGGACTTCACCGGAACCGCACGACTGATGGAGATTCTCTGCACTCTGTATGGACTCCCCAGCCGTCTGGCGGACCCGGAACGGGGACGCCAACAGTACGCATCCCTGCAGAATATCGTCTCGGACGCTTCGGAGGTCGCAGGCCTCCTGGAGCGGTTGGAAGAGCGCTATGACCGCGAGAACGGCAACGCCTCTTCTTCCTCCAGCCCCCTCTCCCCCATGGTGGAGGAATTCCTACAGGACCTGGGTTCAAACGTGGATCTCGATACAGATCTGGACCTAGACCTCGATTTCGACGACGACCCGGACGACGAATAGCCTGCCCATCAGTTGGCCGGTAGTACGTGTCCGGCTCCCCTTCTCCCGACGCTGAATACCTCGACCCAGTTGCGTTAACGCAGCGGCTGGTGCGTTTCGATACCACAAACCCGTCGGGCAATGAAGGCGAGTGCATCGCCCACATAAAATCGCTGCTGGACGGCCCAGGCATCCAGAACCAGGTCTTGGCCAAAACACCCGGCCGGCCCAACCTCATCGCCCGCCTGCCCGGTGACGTCAGTGCGGCCCCCTTACTGCTCCAGAGCCACGTCGATGTGGTGCCGGCCGATCCGTCCCGTTGGCAGCAACCGCCGTTCGGTGGCGACATTGTTGACGGAGTATTTTGGGGCCGGGGCTCGCTGGACATGAAGGGCAGCATAGCCATGATGCTCCATGCCATCATGCGGGCCAAGGCCGACAGAATTACTCCCGCCAGCGACATCATGCTCGCCTTGGTCTGTGACGAGGAGTCTGGCGTGGACCACGGTGCCCGCTATATGGTAGAGGAGAATCCGGAGCTCTTCCAAGGGATCATATACGCGATAGGCGAATTCGGCGGGTTCAGTTTCAACCTGGGACGGCAGCGGTTCTACCCCGTAATGGTGGCCGAGAAACAGGTGTGCCACCTTCGAGTCACGTACAAGGGTGTCGGTGGCCATGCTTCGCTGATCCATGGCGACAACCCGATGGCGGATTTGGCACGGCTCCTGCTCCAGGTCCAATCGCGCAATCTGCCAACCCACGTTACCCCCGAAGCCCGGATGATGTTTCAGGCCATCGGCAGGCACTTATCCCCAATTGCCCGACTGGGAATGGCCGACCTGCTCAATTCGCGTTTCACTGCCCTCGCGTTAAAGTTAATGGGTTCCCGGGGCCGGTCCTTCGGGCCGTTGTTCCGAAACACGGTCAACCCGACGATCGTTCGCGGCGGCGATCAGATAAACGTCGTACCCGGAGTGGTGTCCGTTGATCTGGACGGACGGCTGTTGCCCAACATGGCCCCAGACCGGCTGATCTCTGAATTAGCTGTGATCGCCGGGAAGGACGCTACCATATCGGGGCTTGTTCGACACTCTAAGTGGCCTTTTACGGGAGAGCGATCCGGACGGCATCCCTGTGCCCATGCTCATGCCTGCGGCGGCGGATGGAAGGCTATTTGCCCGCCTTGGCATCCAAACTTACGGTTTCTGCCAATGTTTCTGCCATCAACACTGGATTTCGCTGCGGTCATCCATGGCCCCGATGAGCGTGCCGCAGTGGATGCCATCAACTTTGGAGCAGACGCGGTTTACCGCCTGTTGCAAAGGTATAGACGCACCCCCTAGGCTGGGTGTCGGGATGCCGTATTTTGTTTGACGTGCTATAGGGGGTATGCTAGAGTGAATCCACCTATCTTTCACGTATTTGATGAGGATTTTATCGGAGGTACCAGAGTATAGCTAGACAATATCGGGTCAACGAGCGGATCAATAGCCCCCAAGTAAGAGTCATCGGTGACGACGGGGCCCAGCTCGGTGTGATGGATCTCGCCCGTGCGCTTCAACTCGCGCGCGACGCCGATGTGGACCTGGTTGAGGTGGCTTCCAACTCCGACCCCCCTGTCTGCAGGCTACTGGACTACGGCAAACTCCTTTATCTCACCTCGAAGAAAGAACGCGAGTCCAAGAAGGGCCAGAGAAGCACCGAGCAGAAAGAGGTGCGCTTCCGGCCGAATATCGGGACTCATGACTTGGACGCGAAGACTCGCAAGATTCGCGAGTTCATCAGCGACGGGTCCAAGGTAAAGCTCACTGTCCGTTTCCGCGGACGGGAATCCGCCCACCAGCAATTGGGCCTTTCCGTCCTTAAGCGGGTGGCCGACGAATTGAAAGACGAAGTACGTTTGGAACGCCCGCCAGCCATGGAAGGCCGGGCGTTGTCCATGGTGCTGATTCCGGCCCTGGTCAAGACTGAAAAGGGTGCGGACGACGCGCCAGAAGATAAAAAACAGGACCAAGTAGAAGAACTGGCTGATGCCAAAACTTAAGACACACAAAGGGGCCAAGGCCCGCATACACATCACCGCCACAGGCAAACTGATGCGCCGCAAGCGGATGAGCAGTCACCTGCGGCGCAAGAAGCCCACCAAGGTAACCAGGAAATACGCCGATAAGTTAGCGGTAGACAGTGCGGACTTCAAGCGTCTGCACAGAATGCTTCCGTACGGCTGAGCAATTAACCTTAATCCGGAGATTAACCCGTGCCTAGAGTCAAACGTGGCGTTACTAAACACGCCCGCCACAAGAAGATACTAAAAGCAGCCAGAGGCTACTCCGGCGCTTCATCTCGCAGTTATAAGTGGGCCCATGAAGCCGTCATGCACGCCTGGGCTTACTCCTACCGGCATCGCCGCGAACGCAAGGGCGACTTCCGCCGCTTGTGGATCATCCGCATCGGCGCAGGCTGCCGAGAGGCGGGCACCACCTACAGCCAGTTCATGCACGGCCTGAAGTTGGCCGGAGTGGAGCTAGACCGCAAGATTCTGGCTGATTTAGCCGTTCGGGATACCGATGCCTTCAACAAGCTGGTAGCCATCGCCAATGAACAATTGGCTGCAGCCTAGATTGCTCAAAACGTAAAGCAAAAACCGGCCCTTCCAGATGGAAGGGCCGGTTTTTTGTTCCCTGTGATCAGTGGCCCGAGTTATGGGCCCAGTTGCAATTGGTCCGTCTACTTTCTCGCGAATCCGTAGTAGGTGTCGTTGTCCAAGATGCGAAGCAGACGTTCTTCGGTTATGACGATTGGCCGGATCGGGGTGGCCCAGCGCTCCGTAAGCTCGTAATGCAAATCGGTCAGCGACATGGGCCGGTTGTTCCGCGCCAATAGCGTGCGAAATACAATCTCTTGCATCGGCATGTCTGACCGGATGAAGTTGGAGTCGCTCTTATAATTCTGAGAAATCTCTCGAATCAGGACCTTCACGTCGCCCATCTCGGCGATCGACTTTGACTTGGACGGGCTCTCAGCGGTCAGCCTTCCGGCGATTAGGTGCACCGGGGAGCGCTCCAAATATTTCAGACGGTCGGCGCTGATGACGAACAAAGGGTTCTCTTTTTCAGGTTGTTCTTCTACCGATTCCTCGGCTGCCAGTTCTTCGGCATCGGGTTCTTGCGTTGTCATACTTGTACCTCTTCGTTCCAATCCAACATGATGATCTGTACCTGTTCCCCAGCGTCCTTGCCGGACAGGTCCTCGGGGCATATCGCCAGGCCGTTGGCCCGGGACATGGACGTTAGGATATTGGAGCCTTGGGGACCTGTAGGAGTGGCCTGGTAGACTCCGTCTTTCAGTTCTACTTCCACCCTAGCATATACCCGGCGTCCATCCTCGTTTCTGATCGGGCCGGTAAGCACGCCGTCAACCATCGGCCGCGGAATCTTGGTCCGGCCTAGCATCGTGCGGATAGCCGGCCTGGCAAACATCTCAAAGGCCACCATGGCGCTCACGGGGTTGCCTGGCAGGCCCAAGAGCGGGATGTTCTTCCCAACGGAGCCGTTCAAGTGCCCAAAGGCCAGGGGTTTGGCCGGACGCATCCGCACCGACCAGAAGTTCATCTCGCCCCGCTCGTTAAGAACCTCTTTCACGATATCATAATCGCCCTTGGAAACGCCTGCCGAAGTGACCACCAGGTCAGCTCCCGCGGTAGCTTCCAACTTGATGTTCAGGTCTTCCAGATTATCCCTGGCGATGCCCAATATCTTGGGGATGCCGCCGCTGGCCACAACCGAAGCGGCCACGCTGAATGTGTTGGAATCGTAGATCTTGCCGCCGGACAAAGGGGTGCCGGTTTCCTCAAGTTCGTCTCCGGTGGCCAGAACCGCCACCACGGGGCGGCGTATCACTTTAACCGTGTCCATTCCCAGGGAGGCGATGACCCCAACTTCGGCAGCCCGCACAACGGTGCCTTTCTCCAATACCAAAGCCCCTTTACTCACGTCCTCGCCGGCCGGGCGCACATTGCAGCCAGGTGGCATGTCGGCATAGATGGCCACCTGGTCCAGAGGTTTACCCTCACGCTTGCGCTGGACCTCGTCTGTTTCTTCGAAGGGCACCACTGTGTCAGCGCCGTCCGGCACCGGCGCTCCGGTCATAATCCGGATGGCAGTACCTGGAACTACGGTCTTATCGGGCATCTGACCGGCCGCCACGATACCGATGACCTCCAGGTTGCTGGGGTTTTCCTGGGAAGCCCCGGCGATGTCGCTATGGCGCAGGGCGTACCCGTCCATTCCCGAGTTGGCCAGCGGAGGAAGGGCGAGGGGCGAGTTGATGTCCTCGGCCAGCACCTGGCCCATGCACTCCAACACGGGTTTTTCCTCGGCCTCCAGAGTTCGGAAGCTGGCAATCACGCGCTCGTAGGCCTGTTCAACGCTGAGCATATCTTCTTGGGCGTGGCCATGGCCGTGGGAGTGGACCGGTTCGTGCCCACTGTCATGATGTCGACGGTGATTGTGACTAGTCATATCTCTTCGTGGTTGCCTTAGGTTAGGACCTGCTAAGCCCTCAGCGTTACGTTTAATTCCTTTTCCAAGATCCGTAGAAGACCGTCCAAAGACCGGTTGACCTCTTCGTTGGTCAAGGTCCGATCCCTCGCTTGGAAGTATACGTGAAATGCCAGCGATTTGGTGCCTTCGGCGATGTTTTCGCCGGCATAGATATCGAACAACTCAGCCCGGTCGACGCCCCGGTGGCGCAGTATCAACTGGGTCACGCGCCCAGCATCAACGTCCGAGGGCATCACGAGGGCCAGGTCGCGGGTAGCGGAGGGATATCTGGGCAATGGCTCAAACTGCTGCTGCGACGACGGCAGGGCCGCAAGAATGGGCCCAAGGTAAAGTTCGAAAGCAGCCACCTGCGGCGACTCCAGACCCAAGCGTTCCATAACCACCGGGTGCACCTCGCCAACGAGGCCCAGTAACGCATCGCGCGACTTTATCGCCGCGCACCGCCCCGGATGGAATGCCGGGTCGTCGACGGGTTCGTAAGTGGCCGTCACGCCCAAACGGTCCAGCACCGACTCAACTACGCCTTTGGCGTCATAGAAGTCCAGCAGGCTATCGTCTTCAAGCCACGAGGGTTCATGGCGCAGTCCGGCCAGCACTCCGGCGACGGTTTCCCGTTCTTCGGGTAGGTCCCCGTTGCGTGGCCAAAATACCCGTCCGGCCTCAAACATGCGGAACGGCCCGGCGCTGTGGCCTTGGTTCGATGCTAAAGTCGCCAATAGGCTGGCCCGCAACGTCGTGCGGAGATACTCGCGGTCGGAGCTCATGGGATTGGCCACCCGCAGGGGCAAGGCCGACTTGTCCAGATGTTCGACCTGTTCCAACTGCTGCAATGTAACCAACGGATAGTTGATCACTTCCTGGATCCCCACAGCCGCAAGCACGTCCTTGATCTGGTCACGGAGCCCCATTACCGGCACAGGTTGCTGGAAGGGAATGGGACTGGAGAGCATGGTGGTCGGGACAGATTGGTAGCCGATGGTCCGCACCACCTCTTCGACCAAGTCCTCTTCGATGTTCACATCGTTACGCCAGTAGGGGACGGTCACTTTAAGTGCAGCGTCGCCCTCCAGCTCCCAGGTGAATCCCAGGGCATCCATGGTCTCTCTGACTCGCTTTAAGTCCACTTCCATGCCCAACATGCGCTTGATCTTACCGCTGGTCAATATCACCACCGGGGGATCGGCGCCTTCGTCGGAAAGTACATCCACGATGCCGGGCGCCACTGTCCCGCCGGCGACTTCCTGAATCAGGCCGGTGGCCCGGCGCAAGGCGATGGGCGCCAATTCCGGGCGAAGACCCTTTTCGAACCTCAGGGTGGCTTCAGTGCGCAGTCCCAAAGTTTGGGCTGTCGCCCGGTTGTTGGTCCCGTCGAATGTCGCCGATTCCAGAAGCACGTTCACCGTGCTGTCGCTGATCTCACTATTGGATCCGCCGATCACCCCGCCCAGGCCGATGGGGTCGTTAGCATCAGCGATAACCAGGTTCTCGGGAGTCAACTTGCGCTCCACGCCGTCCAAGGTAGTCAAGGCTTCTCCTGGCCGGGCCCGCCGAACTATCACCGTGGCGTTTTTGATTAGGTCATAATCGAAGGAGTGCAGCGGCTGGTTGTACTCCAGCATTACAAAGTTGGTGACGTCCACCACGTTATTGATGGGCCTGAGTCCAGCCCGGGTCAGCCGATCCTGCAACCACTGCGGAGAAGGGCCGATTTTGACGCCCAGTAGCAGACTGGCGGTGTAACGGTGGCAGAGCTCCGGAGAGGCCACGCTGATGTTGACCTTCTCCGTGATTGGCGCCCCAGATTCTTCGTAGCTCGCCTCCGGTTCTCGGACAGTCTTCCCCGTGAGGGCCGCCACTTCGTGGGCCACGCCCAGTACCGAGAGGCAGTCCAAGCGGTTGGGGGTAAGTTCCAGGTCCAAGACGGTATCGCCAAGATAGTCGTCCAGCAAGGCTCCGGTGGGAGCGTCGTCAGGCAGCACGATTATTCTTGAGTGATCGTCGCCCAGACCTAACTCGATGGCAGAACAGATCATACCCTGGGACTCCACGCCCCGAATCTTGGCCGCCTCCAGGGTTTCATGCCGCTCACTGTGCGTGTTGTAGATATTGGCTCCGACCTTGGCGAAGCAGATCTTCTGGCCTGAGGCGACGTTGGGCGCGCCGCAGACCACTTCCAGTTCCTCGGAGCCAGTGGTCACTACGCAAAGGCGCAGCCGGTCGGCGTTGGGATGGGGGTGGACGTAGGTCACATGGCCCACGAAGACTTCGTTCCAGCCTCCGATGACCTCAACCTCGCCAACCTCGATGCCGGCCATGGTCAGCCGGTGGGCCAACTCCTGGGCAGGCAGGTCAACGTCCACGTATTGTCTGAGCCAGCTTAGGGGCACTCTCATGTTTCTATCTAATGTCCCGGCAGGCCGGGGCCCGCGAAGCGGCGGGCCATCGCCCTCCGGTTGTGAATCTCATTAAAATTGCCGCAAGAACCGGAGGTCGTTGGCGTAAAAGTGGCGAATGTCGTCGATGCCGTATTTCAGCATGGCGATCCGCTCGGGGCCCATGCCAAAGGCAAACCCGGTGTATTTCTCAGTGTCGTAGCCCACACCCTCCAAGACCTTGGGGTGAATCATTCCGGCGCCCATGATCTCGATCCAGCCGCTGTCGCGGCAGATGCGGCAACCGTCGCCCTCGCCATTACAGGCGAAACAGTCGATGGACATGTCCACCCCGGGCTCCACGAAGGGGAAATAGTCACAGCGGAAGCGTATCTGGCGCTCTTCGCCGAACATCCTGCGTGCGAATTCATAGAGGGTACCCTTGAGATCGGCGAATGTGATTCCCTCCCCAACGGCCAAACCCTCCACCTGGTAGAAATGCCATTCGTGGGTGGCGTCGGTGGCCTCATAGCGGTAGCACTTTCCAGGCACCACTACTCTGATGGGCGGCTCCTGGCCTTCCATGACCCTGGCCTGCATCGGCGAGGTGTGTGTCCGCAGCAGCATCGCCTGCTCGCCCGCCGGGTCTTCATAGTCCACCCAGAGGGTGTTCCACATGTCCCGTGCCGGATGACCTTTAGGTATGTTCAGCATTTCGAAGTTGTAGTGGTCCCACTCAACTTCAGGCCCTTCGACAACCCCGAACCCCATGGCCGTAAAGGCGCTGCAAATCTCCCGGACGATCTGGGTTGTCGGATGGAGGCGACCTTCCAAAGCGGGGCGGCCGGGAAGGGTCACGTCCATACGGCCCTGGCTGGCGGAGCGGATCAGTGCCGCTCCGTTGATCTTACGGACCCTTTCCTCCAGGCATTCTTCAAGGGTGTTCTTAGCCTCGTTCGCCGACGCGCCGATGGTCCGGCGCTGGTCGACATCCAACGACGATAGACTGCGCAGAACGGTAGTCAACTCACCGCGGCGCCCAAGGTAAGAGACCCGCCATTGGTCCACGGCTTCCAGGTTTTCCAGAGAATCCAGTTCCGCGGTGGCGGACCTGACTATCTCTTCGATGCTCTGCGCCGTGGGGGGCTGGGCTGAGGGCTCGGTCAATCGGGGTGTTCCTCCGGGGCCGTGAGTAAATAGAATCCGGGTCCGCGGGCGAGTACGGGAGAATCACCCACGCAACAAACAATTATAGAAACCGCCAATTCCGGGGTCAAGACTGCCAGGCTCAACGCCCAACTTAATTCATCAAATCGACGGCATACATAAAGAAATCCTGGGCAAATCCTTGGTCGGTCATGGCAAGCAAAGATTGGTTTAGGACGTTTGTCCTGATAATCTAATCGTGTTACTTACCGAATCCAGTATGAGCGGTCAGGTAAAAACGCGGCGCTGACTCATACGGTCACGCTAAATACCTAGGCGCGCAGCTATCGATAATAAATACGCCAGGACTGACCTGAACGGGATAGAACGTGAACTGGTTCCGCCTTAAGACCCGCATCAAATGCCAGGGCGACCTGGCCGCTGACCAAGGAGACTGGTTGTGCCTGCAATGTGGCACCTACTACTATACCGGGTTGTACCAACTCCCTTCTCACTTAAATGACCGTCCGACGCCACCGGGCCCAAGTGCCTGTCAACAGCCGGACGAGAAATCGTTGGCCACTGGAACAACTTCCTTGATCACAACGTTCGAGAGCCCGCACGGTCGCGCGGTTCCTGCCATGAGCTCAGCCGTGAATTCCTTATGACCGCCACGCCGGACACCCCGGTATTGCTAGCGCTGGATGCGGGAGTCAGGAAGACGGGCTGGGCCGTGTTCAAGGACGGCGAGGTGATCGAAAGCGGGGTCACCGGGCTCTCGACCCGGCGCAGGCTGGAGCCCGAGGTCCGGGTCTCCCACCTGATCGAGTCGCTCGACGGGTTGGCTGGGCAATGGAATCCCCAATCAGTGGCCCTCTGCCAACCCAGCGGCATCAACTGGCGGGTGCCGGCGTTGGACCTGCTGATATCATCATTGGCCGCCCGGTCCTCGGAACGTGGCCTCTCCCAGTTCTCCTACACGGCCCAAGAAGTCAGGACAGCCATCGCCGTAGGCCACTACCACCGGACCAGACTGGCTAGAGTCTAGACACTAACCGCCCCACGCACAAAATCCGCTTTTCCTTCTCCCTGAAGGAAAAGTCCCCTCGTCCTCGCACGGGAGAGGGTTAGGGTGAGGGCACTCGTTCACAGGAAACCAAACCCGCCGTCGCACCATCTTTTTGAAGTCCCCTAATGCCCCTAAGCCTCAGGAAACTTCTTCTCCCCGGCATTGATGGCTACCGTAAGCCGGTTGTCGGACGGGGGTATGGGACAACTCCAGTTCGGGTTGTAGGCGTAGTTTAAGTCCAACACCAGACGGCCGTCGCTGGAAAGCGGCAGGTCAAGATAGCGCCCATCTGAGTACGAATCATCCCCCGTCGTGGCGTCCATGAACGGCAAGAAATAGTCCCCTCCGTCTTCACCGCGGTACACCGTCAAGGCGACGGGCGCACCGCCTACAACGAACTTAAGTTGGCCCCAACGGATGTGTGGCGCTGGATCCCCTGAACTGGTCGCCATCTGAATCAAGCCTTTGGAATCGTCGGGGTATTCTTCCACCGCGAGGACGAACTGAAGATCCGCATTTTCCGCGAAGTATTTTAGCACCTTGAATCCTTTCCGCTGCTCTGGGGTCAGAGGCGAATTTGGGTCGCCTCCGAAATATTGGCCCTTGGACTTTCTAAAATCACCAATCTCTGGCATTGCTATTACTGGCTCTCCACGCCGTTCTAATCTTCGAATCATTCAATAACTAGGATGCACCGTCCAGGGATTTGATGCGCCTGATCCATCCATCAGGATATCTGGGATGCCAGGCGTGTATAATAAGGCCCGTTCCGGACCAACGCTCCCATGCGTTAACTTAACCCGTAAACTCAAGCGGACCAGCGCCGCATCTGTGGAGGCTCCATGCCCATCATCCAACGCCCCTACGTTCCACCCGACGACCAGGTACCAAGTGAAGATTCCTACGTTAATCCAGGCGTGAGCCAGAGCGAAGGGACCGGGGAAGTCAGCGCTCCCGATGGAGGCTCACTGGACCCGATCACCTTCTACAGCGACTCCATGCACATCTTCAGCAGCCTATATTCAGCGGTGTTGTTCTTTGGCGAGCAGATGGAGGAGCGGGAGCCCATACTCAGAGCCCGCATCAAGGTCAGCCCCCAGATGCTGAAAGCCATCGCGCTGCTCACAACCAAACACGTCAAAGAGTACGAGGACGCTGTCGGGCCCATCACCTTGCCCGACCAGGTCTATACGGCTTGGGAATTGGACGGCCCTGACGGACCAGCCGAGGGAGAACACGGGCATGCCGCAGGATGAGGACCGCCCTCTAGCTGAGGACATCACCACGCCAATCAAGATTGATCCCGGCTTGGACCGGTCCACACCGGACGACTGGAGTTGGAATTATGTATCTTCCAGTCAGCCCAACGCCGCCGTCTTCCACATCAGCCACTCCGAGTCCACACGGGTGCTGATTGACAAGATCGGCCCGGACGATAGCCCAACCGACGCAAATTTCGTGCTGAAAGAAGAGATTCCCATCGTGATCCTGGACAGCCTGGACAAGTACTGGGCTGCCGAATCACGAACTAAAATGCCCCTTTCTGGAATTCGGGTTCCGGTTGAAGGGGATACCGTCGCGGAAGCCAAGCGGGCCTTGGCTGCAGACCTGGGCGCCCAACTCCGTCTGCTGTTGCTGTTATCCAGCTCTCATAAGGGAAAGATTGCACCAGCCCTCATAGAGAACTTGAAATACCTTTCTTCTTGCATGGACGCGGGCTCAGGTGGCTCCTGATCTAGAGTAGGTACCACTCCGAAGCCGCTGCCAGTCGATCTCGCACGGCTTCCTCTACTCCGCCCAGCGGCACGCTACCGGCCTCGGCATCTGCCCGGCCCTTGATCTCCACCACGCCGGCCTTCAGGTTCCGCGGACTAACCACCAAGCGCACCGGCAGGCCCAGCAAGTCGGCGTCGTTGAACTTAACCCCCGCCGCCGCATCCTCCCGGTCGTCGTACAGCACCTCTATCCCCGCGTCTTGGAGTTCTTGGTACAGCTTATCAGCGGCCTCAGCGACTTCCTCAGTCGCGATATTCAGTCCTACCAGGTGCGCCTGATAAGGGGCGATCGGAGCCGGGAATACGATTCCGTTATCATCGTTGTTCTGCTCCACCGCCGCCGCCAGCAGCCGTCCCACGCCGATTCCGTAGCAACCCATGATGATGGGGTGTTGCTGTCCTTCCGCGTCCAGGAAATCCGCGCCGAGCACCTCACTGAAGAATGTGCCTAGCTTGAAGATATGACCTACTTCGATCCCCTTGGTGGAATCCAGCACATGCCCGCAGCGGGGACAGAGCTGTCCCGGCTGGGCCAAGGCGATGTCGGTAATCAGGTCGGCCTGGAAATCCCGGGGGTAGTTGGCCCCATGGAAGTGGGTATCCGGTTTATTAGCGCCCACGACGAAATTGCTTCCGCTAGTGATGGACACGTCAGCTACTCGTTTAATGTCAGTGAGTCCGATAGCCGACGCCGACCCCGCGACCAGTCCCGCCGCTTTGACCTCTTCGTCTTCGGCCAGCCGCAGGTCGTGGGACTGGAGGGCGTTCTTCAACTTGACCTCATTAACGTCCAGGTCGCCCCGGATAGTGACGAACACGGGCTCGCCGTCAGACATATAGAAAACGGCTTTCAGAGTCTTCGATTCAGGAACATCCAGGAACTCGGCCAGTCCGGCGATGGTTTTGATGCCTGGGGTGCTCACCTCTTCCAGCGCCTGTTCGGGTTCGGCCTCGACTTCAGGGTAGGTCGACTCGGCTTTTTCGGCGTTGGCGGTGTAGTTGCAGGAAGGGCAGGTAATGACCGTGTCTTCGCCGGTATTAGTGGCCAGCAGGAACTCATGGGAGTCCTTGCCGCCAATGGCCCCGCTGTCAGCTTCAGCCATCAGTACAGGCAGGCCGCAGCGCCGAAAGATGTTGCGGTAAGCTTGGGCCATGGCCTGATAACTTTCGTCCAGGCTGGATTCATCGGCGTTAAAGCTGTAGGCGTCCTTCATATCGAATTCCCGCACCCTGACCAGGCCGGCCCTGGGGCGTGGCTCGTCGCGGAACTTGGTCTGGATCTGGTACAGGATCAGGGGCAGGTCGCGGTAGCTCTGGACGTTGGCTTTGACTAGGTTCGTGATCACCTCTTCGTGGGTCGGCGCCAGCACCATGGGCCGCCCGCGCCGGTCTTCCAAGGAGAACATGTTGTCGCCAAAGGCCTCCCTCCGCCCCGTCTGCTCCCAGAGTTCCTCGGGTTGCAGCGCCGGCATCATCAGTTCCTGCCCACCGGCGGCGTCCATCTCCTTTCGGATGATGTTTTCGATCTTACGTAGCGACCGCAGGGCCAACGGCAGGTAGGAATAGACCCCGGCGGCAACCTGGTGGATCAGCCCGGCCCGGAGCAGCAGCCGGTGGCTGGCTGTTTCGGCGTCGGGAGGGTCGGACCGTAGTGTCTTTGAGACCATCCGGGAGAATCTCATATCTGGGCAGGGCCCCCTTGCGAATTGATAAAAATGGATTGTCCCGGCAAGCCGAGGACAATCCATTATAACGACTGTGATTGGACATTTGGAGGCGGGGCGCCTTCAGAATAGCGGCGAGAGACCGGCGGCGTACCGCCTTACTAGTCTGCGGCCACCGGCGTGTTTTCTACTTCTTCCATCAGGGCTGTCAGCATCTCAGCCTCGGGCACAACTCGAACCTTCTCGCCCTTGCGGAATATCACAGCGCGGCCTGCGCCGGCGGCGATGCCCACATCGGCGTCCTTGGCTTCACCAGGGCCGTTGACCTCACACCCCATGACGGCGACGGTGATTTCTTTGTTGCCTTTCTTGAGCAGGGCGTCCACGTCATTGGCCAGCTTTACGACGTCCACGTCGGCCCGGCCACAACTGGGGCAAGCGACCAAAATCGCGCCCTTCTTGCGCATGTTGAGGGATTTGAGAATCTCAAAACCGGCCGCAACCTCTTCTGTGGAGTCCCCGCTCAGGGAAACCCGGATGGTGTCGCCGATGCCATTATAAAGCAGCACGCCCAGTCCCACTGATGTGCGTATGGAACCAGCCATCGGTGTACCGGCCTCAGTGATTCCAAGATGCAGGGGATAGGGCATCATGCCCGCCAGACGGGTGTAGGCTTCTACGGTGGTGGGAACGTCAAACGCCTTCATGGAAATCTTGATCTGGTCGAAGTCCTGTTCTTCCAGCAGGCTGATCTCCCACAACGCCGTCGCCACCATGTGGTCCACCACACTGTATTCGCCTTCCTGGGCCTGACCGGCTTTGGGAAGGCTGTTCACCAGGTCCATGTGCCGGGAGAATCCCCTGGTGCGGCCGATACCTCCCACCGGGGGCAGGCTGCCGAAGTTCACGCCGATGCGGATGGGCACGTTGCGGGCTTTGGCGGCGCGTACCACCTCGCGCACTTGGTCTTCATTGCGGAGGTTGCCGGGGTTCAGCCGAAGGCAGTCGATTCCACCCTCGAGACAGGTAAGCGCCAGTTTGTAATGGAAGTGGATGTCGGCGATCAGCGGGATGTGGATCTGCTTCTTGATCTCAGACATGGCCTCCGCAGCATCGGCATCGGGCACGGCGCTGCGGATCACCTCACAGCCCGCCTCTTCCAGCTCATGGATCTGTTTGACCGTGGCCTTAACATCACGGGTATCGGTCTTGGTCATGGATTGAACCGTGACGTCCGCTCCGCCCCCTATCTTAACGCCGCCCACATAGACCGGCTTAGTTACTCGACGCTTATTCATTTCGCTCTTCCCTCAACGATCAGATCAAAGAGGTTATATTGTTGCAATTTCATGCCTGAATCGGTATACCTCGCATGCCAATGCTAAGGCAGGCTAATGGTACACGAATGAGGTAAAAGGTGCCAGAGCGCGGAGCGCCGGATAGGCGCGGGTCCAGGAGAACCAGTCCGGAAGCTAACCCAGGAAGCTGCGGCCGTCTATCAGGCGGCCGATGTCATTTACGCTGACCAAAACGATTCCGCCCATCAACAATGCAAAACCGATCAGGTGGACCATGCCTTCCCTGTGGGCCGGTATCTTCTTCCCCCGGCGCGCCCATTCCAGCACCACGAAGAATATACGGCCGCCGTCCAGCATTGGTATGGGCAGGACGTTCAAGATGGCCAGGTTGATACTGAGCAGGATGCCCACGCCGAGCCAACCGACCCAACCCCCGTCACGGGTGATCTCCCCGGTGACCTGAGCTATGCCGATGGGACCAGAGAACTCGGGAGAAGAGCCTTCCCCGAAGGCCCCGCCCAGGGCCTGTTTGACCAGCACCAACATCTCCCAAGTATTGACGAAGCTGTTGGGAATGGCCTCCCAGAAGGGTTCGGACCGTTTGACGATGGTGACGTCGTCCAGGCGCGGAAATACGCCCACCAGCCACCTGGCAGACTCGGTGTCGAACCGGGGCTGGAGGTGCAGCAACAGTTCTTGGCCACCGCGCTCCACCAAGATCGACATCTGCGAACCGCCGTTCAGGTTGATCTCGCGGGTGAATTCCAACCGGTTCTTGATGTCCTTGCCGTTGGCCTGAAGGACCGCATCTTCTGCCCGCACCTGCGCCTCTGACGCCGCGGTGTTCTCCCCTACCTCCTGAATGACCAGCCGCCCGACAGCAACGTCCCGGGGGATCATCAGCAGAACGGTGAAGATCAGCAGAGGAAGGATGGCGTTCATCAGCGGCCCGGCGATCAGAACCAAGAACCGCGTGCCAGTGCCCTTACCGGCCAGGCTGCGTGGGACGTTGGGGTTGGCTTCTCCTGCCAGCCGGACGAACCCGCCGATGGGCGCCCAGTTCACCGAATAAAGCATATCGGCTAAGACCAATGACCCGTCGACGACAGAACGTACCTTGCCTTCGTGCTTTAGGAGGTCTTTTTCGCCAGGACGTTCTTCGTCCGGCTCATCACCCTCTTCTCCCCTGGCCACCTTCTTGCTCAGTTCGATGACACGGGCCACCAGGTTGCCCTGGCCATTTTCGGCGGAGCTGACCTTGATCTTCTGGCCCCGGCTCAGGTCCTCGGGACCGGACAGGCCTACGTACCGGGTGGCGCCGTCCACCAGCACTGGAGTGTTTCCGGTGTAGACACCGAAGGCGCGCGGCGGGAAGCCGACACCGAACTCCAGCACTTTTACACCCATGGCGCGGGCGGTGGCGTAATGGCCGAACTCGTGTACGACCACCAAGATCAAGAGCAGTGGCACCAGTGAGCCGACGGCTATGAGGACAGATTCCATGCTTAGTTAATTCGCTTCTTCGTTGTTCGTAAATAAAAGAGAATGCTGTAATTAGTACAGCCAAATGCTGTTAGGGGATTCCTAAGAATTGGTTAGTTCGATCGCCCGTACCGTGGCCCAGCGGTCCGCTTCCAAAAAGTCCTCCACTTTATCCCCGGGCTGGGAATCGTGCTCCGTCAGCACCCGGTCGATCACCTTGGGTATGTCGGTGAATCCGATCTTGGAATCCAAGAACGCCTGGACCGCTACCTCGTCGGACGCGCTCAGTGCCGCCGGATATGTGCCACCCTGCTTGCCTGCTGAGACCGCCAGCTCGAAACATGGAAAGCGGCCCGGTTCCATCGGGTCAAAGGTCAGGGTTTGGGATATCGACGTGTCCAGCCTGGGAATCATCGTGTTGGGCAGGCGCTTCGGGTAGAACAACGCGTACTGAATGGGCAAGCGCATGTCCGGCGGCCCCATCTGGGCCTTGACGGAGCCGTCTCCGAATTCAACCATGGAATGGATGGTGCTTTGTGGGTGGACGACCACTTCGATCCTTTCCCAGGGCACGTTGAATAGCCAATGCGTTTCGATCACTTCAAACGCCTTGTTCATCAGCGTAGCAGAGTCTATCGTTATCTTCCTGCCCATCTTCCAGGTTGGATGCTGGAGCGCCCGTTCCGGAGTGACTCCCTCCATCTCCTCCAGGGGTGTGTTGCGGAATGGCCCGCCCGATGCGGTGATCAGCAGCCTAAGTATCTCGTTGTCCTCGCCCCGCAGGCATTGCCAGATGGCGCTGGGCTCGCTGTCCACCGGAAGAACTTCGCCACCGTAGCGCGACTCGTACTCCTTGATCAGACCGCCGGCCATGACGATTGGTTCTTTGTTTGAGAGGGCGACCGACTTGCCGGCCTTGAGCGCGTTCAACGTCGGCACCAGGCCGACGCTCCCCATCAGCGCTACCATCACCTGGTCCACGTCCTCCAGGCACACCATATCTTCCATGGAGGTGAATTCCATGCCCGAAAAGGCCTTCGCCGGAGGGTTGATGCAGCAGACGTGCTTGGGGCTGAACTCTTTTACCTGCTCTTTCAGAAGCTCAATGTTGTTTCCGGCAGCCAGGCCAACAACCTCGAATTCGTCTTGAAACGCACGGACGATATCCAGTGTCTGGCGGCCGATGGACCCGGTAGAGCCGAGTACGACGATCCTTTTCATTATCTGTCAGCTCCCTTTTGGCATTGGATGGATTGAAGATCAGGGGACAAACACCGTAACGATCAGATAATAGACGGCAGGCAGGGTCAACAAGACGCTATCCAAACGGTCCAGCAGCCCGCCGTGCCCCGGAATTATACTACTAGCGTCCTTCAGGTCGGCGATTCGCTTCAGCTTGGATTCAATCAGGTCCCCCCATTGGCCGACCACGCCCACCACGCCACCGATCATCGCCTGCTGCCATGCCGGGACCCCCAGATCAAACACCAAGCCAAGCACCAGCGCGGCAGCCACGGCTGAAGCGAAGCCACCCAGGCTCCCCTCCCAGGTCTTGTTTGGGCTGATGCTTGGGGCCATGGGCCGCCTTCCCACCGAGCGTCCCACCAGGTAGGCCCCGGTGTCCACGGCAAAGGTGACCAGCAAGGCGAATAGCAGCCAACTGCGCCCGAAGTCTGGCGTTCCCTCGATTTCAGCCCCGGAGCCGGTGATCTCTCGAAGCATTAGGGCGTGAGCCAAGAGAAATCCCACGTAGATGGGTCCCAAGATGAGATACCCAAGTCCGATGGGAATGTTTTTATTCCCGACCGAATCGTCGCCTCGGTAAAACGCGATGAACCAGAGCAATGCGACGAACGAACCTGCGGCCAGCACACCGCCGGATATGATCAGGAAATTATCGCGCCCGGATGCGGCTTGGGCTCCGGAAAGCATCGCCAGCACCCAGGCAGCGCCCAGCACTATAGGCAGAGGGCCAACCCCTGCAGGTGTCATGCGGTAGAGTTCCCAGATCGTCGCCAACCCGACTGCCACGACTAACACGGTCAGCCACGGGGCCCCCAGCCAGATAGCGCCCATCAAGATGGGAATTCCAACCAACGCCGTTAGCGACCGTTGGAGCAAGAACTCTTCCCTGTTCCTACTCTTGAGGAATCTGGTGAGAGGTTAGGGATCCCGGGGATTGGTCTTCGGCGTTGAGAGCGCCGTAGCGGCGCCGGCGATTACCGAAGTTCTCCAATATCTGCGTGAGCTCAACGGCGTCCAGGTCGGGCCACAGAGTGGGCGTGTGGTACATCTCGCTGTAGGCCGACTGCCACAAGAGGAAGTTGCTGATGCGCTGTTCTCCACCGGTCCGAATAATCAGGTCCGGGTCTGGGCTTTGGGCGGTGAACAGATAACGGCTGAACAAGTCCTCATCGATGGTCTCCGGATCGACCCTGTCTTTGACGATTCGCCGGACCGCTTCTAATATCTCGGCGCGGCCCCCGTAGTCGATAGCCACGTTCAAGGTGATACCGGTGTTCTTGCTGGTCAGCCGTTGGGATTCAGCCATCCCTTCAAGAAGGCCCGAGCTCAGATTCTCAGTCTTACCCACATGGATGATCCGCACGTTTTTCTCATGAAGCAATTCGGTCTGGCTGGCGATGGCCTCTGAGAACACGTCCATGATGCCATCAACTTCGTCTTGAGGACGGCTCCAGTTCTCCGTTGAGAAGGCATAGAGGGTGACGAATTTCACGCCCAGTGGCCCGAGGGTCTCCAGTACGCCCTGGATACATTGCACGCCGAACTCGTGACCGGCGACGCGAGGAAGGCCCTGCTTCTGCGCCCACCGGCCGTTCCCGTCCATGATAAAAGCTACATGGGCCGGTACGTTGGCGCCGTCACCGGCCGGCGGCTGAGGTGTGGTCGACTCAACCTGCACGGTGTTAGACCTGCAGGATCTCCGCCTCTTTGGCGGAACCGGTCTCGTCTATCTGCTTGGTATGGCCGTCGGTGGTCTTCTGCAATTGGTCCTGGGCTCGGCGGCCGTCGTCCTGGGAGATCGACTTCTCTTTCTCCAGCTTCCGCAAGGATTCCAAACCGTCGCGGCGTACATTCCTGACAGATACCTTACCGTCTTCGATCTTTCCCTTTAGGAGTTTGACCATCTCTTGACGGCGTTCCGCGGTTAGCTGGGGAATGGGAACGGAGATGGTGGACCCATCATTGGACGGGTTGAACCCCATCTCCGAAGTCATCAGGCTCTTTTCGATCTCCCGCAGCGCATTTGCGTCCCAGGGCTGAATCATGATGGCCCGGGCGTCAGGAGTGGAGATAGATGCGATCTGCTTTAGGGGAGTCATGGATCCGTAGTAATCGACTTCGATATTCTCCACCAGCGCGGGAGTTGCCCGGCCGGTACGAAGTTGGGTCAGGTCACGCTTGAAGGCGTCCACAGCGCGATCCATCTTGACGGAGACCTCAGACAGCACAACCTCGGGGGTTAAGTCTTTTGAAGTCATAATCAGTCCCTCGCTGTAATTAGTGTTCCCACGGTCTGTCCAGTGAGGATATTGCCCATTGTACCTGGTTCAAAAATATTGAATACCACTATGGGCAGTTGATTGTCCATGCAAAGTGAAAGCGCCGTCGAGTCCATAACGTCCAGCCGCATGTTCAAGGCATCCATGTAATCCAGGTTGCCGAACCTGACGGCGTTTGAATTCTCGTTGGGGTCGGAGTCGTACACGCCGTCAACGTTGTTCTTGGCCATGAGCAACACATCGGCGTTGATCTCCAGGGCCCGTAGCGCGGACGCAGTGTCGGTGGTCATATAGGGGTTGCCAGTGCCTGCGGCAAAGAGCACGACCCGGCCTTTCTCCAGATGCCGGATGGCCCGGCGGCGGATGTAGGGCTCGGCCACAGCCTGCATCTGTAGGGCGCTCTGGGTGCGAACATCCACGCCTCGCTGTTCCAGACCGTCTTGAAGGGCCAGGGCGTTGATGATGGTGGCCAGCATACCCGCGTAATCGGCGGTCGCCCGGTCCATCCCCCTGGATTCGGCCGCTTCCCCTCTCCAGATGTTCCCCCCTCCCATGACAACGGCAATCTCCACACCCAATTCGAAGGCTTCGCCAATCTGCTCTGAGAGGTAATTTATTGCTGTGGGGTCAATGCCAAACTGAGTCTCTCCCTTTAGAGACTCACCACTGATCTTTAGCATTACGCGTCGGTATCTTGGTTCGGCCATACCCTGTTAATTGACTATTCGCCGACTGCTAGTCGGCTGAATCGGATCACTCGGATATTCTCCCCGACCTTACCCGCCAACTCCTTGACCATCTCACCGACGGACGAGGAGCTGTTCTTGATGAACGGCTGTAGCATCAGCGCGATCTGAGCCGGAGGACGGGCGTCCCCTTCTTCGATATCGTCTTCGCTGACGTAGACTGGGCCCATGGCCGCGACCTGCATGGCGATGTCGTGGGCCAGCTTTTGGAATTCTTCGGTCCGGGCAACGAAATCGGTCTCGCAGCCAAGTTCAACCATGGCCCCGACCCGTCCGCCGGTGTGCAAGTAGGTCTCGATGACGCCTTCATTCGTTTCGCGGCCCACGCGTTTGACCGCGCTGGCCACTCCCTTCTCACGAAGCGCCAAGACGGCTTTTTCCAAGTCCCCGTCAGAATTTTCCAGGGCTTCTTTGCAATCCATGATTCCGGCGCCTGTTTGGTCGCGCAGAGTCCGGACTAATTGAACGTCGACCGCCAATTTCATGCTCCTAATAGCCGGCCAGGGGTTGGCCGTAGATTGAGAATTCCGGAAGGTTACTCTCCCGATTGTTCCTCGCTACTTTCCTCTGCTGCCGCTTCGGCCTCGGGCTCCGGTTCGACCAATGCCTCAGGTTCTACAACTTCCGCAACCAGTTCTACAGCATGTACATCAACCTCAGGCGCAGCTGCTACAGCATCCGGTTCCTCAACGTCAGACTCTGCCACCGGAGTTATGGCGGCGGCCGCCACCGGCGCGACCTCCGCGATTGTAGCGGTGTCCAGACCTTCCATCTCAGGTAGACCCTCTTCCTCGTCGTCAGGCGACACATATGAGGTTAGGAACTGTGACTCGTCCACTTCCGCCATCTCTTCGATCTGGGCCTGCAGCATGGCTTCGCGTTGGGCGAGGCCTTCCAACACTGCAGTAGCCATGCGGTTGGTGATCAACCGGATGGAACGGACGGCGTCGTCGTTGCCGGGAATGACGTGGTCTACCTCGTTGGGGTCGCAATCGGAGTCGACGATGGCGAAGATATCGACACCCATGCGGTGGGCTTCGGCGATACAGATGTCTTCGCGGCCGATATCTATAACAAAGATGGCTTTGGGCACCTCAGTCATGTCCCGAACGCCGGTGAAATATTTCTCCAAGCGGTTCAGTGTGTCGCGGAGCTTAACGCCTTCTTTTTTGGGCAAAACTCTGAAGTAGCCCTGATCCCGTTTCTCCTGGAGCTCCAACATGTAGCTGATGCGGGTCCGGATGGTCTGGAAGTTGGTCATGGTGCCGCCCAACCAGCGTTGGTTGACGTACAACATGCCGCAACGCTCTGCTTCGCTTTGAATCACTTCTTGGGCTTGACGCTTGGTTCCAACGAACAGGACCTTCCCACCCTGGGCCACCAGGTCCACCATCTCTTGGTAGACGTTATTGATCATGCCCAAAGTCTGTTGCAGATCAATGATGTGAATGCCGTTTCGATGGGTGAAGATGTATCTCTTCATCTTGGGGTTCCATCGCCGGGTCTGATGCCCGAAGTGGACTCCCGCCTCGAGAAGAGCCTTCATGGTCAGGTGTTCTCGAACAGGGGGCGCTGGCGGGGCCGGAGGCGCGGCAGGTTCTGGTTCAGTGGCGATGGCTGTGGCTGCGGCCGGGGCCGCCTGTGGTTCTTGGGGTACTTCCGCTGTCGGTTCTTCCGGGAGTTCTAGAGACTCTACCATTCGAGATGTCTATCCTTTTTGCCGGCCGATCTGACCGGCTACGTCCGAGAGTCCGCCGCAGGTCTACGGCGTGACACGCAAAATCTCTGCCGAAAAATCTTTTGTTCGACGCCTAGGCCGAAGCTGAAATTAGGCAGATTTATGCTAGTGGAAGTATAACATAGTGGTATCTGGCGGGCAATGGAACCAGGCTCGGTGTACCCCTGCCTTACATCGTCATCCAGCCTTGCTGGATCTTTAGATAAATCTTTCGATTTGAGGTAGACGGCGCGCTGAAAGTCTTGGGGAGGATAAGTGGTCCAGGACCTTTGGGAGGTCTGATCACCATCACGCTCAAGCGGCACGCCACCAGCGATCCTCAACACTCCACATTTTCCTTCGAATTGACCGACCATTCAGATTCCAACATCATCACTCATGCGATCAGCGGCGTGGTAGTGGAGTCATATGGCAACTGAGCCGATGGAGTTCGAGCGCGGGGGACTTGACCCTGAGAGCGGCGTAAGAGGATAGTCCCCCGGCAAGCGCCGAGTCGCTGCCAATTGGCGATGAGGTATCGAGCTAGGATACCTGTCCGCAGAGCGACGGCCCGGCTGAATGGACTTCAGCCGGGCCGTCGCTTCTTGTTTCTAGCTGGTGGCCGAGAGGATGCAATGCCGCGATCTGCGTTACAGATGCTCGGCCCCGCCCTTAGAAAAACACTTGGTAGACCACGTTCAGTCCAACGGCCCCAACCACACCGGCCGCCAGGTCGTCGGCCATGATGCCCAGGCCGCCGGGCAGCGCTTCGAACTTGCGTATCGGCCAGGGTTTGACGATGTCCAGTAGCCGGAAGACCACGAAAGCGGCAGCCAGCCAGGGCAGGGTCTTTGGCAGAAACAGACAGGTGATCCACATGCCGGCAAACTCGTCCCAGACCGCCCGCTTGGGGTCGTGGTCAGACTCGGTTATCAGCGTTTGGCAGGCCCAGACCCCGGCCAAGAACCCCAGTCCGCAGAGCAGGAAAAACCCGGTGGAATCTTCATCAAGAGGCGAGAAGCCGTAGAGCAGCACCGCGGCACAACTGGCCCAAGTAGCTGGGGCGACGGGAATCAGGCCGATGCCCATTCCGGTACCCATCGACCAACCGGCGCGGCTAAGGACCGTTGCCACTATCCGTACCCCAGCCGATGCAGGTCATCCTCGCTCATGCCCAAGTAGTGGCCGATCTCGTGCCACAGGGTGACCTTGATCTCGTGTTCGGCCTCGGTCTTAGTGGAACAACTGCGCAAGATGGGCTGGCGGTAGATCGCTATCCGGTCGGGCAACATGGGGTCTCCGCCTTCGCGTTCTGTCAACGGCACACCTTGGTAAAGCCCAAAAAGAGTGCCCTCCCCATTTATCACATCTTCGGGCCCCGGCCATTCCTCGACCACCACGTCGATGTTGTCCAGTGCATTAATCACGTGGGGAGGCATCTCCCGGTACGCCTGGCGGACCAGTCTCACGAACTCCCGGCTGGCCATATTAATCAACTGGACAGTCCGACCTGTTTTCTGATCGTTTTGAAGATGTCTATGTTGCGCTTGTCCGGCCCGTTGCCCTCAAAACCTGGCACCTCCAGAAAGAACGGGAACTCTACGAAGGCCGGGTCACCCATAATCGCGGCGAATTCCTCTTCGCCGATGAACCTGTCACCGATGTTATCGTGCCGGTCCACGCCTGAACCGCAGACACGTTTGGAGTCGTTGGCGTGGACCGCCGCCACGCTGGCGCTGCCCGGGCCTGCGTCTAATTCGTCCAACATGGCTTTGATACCTTGGGAGTTGGTCAGGTCGTATCCGGCGGCGAAAGCGTGCGGGGTGCCCAGGCAGATCTTCAACCGGGGGCTGTCCACCGCTTTCAGTATTCCGCCCAACTCATCGAATTTGGCCCCTATATGCTGGCCCATGCCGGCCATGTTTTCCACCGCCAAGCACGGCCCGTAGGGCGAGGCGTCCAGAACCGTTTTGATGGCATCGACAGTCTGTGGTAGCACCGCATCATATCCCCGGCCACCGTGGCTGCCAGGATGGAAGATCACACCCGCCGCGCCGATGTCAGCCGCCAGGTTCATGTATTTGATCAGCGAGCTGATTCCCTTCTTCAGGTTGTCCTCGTTGGGAGTCCCCAGGTTGATCAGATATATGGCGTGCAAGAACACCGGGCCGATGCCCGCGTCCGCAATGCTTTGCTTGAATAGTTCGATCTGCTCTTCGGGCACGGGTTTGAAAGCCCAAGTCTGAGGTGAAGAGCCGAAGATCTGAATGGCTTCGCAGCCAATCTCCTTCGCTCTGCCCACCGCGTTGCTGATGCTACCGGCCGTGGAAACATGGGCCCCAATCTTCATTTCTTAACCCGGAACAACTTCAGGATCTCGCTCCCTGCTGGCCACGTAATTAAGCCTGGCCAAGAGGGAACGGCGCCACCAATTATACGTTAGCCCGGCATTTGCGGTATAGGCTGCTGGGAATATAATTCGCGGGTATGAGAGCCCTATATGTGAAACAAACGGGCGACCCACCGGTCTTGGAGATACGAGATTTGCCCATACCCGAGGCGGGGCCTCGCCAGGTCTTGGTCCGGGTCACCGCCTGCGGCTTCTGTCACCACGACCGGTCGGTGATGGCGGGCGTTCTTCGGCGTGGCGTTGCGTCGGACGTTATCCTGGGCCACGAGATCTCCGGAGTGGTGGAATCCACCGGCAGCGAGATTGCCGGGCTGAAGACTGGGGACCGGGTAGTCAGTATCCTCACCGAGGCCTGTGGCAGATGTGATCGTTGCACCAACGGGCGCGAACACCGGTGCCGGGAGGGATTGGGCATCGGCCACGGCCGCGACGGTGGGTTCGCCGAATACGTGGCCCTTTCCGAGCACTGCCTGGTCAAAGTGCCTGAAGGGTTAGACCCCATCGGTGCGGCGCTGCTGGCCTGCCCCATGGGGGTGGCTCTCCAAGCGGTGCGGGAGACGGCGCTAGTGGCTCCGGCAGAAACAGTGGTGGTCACGGGGGCTGGAGGCGGTCTCGGCGCCCACGCGGTGCAGGCGGCGGCCGCATCCGGAGCGCGGGTGCTGGCTGTCACATCATCTCCGGAGAAGGAGAACGCACTCCGGGAACTGGGCGCGTCAGAAGTCTTGGAGACTAACGGCTTGGACTTCGCTGAGTTGGTGATGGCCATGACCGGTGACGAAGGCGCGGATGTGGTCATCGACACCGTAGGTTCAGCCTTGTTTCCCTCGACCCTCAGAACCCTAGCGCAGTACGGCAGATTGGTGTTGCTGGGAGAGATCCTCGGGCAGAATGTCAGCCTGAACCCTGCCGAGATTATATTCCGTGATGCCAGAGTCCTGGGAGCATCGGGCGTGTCCAGGGCCACGGTTGAGCAGGCGGGTCTGATGGCACTCGAAGGCAAACTTCGGCCCGTGGTGGACTTGGAGTTGCCCCTAGAGCAAGCGGCAGCTGCCTACCGGCTGGTCACTGAACGCAGGCCCACCGGGCGAATAGCCCTGTTGCCCAACGGGTAAGCTGCCAACCGTATTATTAGCGGCCGATCAGGTGCAACAACGATGAGGCCGCGGTTGCCGGGCCTCGCCTGAAGAAACGGCCAATATCGCCCCGATCCCACATCACCAGATACTGGCTGGCGATGAAGATGGAACTGTAGGTGCCTGCTACCGCTCCGATGGCCAGTACCAGCAACAATTCCCGGATGCTGGTGCCGCCGATAAACAGCATGGCCAGCAACACGACTAATGTCGTGATGCTGGTGTTCAGCGACCGTCCCATACTTTCCATGATGCTGAGATTGACCATGCCGGCCAAGTCCCGGTCGGGATGGCGGGACACGTTCTCACGGATACGGTCGAACACAACTATCGTGTCGTTAACGCTGTAACCGGCCACGATCAACAACCCCACGATAAACATGGAGTTCACTTCAAGGTTGATTGCCCTTCCAAGGATCGAGAATATGCCGAGTATTATCAGCAAGTCATGGGCCAGCGCCAGGAGGGCGCTAACCCCGTACCGGTGCGCTTTGGGCACGCGCCGAAAGGCGTACCAGACAAAGAACAGGATGAATACCGAGGCGGCTGCCAGGGCGTAAAAGGCCGTCTTGACCGTTTCTTGGGCCACGATCGGGGAGACGGTGTCAAATTCCACCCGGTCCCGCTCCATACCTAAGAACTTCTCTAGGTCGCGTTCAATAACCTCGCGCTCGGATAGACCGTCACCGATCGCTTCTTCCAACACCTCGGTACGGATGAAGAAATTGGTGCCGCCGATGCGCTGGATGAGCGCTTCCGAGTGGCCGAGTTCGTCCATCCGCTCGCGGATGTGGTCCTCCTCCACCGGCTGGCGGAAGGAAACGTTCATCACGGAACCGCTGCTGAAATCGATGCCTGCTTTCAACCCCGAATCAAGAGTGATCCAACCGGGCGACATGATCATCGACACCAGGCCTGGCACGATGATCAGCGCAGAGATAAGGAAATACCAACCCCGTTTGCCTACGATGTCTAGCACTAGCGTCCACCTCTCGGGGCCGGGGTCTGTATCGATTCTCGACTAGTGCGATTCAATGGCTCTGGTGTGAATAGTTCGATCCGCCCACCCAGGCCGATCCAAGCCGTAAGTTGCAACAGATTGCGGCTGACGACCACGGCCGTGAACATGCTGACGGCCACACCGATGAACAGACTGATTGCCACACCGGTCACCAGGCCGCCTCCCAGACGGTCGCCGAACCAGAGCAACACCACACAGGTGATCATCGTGGATATGTTGCTGTCCCGGATGGCGGGCCAGGCCCGGCTGAACCCCACCTCCATCGAGGAGGCCAGGGTGCGTCCGATGCGGACCTCTTCTTTCATGCGCTCAAAGATCAGGATATTGGCATCGACCGCCATACCGATGGAAAGGATGAAACCGCCGATGTGCGCCAACTCCAGGGTGATGGGGATCATCTTGAAGATTGCCAGCACTATGATGGCGTAGAACACCAGGGCGAAAGCCGCCACCACACCGGCCATGCGGTAGTAGATAATCATGAACACAAACACCAGACCCAAACCGACCAGGGCGGCGATGAGGCTGTTCTTCAATGACTCCGAACCTAACAAAGCGTCGACATCACTCTCCTGAATCAGCCGGAGAGGCACGTCAAGGCTACCCGCTTCAATCTGAATCGCCAGTTCGCGGGCGCGATCCCTATTGAAATTGCCGCTGATCTGAGTTCGGCCGTCGCGGATCCAGGCCAGAGCTCTAGGTGCGATCAGCTCCCGGTCGTCCATGAGGACCGCTATCCGTTTCGTAGTCTGGGCCTCAGTAGTGGATATGCGGCGGGTCAGATCCGAGAAGATACCCGAGCCCCGGTCGTTGAACTGTACGTTCACCACCCAAACGCCCAAGTGGTTTGTGGCGGCCTCGGCCCGGGACAGGTCGTCGCCGGTGAGCCCCAGGTCTGCGTCAGTGAAGGTGGTGCAGGTCTCGTTCTCGCAGGTCCGCTCTTTGAACTCCAGCCGGGCTGTTTGGCCGATGAGAGCCTTGGCATCGTCAATTCCGCTGGTCACCTCAAATCGATTCAACTGGCCGATCTGTGTGCCTATCTCTGTGAGCGCTCTGCCTTGAGTCTCGATGTTTACAGTATTCGACTGGACCGTGAAGTTCATCGCGTCATTAAATTCGATATTGAACTCTTCGTACCCGGCCTCGGCCAATACCCTTGGCAGGTCCGTGAATATGTCAACCGGCACTTCCGGAGCTGGCGCCTCTGGGTCTGGCTCGGCGAGCCCTATGTTGGTGACTGAACCGCTGGCGCCCGGAAGTTGGACGATGATGCGGTCATCGCCGAATATCTGGATGATCGGTTCTTCCGTCCCGAACCGGTTGACCCGGCCGGTGATATTCTCCAACACACCTTGCATCTGGTCCAAGCTCGGCTCGGGTATGATGCTAGTTTGAAAGAGCGTGATATCGCCGTGGGCTTCGGTCAGAGCATCGTTGAGGCCCGCCCCCCTGGGGTCGTCGTCTTCTAGAATATCAGTGCGAATCTGATAACGGTTCAGGGCAAGGGGAACGACCTGCAGCCCTTCGAACTCGGAGTCGTCATCCCCGAACCGAAGTCCTTGTAACGTGGTTACCAGATCGTTGATCGTAACGTCGTCTGCGAAGGTGACGTCGAATCTTGTGCCCGTATCAGCCTGGTAGACTAGGTGGCCGCCGCCGCGGAGATCCAGTCCCAGTTTGAGGCCCAATGGCCCTGTTCCGTCCCGCTCGATCCGAGGAAAACCGGGGACATCGATATCGATGTCTTTGAATCCCAGGGCGGCGATGGCGATGCCCAGGATCAGAAGAATGGTGATGGATAGACGTATACTGCGGGAGCGCATCGGCTAGTTCGACCCGCCGGTCTGGCTTTCCGGCGTAAGTTGTTCGGCCAGATATCTCAGTGCGTTGGCTGCCATTTCCAGGGCTTGCTCCTTGGTTTCAATCTCTCCCGCGGATCGCGCCTCTTCGACGCGTCCCAACACGGCGCCAATCTCTGGCCCCGGTTGAAGATCGAAGTGAGTCATCAGGTCGTTTCCGGTGATGAGGCGGGTGGTCGTGGGGGAAACCGGCTCACTTGTGCCAATATGGAGGATATGTCCGACCATTTTAGCATGATTGCGCCATTCCTCATGTACTAGGTCGGGTCCTTTTGCCCCCAAATAATCGGCCAGGCTTAGGTACAAAGTATCGATGGCGACGTCGCCCACGTCCCTAAAGTACCGGTGGATCGCCCTGTTCGTAGGCCAATCGTCGCCGTCCCTCATGCCCGCGGGTCGCAGGTGCTGCTCAACCATCTTGGCCACCATCTCGATTCCTTTCGAGCTGATGCGGAGATGGGTCAATCGCTGGATCGCTATCTCGGCGCCCTGTTCGGAGTGACCAAAGAACCTAGTCCGCCCTGTTTCATCCTGAGACTTTGTCTGAGGTTTGGCGATGTCGTGGAACAATGCGGCCAATTTCAGCAATGTCCCTCGTGTATGGCCGTCGGTGGCATGCTGTTCGAAATGCGCCTTGCTGTCCGGGGTCCAAGGCACGCAGGAATAGATGGGCGAGTTCTGATGCCCCTTTGTGATGAGTTCCGCCGCCTCGACGGTTTGCATCGTATGTCCCCAAACGTCCCAGTAATGCATATTTGGCTGATCGACACCCTTGGCGGTCTGAAGTTCCGGTATCACCTGTTCAAAGAGGCCAAAGTGGTCAAGCACTTCTATCTGTCCCTTGGCGCCGTCCAATGAAAGGATGGTCAAGAATTCCTCTCTGATCCGCTCGGGAGACACGCTGGCCAGCAGCCCGGCGTAGGCGGCGATCAGTTTTGATGTGCCTGGCTCCACCCTGAACTTCAACTGCGCGGCCAAACGGACGGTCCGCATCAAACGCCCGGGATCGTCTTGGAAGACGGTGGGCCCCAGGGCCCGGATAGTCTTCGTGGCCAGATCGGCCCGGCCACCGAACATGTCGATCAACGAGTCCGAAGACGGCCAGCCGGCCAACGGTACGGCCATAGCATTCACGGAGAAATCCCGCCGCGCCAGGTCTTCTTCGATGGTCCCGGTGAACCCGTCTACGTCGATGTTCCACGGGCCGTCTTCAGCCCTGTCGTCGGCTGGCACGGCCACCCGCACTATTCCGTGAGCAGGGCTCAATGGAACGACTGTGCCGCCGAATCTGCAGGCGATCTCCCGGGCGATGGCCTCCGGGTCTCCGGACACGGCTATATCGATGTCTTGGCCCGGCTTGGCGGAGAGCAGCCAATCGCGGACGGATCCGCCCACCAGGTAGGCGTCGGTTCCCAGAGGGGCGCAGCAGGCGGCGAGTTTTTCAATCATGGGCTATACGGCGCGGAGCAAGCCGTGGATTGCAGTTTTTTCTGTGGGAAGAAACCGCAGTTTAAGATCACGGATGACGGAAAGCGCCTGGACTTAGTCCTCGCTACTCGTAGCGGAGGCCTCGACGGGCACCGATTCAGCCGGTTCTTCGGCTTCATCATCTTCGTCTTCAAACCCGTCGTCTTCTTCGGGGAGTTCAGAAATCTTCCACAGGCTCTCATGATCTGCCAGATGGTCGATATACAAGATGCCGTTCAGGTGGTCAATCTCGTGCTCCAACGCTTGGGCCAGCAGGTCTTCGGCGTTTAGCCGGTATGTCTTTCCGTCCAGCCCCATGGCTTTGACCCTGACTTTCTCGGAGCGGTTGACCGTTCCCCGCCAACCGGGGACGCTCAGACAACCCTCGGTCACCTGTCGTTCACCCTCGGTTTTCATGATCTCCGGGTTGATCAGCACCATAGGTTCTTCCATGTCCGGAGTCTCGATNACCGCCACTTTCTGCAGGGAGCCTACCTGATTGGCGGCCAGACCCACCCCGCTCTGGTCACGCATGGTNTCGACCATGTTTTCGACCAGCTTCTTGAGCTNCGGAGTGATTTTCGCTATTTTAATCGCCTTCCTCCGCAGGATCGGGTCNGGCAGGATTCGCATTTCCANNATCGCCAATTNGAGCACCTCAGAGGTGTGAAAATCGCGGTTNCAGCGGGCCNGCAAAACTCTGGCAAGCTNGTTATNAACACGACGTCCCAATCACATCATGTCAGGACGCTNACTATTATATTCAATGCCTCTCNCGAGTGNAAAGAGGGCTACAAGACGTGCACCGGGTCNACATCNACCGTACACCCNGGAGGAAATTCCATGCCCTCGATGAACCGCAGCAATCTTCTGCCTCGGAGGCTCAGATGCCAGCGGTAACGGCCCNTGATCCGTGACGGCATTCCCGGCGCCGGNCCGATGACCTCGATNTCGGTCAGTCCTTGTGCCTCGGCCCGAAGCGTCAGCGTTCTTCNGGTCTCCGTGGCCAGCCGCAGCGCCTGGCTGTCGTTCGGGTCTTGGAACACCAGGTGCACCATTTCGTTGAACGGAGGATTGCCCAACTCTCTTCTGGACTCTATCTCGTATTCGTACAGGGCCCGGTAGTTCTGAGACGCCGCGGCTTGGATGGCGTAGTGCTCGGGGTTGTAGGTCTGGACGATGACCTGCCCGGTGGCCTCACCCCGGCCCGCGCGGCCGGCTACCTGGCAAAGCAGGCCAAAAGCCCGCTCTCCGGCCCTGAAGTCGGGCAGATAAAGACCGATGTCGGCCAACACCACTCCCACCAGAGTAACGTTTGGTATGTCCAGTCCCTTGGCCACCATCTGGGTGCCCACCAGCACTTGGGTGTCGCCGCTGGTCAGGCGGGCCATGGTGTCTCCGGTATCTTGGCCTGAACGTGTGGCATCGGCGTCTAGCCGGTCGACCGTTGCGCCGGGCAGCAGCTTCTTGACCTCTTCAACTACCCACTGGGTGCCCGCGCCAAGTTGGCGGATATGTCCCCCTTTGCAGTCCGGACAGGTGATTGGCATCCTGGTCTTGCGGTTGCACCGGTGGCACAGCAAGCTTGATTGGGTGGAATGGTAGGTCAACGACACGGAACAACTACGGCAGGTGACAACGTGGCCGCAGTCCCGGCATTGCACGATTGACGATGCCCCCCGGCGGTTCAAGAATAAGATCGCCTGATGGCCGCCCGCGATGCAGTCCTTCAGGCCCTCTGCCAGGGCCCGGCTAAAGATGCTCCGATTGCCTTCCCGCAGCTCCTGGCGCATATCGCAGACCTGGACCTGGGCCAGGCGTGAGACACGGTCCGGCCCTGCGCTGACCCGTTCCGGGAGCTCGAGTAGCGTATGCCAGCCCCGGGTGGCGGCGTAATAGGTCTCCACGTCCGGAGTCGCGCTGCCCATCAGTACTGGGGACCCGGTGAGGCGTCCCAGTTGCAGGGCGGAGGCGCGGGCGTGGTACAGCGGATGAGTCTCGATCTGCTTATATGTCCATTCGTGCTCTTCATCAACGACGATGAGACCAAGGTTGGCCAGGGGTGCGAATAGTGAACTGCGCGGGCCCACGACGACGTCGTACTTGCCTTCACGGATGTCCCACCATTGGTCGAACTGCTGGCGGGACGTCAACCGGCTATGCATCACCGCCACGCGGCCGGGGAACCAGGCGTTGACCCGCTCCAGTGTCTGCGGGGTCAGGGATATCTCGGGGACCATGAATATGGCCTGGCGGCCCTGCTGCACGACCTGATCTATGGCCCTCAGGTAGACCTCGGTTTTGCCGCTGCCGGTGACGCCGTGGAGCAGGAAACCTCTTGGCTGAAGCTCAGGGTCGTTCAGCGCCTCGGTTATATTGGACAGCGCCTCGGCCTGAGGGGTGGTCAAAGTATGCTGTTGCCTGCCGGCGACCTCCCTCGGTTTGCTGATCGCCACCGCGTCGGCCCGCACCCACTCCATGGCTACCAACCCCTTGCTGAACAAAGCCTGACCCACGCCATTGCCAAACTCCTTGTTGGCCAGCGTGGTGGGATAGGGGGCTTCCTGCTCCCGCACGGCGGCCAGCAGTCCTTCCTGCCGTGCCGGGAGTTTGGGGCCGTCACTTTCAATATCGGTGTGCTCGGGCGACGGTAACAGAAACGCTTCGTACTTCGGGGCCACCCGGGGCCGTGGCATGGTCAGCTCTCGTTGGACCAACTTTTTGTCCAGCAGCCGCGTCAGTTCCCGGTTGCCGTTGACACCCAGAAGCTTGGTGAAGTCGGCTTCATCCAGCCCCGCCTTCTTCGCCGACAGCGCCGCCAGGGCTGCGGCGGATTCTGGTTTTAGGTCGCCGGCGTCGGACTCTGCCCCTGGAACTGCGGTTATTCGGGAGTTGACGTGGTTGGCAAATCCGGGAGGCAACAGGGGGGCAAAGGCGGTGAACAACGAACAGCGGTAGTGGGTGCTGATCCAACGGCCCAACTTGAGATGTTCGGGGCCGATGAGCGGCGACGGCTCCACCGGCTGCAGGATATCCCTGGTCTCAGGGACGTTGGCCATGTCGACCAGTTCGACGACCAGGCCTTGCAATACCCGCCGCCCGAAAGGGACCCAGACAAGTTGACCGGGCTCCACCGTAAACCGGGGCGGAATCGCATAGGAGAATGTCCGAGAGTGGGCTACTGCGGCGTCCACCGCAACTTCCGCGTATCTCAAGCTAACCATAAAAGCCCGTGATAAAAGCCCATCTGTAAGCGCCCGTCCTCATAGTTGATGGGGACATCCCTAAAATCAAAACGGCCCGTCCTTCCGCGGAAGGACGGGCCGTGATGTGTTCTGGTTATTCCTTTTCCGGTTCTTCTTCGACCGGTGGGTCTTCAGGAGGCGGTTCCTCTGCCAGCTCTTCGGTGGCTTCTTCAGCCTCTGCTACCGACTCGTCGGAAGGTTCTTCGGGGGCCTCATCAACCGGAGCTTCTTCCACGTCGTCCGTGGGTTGGTCTTCTAGATCATCCACGGGCTCTTCGACTTCCAGTTCTTCGGTTTCGGCCACGGCTGCGGCGATCTGTTCGGCTAGTTCAGCCTCAGCGGCGGCGGCCTCTTCTTGGGCCTTTCTGCGCTGAACAGGGTTGAGCTCTTTGATCCTGGCGGCCCGGCCTTGCAGCCCTCTCAGGTAGTAGAGCTTGGCGCGCCGAACCGAACCGTATCTGGTCACCTCCAGGGACTCGACCAGAGGCGAATGGAGCGGGAATACGCGCTCGATACCGATGCCGGCCGTGATACGCCGCACGGTGAAGCTGGCTGCTGGGCCTTTGCCGTTCTGCAAACGGATAACCACGCCTTGGAAGACCTGGATCCGTTCTCGTTCACCCTCCCTGATCCGGAAGTTCACCCGGACGGTATCACCGGCGCTGAACCTGGGAATCCTGGGATTTGCTGGTTTCTTAAGTAACTGGGCGGCGTCCATGCTGTCTCACTAACTCGCGATTTCAATACCGGGCATGCTCGAGTGGGCCAGGCCACAGGTCGCCGCCAGTGTATCTTTTGGATTGGGTTAAGGTCTGCCGGTCAAGGGCCGTGTGCGGTTGCCCGTTTTCGATGGTGGGCGGTACTGGACTCGAACCAGTGACCTCTTGCGTGTCGAGCAAGTACTCTAACCAACTGAGCTAACCGCCCGCACGTCCAAAGTGTACCAAGGGGCGCTTTCACCAGTCAAGACAGGCCCTGCATCCGACCGGCAACCGCGTGCTAGGATAAAACGACTTTGAACATCCAGACCGAACGCCTCTTGCTCCGTCCACTCAAGCTGTCCGACGCGTCAGATATCCAACGTCTGGCTGGCGACCGGGACGTGGCTTCCACCACCCGCAACATCCCGCACCCATATGAAGATGGCATCGCCGAAAAGTGGATCAGGTCCTGCCAGGGGAAGGTCGATGCCGGTGAATTGATCAACTTCGCCATCACCCGCCACAGCGACGGCTCATTGCTGGGCGTAATCGGCCTGCATCCCGATGCTGGCCAAACACAAGGTGAACTCGGCTATTGGATCGGCAAACTGTTCTGGAATCAGGGCTACGCCACTGAAGTGGCCGAAGCCGTGATTAACCATGCATTCACTGACCTGGGAATGGATCGCGTCTACGCCGCTCACTTCACCCGCAACCCAGCCTCGGGCCGGGTCATGCAAAAAGCGGGGATGTTGCATGAGGGTTTTCTCAAAGGACACACAGAGAAGTGGGGTTTGTTCGAGGACTTAGAACTGTACGGGGTGACCAAGGTCCAGTTTGAAGGACGTGGTTCGACAAGCTCACCATGAGCGGTCTTCATAACCGCCTACCTTCTACATCCGCTCGTTCTGAACCTGCCGAAGGACCCTCTGAGATCAAGGATCCCGAAGGCAACTAACCAGCGTAATGCGGCATCACCTCGTTGGTGAATAGCTCTATAGACCGCATGGCCTGCTCGTGGCTCAGGTCGCCCCACTGGAACGCGCCGACGAAGTAGTTGGCCCCGGTGGCCACGTATTCATCCATATACTTCCGGATGGTCTCCGGCGAACCGGCCACGGAACCGAACCCCGCGCCGCCGCCCTCGCCTTCTGCGACACGGCCACGGAGGTTCTTTCTCCGCTCTTGGCGATCCGCATCCTCCAGTGATGCATCCAGGTCCCGGCGTTCTTCCTGGGGTAATTCCCGGGCTGGAACGGAAGCCGGTCGCGGGTTCATGTTCTCTCCGGCGAACTGGGTCAGACCCCGTCTTTCTGCCTCCAAGCGCCGGGGAGTCGCCAGGTTCCAGCGGTAGTGCTCCCAGGCCGGCTCGGCCTGCTTCATGGCCTCTTCATCGGTGTCGGCCAGCAGCAGATGGACCACCAACCCAATCTTGGGCTCCGTCCCCTGTGCGGTGAGCGCCCCAACCCCCTGATGTTTCTCCCATTCTTGGTGGTAACGCTTGACGTTGGACTCGAAGCTGTCCAGACCGCCGACGATGATTGTGTTCATACCGTCCATCGCCGCCGTCTCCACGTTGCGCATGTACCAGAAGGGCGGCATGGGCTGTTGCAACGGCCGTAGGCGCATGGGGAGCGCATCGAAGTTGTAGAACTCTCCTTGGTGGGTCAGCACATCGTTGGACAGGCCGTTCTGCACGGCCGCCAAAGTCTCGCGGTAGCGGGCGTAGTTGGTCTCCACATCGGAGTCCTGACCCCAGAAAAAGGCTTCGAAAACGCCGCCCCGACCAACCCCGATCTCCAAGCGGCCTCCGCTGAGATGGTCCAGCATGCAGTATTCCTCGATGAGCTGGACGGGGTGGTGGAGGGGCAGCACGCAGATCCCCGGCCCGAACCGGATGTTGCTGGTCCGCTGGGAAACAGCTGCGAGGAATACGTTCTGCGAAGGCGCCAGGCTGTGGACCGCCGGGGTGTGGTGCTCAGCCAGGTGGTAGGCGTAATAGCCGGCTTGGTCCAACACCTCGATCTGCTGCATACGCAGATCGTAGGTCTCCTGAAGTCCCATGTTGGGTACGGGCTCGATGTGATCGAACACCCCAAATTGAAGGGCCATCTACCGAATCTCCTAGGCCGTAAAAAATACTCACCTCGAAGTTTACTATCAGCGTCAAACCTGGGGCGTCAGACCAGCCCCTGTTGTCTCGCTTGGCGGTCTCTCCACCGCCGTCTCCCTCCGTAACGCACGCCAGCCTCCGGCCAAGAACACCAGTGCCGCCAGCAGGCCCAGGGAAGAGCCAATCACAAATACATCTTTGAAAGCCTTGATGAACGCCACTCCTTCGGCATCGGCGCCAACCGCCAAAGCCGCCAGGTGATGGTCGCTTCGCCAGGCGAAAATTCCGCCAATCACGGCGACTGAAAGTACTCTCCCGCATGATTGGGCCAGGGATAGGGCTGCCGAAGCCGTGCCGAACCTATCCGAAGGCACGCTGCCCAACATCAGCGAGTAGGTCGCGGCCTGGAACAACCCCAGTCCCGCGCCGACTATCCCGACCCGAAGCGCCACATTTCCCAGACTCGACGCTGTGTCTAAGTACCCAAGGTAGAGCAGCCCGGCGGCCATAACCAGCAGCCCGCCGAATCCCACCGGCAGATAGCTGAACCGGTCGCAAAGCCAGCCTCCGGCGCCGGAGGACAGTGTGTTCAAGAACGCCAGGGTTGCCAGCATCAGCCCCAACGTGAGCGCGCTCCCGCCAAGACTATCGGCCACATAGAAAGGAAATATGAACCAGATGACAAAGACACCCAGGTTGGCCAAGAACATGCTTAAACTTGAGACTATGAATCCCGCCAGCCGGAGCAGATAACCGGGCAATACCGGCCACTTCGCGGTCCGCTCCACTCGCCAGAAAGCGACTAGAAATACGGGCGCCAATGGCAACAATGTAAGAACTGCAGGTGAGTCCCAGCCCGTGGAACGGCCCAGCCTCAAGCCGATTATCAAGCAAAGCAGCCCCCCGACTAGAAAGACCGCCCCAGCGACATCGAAAGCCGGCCCGGCCGACGAGCCGTTTCGCTTCTGTTCCAGGAACCAGACGCCCAGGATAATAGCGGCCACGGCGAACGGCGTCCGCCCCAGGAAGATCCACTCCCATCCGATCCAGCCAACTAACAATCCGGCGCCGATCGTGCCTGCCAGCATGCCCAGGGCCTGGCTACCCACGGCGAATCCCATGCTCAGGCCGCGGCGGCTGCTGGGGAACACCCCGGCGGCTATGGCTGGCGAAACGGCGAACAGGCACCCCGTTCCCAGCGCCTGGAGCACCCGGAATCCCACCACGGTTTCCAGATTCGGCGAGAAGGCGATGGCGAACATGGCGGCCAGATATGTCGTTGCGCCAAAGATGTACACCGGCCTCAATCCGAACCGGTCGGCGAAGCTGCCAGCCCCCATGACCAACGCTGCTTGGGTGGCTATGAAAGCGACGATCACCCACTGGATGCTCTGCAAATCGGCATTCAGGTCCTCGGTCATCGACGGCAAAGCCACATTCAACGAGGTGTCCAAAGCAGCCAGGAACATGCCCAATGTAGCGGCCACGGCTACTAAGACCCTTCGCCCGGATATCGACTCGTTACCCGAGGTTGTTATCGAGGGTTGTTCCGGCTCCAAGCTCATAAGAATCGAATTCTACCCTTTCCAGTTCGAAAGTCGATACGCCCATCCCCTGTTTCTGATTGCAAAGCCCTGCTGCTTGTGTTAAGAATCCAGTGCTATTTAGCCTGAAAACCGAAGGGCAAAATTGGTCTGAGTCGGCCAGCAGATTCGCGCCGGTGCGCCCTTAAATCGCCTAGGAGGTCGCCAAGTGGTAGAAAATTCCGGAAGATTCGATGCCTTGCTTCAAGAGGACCGAACTTTTCCTCCTCCAGAGGCGTTCACTGCCCAGGCCAACATCTCCGATCCTGGTGTCTATGAAGAGGCCCTGCGCGACCCGGAAGCGTTCTGGGCGAAGCTCGCCGAGGAACTGGACTGGTTCAAAAAGTGGGACACGGTCCTGGAATGGGACCCGCCACACGCTAAATGGTTCATCGGCGGCAAGCTCAACGTTTCCTACAACTGCCTTGACCGGCACCTGACCACCAGCCGCCGCAACAAGGCGGCCATCGTATGGGAGGGTGAACCGGGAGACCGGCGGGTCTACACCTATTGGGATCTTTACCGGGAAGTCTGCCAGTTCGCCAATGGGCTGAAAAGCCTGGGAGTTGAGAAGGGAGACCGCGTCACCATCTACCTGCCCATGGTCCCGGAGCTGCCGATCGCCATGCTGGCCTGCGCCCGCATCGGGGCCGCCCACAGCGTCGTATTCGGGGGGTTCAGCGCCGAGTCACTGCGTGACCGGCTCAACGACTCCGAGTCCAAGATCATGATCACCGCCGACGGCGGCTATCGTCGGGGCGGCATAGTCCCCCTGAAACAGAACGCCGACGACTCGTTGGACCTCGAAGGCGGCGCACCCACCGTAGAGAAGGTCGTGGTGGTGCGAAGGACCGAGACCGCCGACGACAAGATGGTCGACGGCCGCGATATCTGGTGGCACGACCTCATGGAAGGACAGCCCCTCACCTGCGAGCCGGAGCAGATGGACAGCGAGGACATGCTCTATCTGCTCTACACCAGCGGCACCACCGGCAAACCCAAGGGCATCGTCCACACCACCGCCGGATACCTGCTGGGCACCTATGCCACGTTCAAGTGGATCTTCGACATCAAAGAGAACGACACCTACTGGTGCACCGCAGACATCGGCTGGGTCACCGGCCACAGCTACATCGTCTACGGCCCACTGGCCAACGGGGCAACTTCGGTGATGTACGAAGGGTCGCCAGACTATCCAGACCGGGACCGGTTCTGGGCGGTGGTCGCCAAATACGGCGTGACGATCCTTTACACCGCGCCAACGGCCATCCGCACCTTCATGCGCTGGGGGGAGAGCTACCCGCAGAGACACGATATGTCGTCCCTGCGTCTGCTGGGTTCGGTGGGCGAACCCATCAACCCCGAGGCTTGGATCTGGTACCACAAGAACATCGGCGGCGGCCGGTGTCCAGTAGTGGACACTTGGTGGCAGACCGAGACCGGCAGCATCCTGATTGCGCCTCTGCCGGGTATAACTACCTTGAAACCCGGTTCGGCGACCAAAGCCTTCCCCGGCATCGAGGCCGAGATTCTGGACGAGCAGGGAAACCCGGTGGGCCCCGGAGGCGGCGGCTATCTGACCATCAAGAAGCCGTGGCCGTCCATGCTCCGAACAATCTACGGTGACCATGACCGTTACATCGAGCAGTATTGGTCGCGTTATCCGGACATCTACTTCACCGCCGACGGCGCCAAGCTGGACGAGGACGGAGATTTCTGGCTGTTGGGCCGCGTGGACGACGTAATCAACGTCTCCGGCCACCGCATCGGCACCATGGAGGTCGAGAGCGCTTTGGTGGACAACCCCAAGGTCGCCGAAGCCGCCTGCATCGGCAAAGCCCACGAGATCAAGGGCCAGGCGGTCGTCGCCTTCGTCACTCTGAAGGACACCGTGGCCATGTCCGATGATGTCATCGTTGAGCTGAAGGCCCACGTGGCAGGCAAGATCGGCGCCATGGCCCGGCCCGACGATATAATCTTCGCCGCGGAGCTGCCCAAGACCCGCAGCGGCAAGATCATGCGCCGCCTGCTCAGAGACGTGGCTGAAGGCAGGGCGTTGGGCGACACCACCACCCTTGCCGACCCAGCGGTGGTAGACTCTCTTAAGGAACAATACGGCGACGAAGAATAGGATCTTCGGGCCGTTCTGGAACGAGACTAGCTGGCGCCGTCAAACAGCCGCAGCATAGACGAACTACTCCCTCATGGAGGGTGGATTAGGTAATGGCGAATTATAAGAAACATGAGGCCCAGGACTGGGCTTGGGATACCCTGAAGGGGCAGTGGACCACACTCATCACTCCATTCACTGCCGATAACCTCGTCGACATAGATGGCGTCAAACGGAACGTCCGCCATGTCCGCAGCCTGGGCACCACCGGCGCCGGCTGCACCTGGAACATGGGCGAGTTCTGGGCGTTGTCCTACGATGAGCGCATCCAGGTGATGGACGCCGTTGCCGAAGCAGCCGAAGGCACCTGGCCCATCGGAGCCCACGTAACAAACACCAACGCCAATGAGATGATCTCGTTGGCCCACCATGCTGAAGATAAAGGCTTCGATCTCCTGATCGTCGCACCCCCATATATGGCCACCAAGACAGAGGACCAGGTGGTCGAATACGTCCGGTTGCTGGCCGACAATACCAACCTCGCCATCATGTTTTACAACTCCCCCCAGTTCGGCATCATCATGAGTCCTTACGGTATGGGCCAGTTGTGCGCCATCCCAAACGTTGTGGGGATCAAAGAGGCCAGCTTCAACCAACAGATTTCCATCGAAACGCACCTGTCTTTGGGAAGAGACCACATCATCAGCACACCAGATGAGTGGATCTACTTCAAAGGCCAGGAGCTGGGCATCGAACAGCAGGTGATGTTCGCCAACACATCCGACTGGAGATTCGACGTTCCTGGCGCCAACAACTACGTCCAGTGGATCGACCGGGCCTGCAAGGGCGACCTGGACGAAACCTTATACGACAACAAATTACGCCGTCTGAAAGAACTGTCCGACACCTGGTGGACCAAGATTCAGACCAAGTACAACGGCGCATTGCCCGTCGCCATGGCCAAGCATTGGGGCGAGTTGATGGGCATGTCAGCCGGTTCCGTACGGCCACCATTATTCGATCTAACACCAGTGGAGAAATCAGAGTTGAGAGAAGAACTTGAACCCCTCAAGCCCAAACCCGAGCCCAAGATTCCCGCTGTGCCGGCCCCGTCCCGTGGCGCATGGCTAGACGGCAACAATAACTTCGCCTCGGGCATGCTGCTCATGGTTAGCGTGCAGAACATGGAAGAGGCGATGGAGGCCGAGCAGGGTGGCGCCGATATCGTCGACGTGAAGAACCTGCAGGAAGCCTTGGTCGGTTCCGGCCATCCGAACATCGTGAAGGCTGTCCGCGGCATCATGCCGGTGGAAAAACACGTCAGTGTAACCCTCGGCGTGGTGCCCAACCAGCCCGGCACTGTGGCAATGGCCGTTTACGCCGCAGCGATGATGGACGCCACCTCAGTAAAGGTCGGCTTCCAAGAGGCCCAGTACGATCAGGCGGTCCAAGTCCTAAAAGAGTCCCGCATGGCTCTGGAAGGATTCAACACCAAGCTTGTCGGGTCCGTTTTCGCGGACAACGTCCTGTTCGAGGACGGTCTGGACCCCCTCTGCATGGTCCAACTAGCCCATGAAGGCGAATGCGATGGTTTCCTGATCGACACCCTAACCAAAGACGGCCGCAACATCTTCGACTTCATGCCGGAAGACGTACTGAAGGGCATCGTCCTTAAAGGCAAAGAACTGGGTATGAGCACCGCTCTCTCAGGGCATCTGAAGCTCTCTGACCTAGACGAACTGGCTCGCATCAATCCCGACATCGTCGGCGTGCGCGGCGCAGTCTGCGGCAACGGAGAACGCGACCGGGCTGTGGCCTGGGAAGCGGTAGCTGAGTTCAAGCGGCAGGTTGACCTTCGCAAGAGCGGCGAAGTCGACGTCTTTGACGGTGGGGTCGTGCCGGTCAGCGGCTCCAACGGCTGGGTGGTTATCGACGGCCGCGGCAAGAGCTGCGCCGGTGTGCTCGCCGCCTTGACCAAGCAGGTTGAGGTGGACAACGAATCCTTCGTGGAAACCATCTTGGCCGACGCCCTAAATATATACGACGTCACTCTGTGGGCCGAGCGGGCCGGGCATGAGGTATTGACCAAACGCTCTGACCCAGACGGCACCACCCGGGTGCTCATCCGCCCGTAACCAGCCTAAATGGAAAAAGAACACGCGCAATAACGACTAGGGGGCATCCCGAACGAATCGGGATGCCCCCTAGTCGTTATTGCGTTGAATGAGATTAATCATACGCCCTAAACGCACGCCGTAACCGGCAGGTATCAGTTGCGGCGGCGCCGATTAGACCATGAATACTGGATCGGCGTCCCGGTTTACCCGGTCTTCGCTCGTTAGCCCTTCCCGCTGGAACTTGGTGAGAGCGAACATGCTGCGGTGGCTTTCACCGTCATAGTACTTCAGCGGTTTAGACAGTCGCCGGGCCAACTCCGCGTCGACCTCATCCTCGGACATCTGCAAGAAAGGCGCGTCCGAGACTATGGTGAACCCCCACAGCGTCTGGAACGCGGGTATGTGGACCTGGGCGGCCTTGGTGTAACTGAACAGAGTGCTCAACGTATTGAAGATGGTGGTGAAACACTCTTTGAAGCTGAGCAACCCCGCCGGGCCAGACTGGGTGACCAACACCCCGCCTGGATTGAGCCGCGCCTTGGCGATCGCGTAGAACTCCTGCGTGTAGAGCAGGGCAGCGGTACCGCCTTCCAGAGGGTCAACGAGATCAAGGATGATTGCGTCGTAGGAATCCGAGGTGTTTTCCAGGTAGCCACGAGCGTCTTCGTGAATCAGATTTGTCCGGGGATCGTCGAAGCTGCCTTGGTGGTGGTTGGGAAGGTATTCGCGGCAAAGCGCGACAACTTCTGGATCCAGATCGATCATTGTGGCGCTTTCCACTGAGCTGTGGGCCAAGACCTCGCGGAGGGTACCGCCTTCTCCGCCGCCACCGATGAACACCTCCTTGGGTCCCGGGTGGCAGAGCATGGCTGGATGGACCAGCGTTTCGTGGTAGATGTGCTCGTCCCGTTCCGTGGACTGGGTTTTGCCGTCCAGTACCAGGCTGCGGCCGAAAAGTTCCGAGTCCAGGACTTCGACCTTTTGGTAGGCCGTCTGGCCGGAGTAGTAGACCTGCCGGACCTTGAGCATCATGGACAAGTCGGGGTAGATACTCTCGATATACCAGTTTCCGGACATGTCCATCTTGAAGCGCGGGCCCAGCTAGAGTCCCACGGCCTCCTGAATCGCCAGGCCCCTTGCTATCTCTTTAATCTCCGGGTTACGGCACTCCAAGGACTCAGCCAACTTGCTGGCGGCTTCTCTCGGCCGGAACGATGTCCCGCAGGAGAAGATATCCGCCGCCGCGTAGCCGTATTCGGGCCAGGTGTGGATCGAGATGTGGGACTCGGCGATAGCCAATATTCCGGTAACGCCTTGCGGTGAAAAGTGGTGAAATGACTCACCGACGATGGTGGCGCCCACCTCTTGGGCCGTCTCTATCATCGCTTTGCGAATATAAGAGAGGTCGTTAAGCAGTTCGGAGTTACAGTCTTTCAGTTCCAGCAAAAGATGAGAACCTAGTACTTCCAATCACCTGTCCTCCTGTAGATATGGGTTGGATTGAGCGCAACAATGAAACATTCTATATGCCCAATCCTGGCTAGGCAATACCCCATGCAAAATAGACATCGTTACGGGGCCTTAACCCAGCCGTTCCGGTTGTTCCTCCACATCGTCGCCACCTATGAGTCCGATCATTGGAAACCGGCTCTCTTTTAACATAACCCCGTGCTAGCGCTGAATCTAACCGGATAACTCGGAGGCATTCATCAGCATGCCATTGGGCGGTACCGACGCAGGCGGAATCTCAGCCTCCAACGGCGGAATGATTCTCATCGTAGAGGACGATGACCGTATCTCGCGGCTTGAGCGTTTCGTTCTGGAGCAGGTGGGTTACCAGGTGACCTGGGCCGGGACCGGTGAAGACGCTCTAGAGATTCTGCCAAAAGCGACTCCTTCGGTGGTCCTTCTGGACGTCAGGCTGCCCCAGATGGCCGGATTTACAACCTGCCAGAAGATCCGCGAGTCTTCCCCGGTGCCGATAATCATGGTGACCGCCATGGACCAGGATGTGGACAGGGTCCGTGGCTCGGAGATGGGTGCTGACGACTGTATCACCAAGCCATTCTCGACCCACGATGGCATCCAGGGTGAAGTCTGTCTTGCGGCGCATCGATGGCAGCCGTCCCACATTCTTACAATCCACCAACTTACAATACCCCAAACCTGAAATGGCCTTTCTGCACGCGCGAGACAAGGAGTTGGCCCACCCTACCCAGGCGCCATTATTGGAGACTGGAACTCCCTCAGATAGCCATTCCGGCGACGAACTGCCCGCCGCCGCCGTCAATCACACGACCCCTGATCCCGCCAACGCCGGTGAAGATAATTACGAGGGGACAGTGCGGCTGGTCGCCAAAACCACTGGGACTGTTAAAGAATTGATTCGGTTCATCGACTCCCTTCGGGCTGACCCCCAGATCCACCTCCTGTGTATGGTCTCCAACAAAAGGGGAGACGGCATGGATGTCTGGCTTCGATTACGCGCGCCCAAGCCCCCGCGATCCACGCTACTGGCCGTGGCTGGAGTCTCACGGGTCGAGCCGGCGGAATACCCTGAATCCGAACCCGGGACGGAAGTTTTAAAGGTTTCGTTGGACTGATCTTGGACGCCTCACGCGACCGCCGTTGGTAACGGCTAGCACAATACCAGCTTGAAGTTAGATCAGCATGGTCATAACTTTGAATTAGTCACCTAGTGGCATAGGCGCGATTACGCATAACTTTGGAGCCTGGAAAACCGTCCCATGCGTTGATCCCGAAATGTGACGAACGTCACACTTTTCACCCGATGCAGGTCACAGAACCAAACGCAGAACCGACGCATAATCAGTTGAACGTTTAAACAAGTTGACCCGCCAAGGTTCAGATGAGACTCAAGGGCAGCTAGACGCCTTTACTCGTCTTCCGACCAGCCGGTGTCCATCTCTTCTTCATCGATGATGTTTTCTTCTTCGTCATAATCGTCGTCCCCTTCCTCTTCCCGCATAAAACGGGCCACAGCCTCATTTAGGAACACCGGGTCTTCTTCTTTGGCCTTGGTAGGGAAGGAGCACACGTTCTGCAGATCACGGTGTTTGAATGTCTCCCGAATGATCACCGAGACACCCTGGTCGTTTACTGTCACCGCGGCAGCGGCATATCTATTTCCCCCGTCTATCAGACGCGCCAGCCGATTGCCCATTTTAGGCTCAATGTAACCCAACAACTGCCCATCCAACGTCCGCACAGTAACCGTGTTCTTGTCCCGCGATAGGGCCACGCGGTCGCTGGGATATAGGTTGAGCACCGCTTGGTTTGCACTCGTGTTCCGCAGAACCGTGGTCCTGGATTTCCCGCTCTCTTCGATGAAGATATGGGGAGCTCCGGCGGATTTTCTCGGCTGCTTCGAAGAACCCGTGTTGGCCATTTCAGGGTCTGCGGTCAACTGATCGAGCCGAGCCCGGTTCTTCTTGGCGATGTTGTTATAGGGGGCTACTTCGCAGACATGGTTCAAAACGGTGCGGGCGTCCAAGTAATTGCCCAACTCGATCAGCGCCTTGACCAGGCGGTTCATCGCCTCAACGTCGTCTGAGAACAACTCCAAGACAGCCTTGTTGACCTCGGTGGCGCGTTCCCACTCTCCCTGGAGGGCNAGGTTAACCGCCTCGCGGCTCAGGTCCCGTATCAGCCTCATNCTGCCGGGTGTGCGTGTAGCTTCCGAATCCATCCCGTCTCCTGTCCGGTGCTGCATTCCNGTTGACCGAACCCCCAAATAGGGGCCGAATCACAGTCGGGNACGCCCTCACAAGCCTCTTATGGTCGCTTGAGATGATATTGATTGCCGGATTCTATTACCGACTCAACGATCGACGCCCGGCGAGGCTCATTCCATGCCTAGGGCCTAACTAGTAATTACACTATCGCCTCGCCAAGGGTCAAGCCCTAAAACACGGAAAATCTAGAAATTCCCACTAGCTTGTAGCCAACGTCAAAAATTCGAAGGGAGGCAGGCGTCTTTTCAGCGCGATATCAACGGTCAATACGAAGATCGAGTCAGACCGGATTACGGTGCCGCCAACGAATTTTAATCAGGTCTAAAGCCATGACCAGCGAGTCTTGGATGGGCCTGACCTTGCTCTGAGAGCGGTAATACCAGTCCACGCCTACCTCCGAGTAAGGGAGCCCCAGTTTGCGGGCTAGGTGCAACAGTTCGACGTCAAATGCGAACCCATCTAGCGTCAGCCGTGGAAAAAGGTCCTGGGCCGTCTCTCCCCGGAAACATTTGAACCCGCACTGGGTATCGGTTACGCCTGGCACAGCCAGCAAGCTCACGATGCGGTTGAAGACCCGGCCCATAAGATGTCGGCGAGAAGGTTCACCGATCCGGGCCGCCCCGGGAGCCTCCCGTGAGCCCAAAACGATGTCTGAACCCGCGCCGCCGGATGTCGCGTCAAATAAGGGCAACAGCCGTTCCACATGCTCGATGAGGACCGATAGGTCGGCGTCGCAGAGCAGGCGGAACTCCCCCTCCGCCGCCAGCATGCCGTTTTTCACCGCCCAACCTTTCCCGCGGTGGGGCAGCCGTAGGACGCGGACATTGGAGTGCTCGACAATGACGCGGCCCACCAGTTGAGCTGTTCGGTCGGTGCTGCCGTCGTCGGCGACCACAACCTCCCACTGGTAATCTCGGCTCACAAGGTACTCGATAACGGAGTCGAGAGTTCCCGCGATCCGGGCTTCCTCGTTGAAGGTGGGAATCACAACTGACAGGAACGGCTTAGGCAAGGGCCTAACTCCCATTGGGTCAAAAGTGGACCTGAGGCGAGATCAACCGGCGTCTGATTCGTCCAATTGAAAGCCCCGGTGGAGCAGTCGCACGGCGTCCTCTGCCTGGTCTTCGCTTATGATGCATGAGATGCGAATCTCAGAGGTGGTGATCATGTCGATATTCACGCTGCCGTCGGCCAGCACCCGGAACATGCGCGATGCATAACCCGGAGTGTGCTGCATGCCAGAACCCACTACGCTCACCGCCGCCAGGCCTGGCTCGCTGATCAGGGTGCCAAATCCGATCACGGAGGTTAGCTCTTCGACCTTAGCGAGAGCGGCCTTGAGATCGTCGCCGCTGACGGTGAAGCTGATGTCAGTGGTTCGGTCCTCACTGGTGTTCTGGACGATGGTATCCACACTGATCCCGCCCTGGGCCAGGGGTTCAAACAGGGCTGCCGCCACACCAGGCCGGTCCGGAACGCTGCGCACGGTTATCTTGGCCACGTTGCGGGTGATGGCTATCCCCGTTGCTTTGATTCTATGTTCCATATCTCCCCTGTCCGATTCGCCGTGTATCAATGTTCCAGGCGTGTCGTTGAAACTGGAAGCCACGTATATGGGAACATTGTAGACCGCACCCAATTCGATGGACCTGGGGTGCATCTTCGCCCCGTAGTTGGCCAATTCCAGCATCTCATCGTAGCTGATCTCGCTCAACTTGCGGGCCTCTGGGACGATTCTTGGGTCTGCCGTGTAGATGCCGTCAACGTCGGTGTAGACTTCGCACCGGTCAGCCTCCAACGCCGCCGCCAGCGCCACCGCCGTGGTGTCCGAGCCTCCCCTGCCAAGGGTGGTTATGTCTTCGCTCTCGGTTATCCCCTGAAACCCCGCAACCACCACTATTCGGCCCTCTTGCAGCTCTTTCTGGATCCGGGCGGTGTCCACGCTGTAGATCCGGGCCCGGCCGTGGCTGGTGTCGGTGTGGATCCCCGCTTGGGAACCCGTGAGGCTCACTGCTTCTTGGCCCAGGTCCGCCAGAGCCATGGTCAGCAGCGTGCAAGAAACCAATTCACCGGTGGAGAGCAACAGGTCCAACTCACGGGGATGGGGTTGGTCTGAGACCGAGTGGGCCAGTTCCAGCAGGTCGTCAGTGGAGTCGCCCATGGCTGAGACAACCGCCACCACGCCCGTCCCCTGTTTCCTGACTTCGGCGATGCGGCGGGCCACGTTCTGGATCATTCCGGCGTCGCCGACCGAAGAACCGCCGTATTTGTGGATTACTAGTGACATGATGGCGTTTCTATTCTTGGCCTACCAGATGGGCGCCCTGAACCGTGGGCTGAGTAACGCTGACGTTACCCTCAACGCTGGCCTGGCGGGCGGCTTCGGCCATCTCATAGGCCACGGTCATCTCCCGGCCTTTGGTTAAGGCCAGCACTGTGGAGCCGCTGCCGGAAAGGAAAACACCCAGTGCCCCGGCGTCCAGGGCGGCCTTGAAGATCACCTTCATGGCTGGGAACAGAGGCTGGCGGTAGGGCTGGTGCAGCCGGTCCTGGGTGGCGATAGCCAAGTATTCCGGGTGATTCGTGGCCATACCGACCACCAGAAGCCCAACGCGGCCCATGTTATGTACTGCGTCGGCCACAGACACGGTTTCCGGAAGGACGGCCCGTGCGTCCTCGGTCGATATCCTTACGTCGGGTACGAAAACAACTGCGTGCAATTCCGGGGGCACATTGACCGGGACTGTGTAGAGCCGCCGGTCGTCCTCAGTTTCGTCCATGATGACCAACTGCATGCCGCCCATCACGGCGGCGGCGACATTGTCGGGGTGGCCTTCGATGGTCGCGGCCATCTCCAGCAGGTCGTTGGCCGTGTAGTCCTCGGAACACATCGCGTTGGCCGCAACTAACCCACCAGCGATAGCCGCCGCGCTGCTGCCCATGCCCCGCGCCAAGGGAATCGCGTTCTCGCATTTGATGCGAAGTGGGGGCATCTCCTGCCCCGCGTCCTTGAATAGAAACTCCATGGAGCGGTAGACCAGGTTGTCTCGTCCCGTCGCCAGCTCACCGGCGCCCTCGCCCGTAACTTCGACAACGGAATCTCCGCCGTAGGGAACCTCCACTTCAATGGTGTTCCAGACGTCTAGGGCCAGGCCCAGACAATCATATCCAGGGCCGAGATTTGCGGTGGTGGCTGGCGCTTTGACGCGGACCAGAGTCATTCGGATATTTCTTGCCGGGCCGGCTTCCGGGCTTAATGTTGAAATCGTGGCCTTCCGAACGCTGCGCGAACAACGCTATCGGGGGCGACCAAACAATCTCTACTCTAACATCAAACGCCCAACATGCTAGGCGGGAAACGGTGGGCAACTTCATAGAAGGCCACGAAAATATCGGGAGATCGAAGGGGGTAGGAACGCTGGTAAAGAGGCAGCCGTGGACTAGTCATCGCTCACCGCGGGTATCCGCCCGTTTACCTGTGCCCTCGCAACTCTCAGATAATCCAGCGCCAGCCTGGGCAGCAAGAACCGCTGGCGCACGCTCTCTTTGGCTGCTACGCCGATGCGAGCGCTAAGAGCGTCGTCCTGAAGCAACTCCACAAGCCTTTGGGCGCATTGCTCAGGCGAAGACACTAGGAACCCGGTGACACCGTCGTTTATCTGGACGCGGATGCCGCTGGCGTCGCCGCCGATGACCGGTTTGCCCTTCCACATGGCCTCAGTGACTGTGAGACCAAAACCTTCCCTGGTGGACTTCTGTATCAAGACAGCAGAAGCCATCTGGACGGCATTCACCACCTCGTCAACAGATACGGGCATCTCGGCAGGGTCGAAATACAAGTGGATATCCGGGTCGCCCGCGGCATGGTCGACCACCGTCTGAAAGACTTTCGCGCCCTCGGGGTCGTCGGTGGCCTGACTCAGTCCCAGAAGGGCCAGTTGCAGACCGGGAACGGATTCCCGGGCGATGCGGTAGGCGTCAATCACCCCCCAGGGGTCTTTCCACAGGTCGAAGCGGGAGACCTGCGTGACCAGCGGTCGGGCAGTGTCGATCCCCATAGCGGCGACTATCTTCCGCGCTTGGGGCAGGTCCATTGCCGTGTTCTTGCTGGTCAGCGGGTCGATGGCTGGGGGCGCGATCAGGACCGGCACCTTATCTCCCAAGTCTTTGGGAACATAAGCCGACTGTGAAAAGATCAACTGGTCGTAGTCTTGGGTCAGGGGCATCAGGGCGTCCAACACCGACTTGTTGGGCGTCGTTAGGTCGATGTGGCAGATCCAGATCCAGGTCTCTCCCTCTTTCTTGGGCAACAACCGGGCCAGTGGCAGCAATTGCGGGTCGTGGACGAACCAAACGTCGGCCTCAAGCCCCTTGGCCCGCATGTCGTTGGCCACCCTCTGGATGCAACTGAAGTAGATATCCAACTCCGCGGACGAGAGCTCGCCCTCGGAGCCTTGGAGCATGTTATGGATCTTCTTGGTGACATCGAAGAACTTTGCGGCGTCCGGGTTAATCACGATCCGCTCGGTCTCGATGCCCAGTGAATTTCCCAGAGGCACCATCGATTGCAGAATCTCGGCAACCCCGCCGCCGGTGGCGGTGCTGTTCAGGTGCAACACCCGTAACTGTCCCATCTCTCCGGCTACGGTAGCCAATTCATCGGCCAGTTTGGAGTCTAACAATGGGCGGTAATCTTCGTACGCTACCGGAGGATGATCGAGCCTGGAGAACATCTAAGATTTATCCTTATCTGGGTGCTTAAAATCGATGTTGAAATTCGCACTTAATCTTGAAGGAATCATTATTAACATGATTACACCGCATACGAATTACTGCAATCCTCTTTCAGCAAATTTTGCAGGAATTCGCCCCGACGTTAACGCCAACGGATAAACCGAACTGCATCCGCGCCGAAATCAGTATGATTGGCGTCGAAATAGGCCCGCATCGTGGTACGCATCGAAGTTCGGGGATGGAACGGGGTGCAAATGTGCTGAGTCTGGGGACTTACTCTACGGTAACTGACTTGGCCAAGTTCCGGGGCTGGTCTACGTCCCGGTCTCGAAGAAGGGCGATGTGGTACGCCAACATCTGAAGCGGCACGGTGGTGAGCAGCGGAATCAGATGTTCGGGCGCCTCCGGGATATACAGTGCATCGTCCACGTCGCCGGCCAACTGGGTATCTCCCTCAGTGAGCACGGCTAGTACCCGGCCGTCCCTAGCCTTAACCTCTTTCACATTGTTTACAACTTTGTCGTAGAGGGTGTCCTTCGGCGCCAATGCGACGGTGGCCATGGCGTCGTCGATGAGAGCTATCGGACCGTGTTTCATCTCCCCCGCGGGATAACCCTCCGCATGGACGTAACTGATCTCTTTGAGCTTCAGCGCCCCTTCGGACGCTATCGGTGCGTTGGGTCCCCGCCCCAAGAACAAGAAATAATCGAAGGCAACATACTCCTGGGCCAGGTGTTGATAAACCGCGCCGCCGGCAAGGAGATCGCCCATCAGCCTTGGAAGTTGGGCCAGGCCATCCACCAATTGTTGGGTTTTCACGGTGTCCAAAAACCCCCTGGACTGGCCCAAGAAGATGGCCAACAAGTTCAATATGGTCAGCGAAGCCACGAAGGTCTTGGTGCTCGCCACTCCGATCTCGATGCCGGCCCTCATGTAGAGGGAACCGTCGGCGATTCGGGACGCCTGGCTGCCTTCGGCATTGCAGATGGTGACCAATCTACCGCCCTTGTCTTTGACCATCTGCATGGCGGCAACCGTATCGGCCGTCTCGCCAGACTGACCAATGGCCACAACCAACGTGCTGGGGCTGATGTATGGGTTGCGGTACCGGAACTCCGATGCGCTCTCCGCCTCCGCTGGCAGGCCGCTGTAGCGTTCCACCAGATGGCGGCCCACCTGGGATGCATGCAGGCTGGTGCCGCAACCGATCAGTATCACCCGGTCTAGATCGGCTATCTCACTCAAAGAAAGGGGGAAATCCGGGAGATCCACCCGCCGTGCTTCAAAATCTACCCGCTCACGCATGGCGCTGGCCACGGCCTGGGGTTGCTCCATTATCTCTTTCAACATGAAATGCTGGTAACCGGCCTTATCAACCAACACCTCTTCCTGAGAGACCATCCGGGGCTGCTTGTCGATGTGGTTCCCTTCAANGTCTTGGTACTCGACCCCTTCCCGGGTGACCACCACCATCTCACCGGTCTCAAGAAANCCCACCTGGCCCGTGTTGGANTCGGTCTGGAGCAGCGGCAGCAAAGCCGGCAGGTCGCTCCCTATGATCGCCTGTCCTTCCGATTGCGCCACCACAATTCCGCCGGCGTGCCCCAATCTCAGGGCGCAGATCTCGGCCCCATCGCCCTGTAGGACCGCTGAGATGGCCTGTGATCCTTTCACCATACGGCCCATGCGCCTGAACGCTTCTTGGAAGCTCAGACCCCGGTCAAGCCCCTCTTCCACCAGATGTGTCAGGACCTCGGTATCGGTCTCCGAGCCAAAGACGTGGCCGGCATCCAACAACCGCCGCTTCAATTCGAGGTAATTCTCAACGATCCCATTGTGGACCACGGCAACGCGCTGTTCACAGTCGGTATGGGGATGGGCGTTCTCGTGGGAGGGGCGGCCATGGGTGGCCCAACGGGTGTGGCCCAGGCCCACTGTTCCGTGGGGGTAAGCTCCGGTCAATCTTAGGCCATTGACCTTGCCCACGGTCTTGCGCAGTTGAATGTCGCCTTGAGGGTCGATGATGGCTATTCCGGCGCTATCGTAGCCCCGGTATTCAAGCCGCCTCAGCCCTTCAAATATGATGGGCCAGGCTTCCTGTCCGCCAACGTACCCAACAATACCGCACAAAAGCCCTCCCGGCTACGCCATATGCGCCGAGCCACAGGTTCAAGATGAAACGCGCAACCAGCTGCGCTTTACCATAGTATAGGAACCACGGGAAATTCGTGTCAACGAATCCAGCCTGGCGGGACGGCGAAAACCGGGTTAGCCGGAACCCGAGGAGAGCAGTTTGCTGAGGTTCTTAGAGAACTCTTCCAGGGTGTTGCGGGCCTTTCTGCGAATGAGTGGCTGGCCAAGTTCGCCCAGGCGGCCCATCAAGGTGGTGTCGGCTATGATCTCCAACTCGGTCTCATCGGCCGACTTGGCGGTCACTTTCATACTCATGTTGGTCTTAACGCCGCCGCCTACCCGCCGGTCGTTTGCTTCAACCAGGAAATACGCCTCTCCGGCATCGGCGTCCTGGGACAGGACTGTGATGGTACCGCTGAGGTTCATGCCCATCGGGCCAACCCTTGCCTGAAGCGTGGCCTGGTATTTACCCTCGCCGTCTGGCGTGATGTCTTTGATTCCCGGGATGCAGGAGGCGGCCTTGGGGATGTCCATGACCAGCGCCCAGGTAGCCTCGCGGCTAGCGGGAACGTCCGAGAGAATCTCAATCTTCAAGCTGCTAACTTCCCGCCGGTATCGCGGCCATGGCCTGCTCCACCGCGCGGCGGGCGAAAACCTCGGCCATGTCGGTCTTGTAGTCGGCTGACCCCCGGAAGTCCTCCAGAGGGTCAACGGCGTCTTTGACCAGCACCGCAGCGGCGCGGATGTTCTCGTCGGTCAGCGGCTTCCCGCGCAGGGCGTCTTCTGCGTCTTTAGCCCTGATCGGCGTTACACCCGCCGCCCCGAGGACGATGCGGACGTCTTTACACGTGCCGTCCTGCTCTTTAGAAACCACCGCCGCCACGTTGACCGTGCCGTAGTCGTCGGCGGTGCGGGGCAGGAATTTCAGGTAGACCGAGCCGGAGCCGGCGGGGGCATGGGGGACCATAACGTTGGTCAATATCTCACCCGGCTGCACGTCGGTCTCGTAGTAATCGATGAAGAATTCTTCCAGAAGGACCACCCGGTCGCCGCTCTTGGAGGTCATTACCGCGGACGCTCCCAGGGCGATCAGTGAAGGAGGAGGGTCCTGATTGGGATCGCCGTTCACCAGCCCTCCGCCGATCGTGGCCATGTTGCGAATCCGGGGAGTCGCTACTTTGCGGAAGGTGTCGGCCACCAGGGGCACCTCTTTTCCCACCAATTCGCTGTTCTCTATCTGGCGTTGGGTGCAGAGCGCGCCGATCCTCAGTCCCTCGGGTGTGGACTCGATGGCGTTCAGACTGCCGACCCGGCGCATTCCAATCACATGCCCGGGCTGGGACAGGCGCTGCTTCATCTGGATGACCAATGCGGTGCCACCCGCCATGACGCGCGAATCGTCACCATACTTGTCAAGCAGGTCAAACACCTGGTCCAAGCTAGTGGGGGCGTGGTATTCGAAGTCGATCATTCGCCGCTCCCTGACGCCTTGTTGATTGTCTCCGCGGCGGCGGCGATTGAGTTGAGGATGCCATAGTAACCGGTGCAGCGGCACAGGTTACCCATCATGTACTCTTTGATCTCATCTTCTGTGGGAGTCGGGTTCTCTTCCAGCAGCGACTTGGCGGCAATCACTTGGCCGGGAGTGCAGATGCCGCACTGGAAACCGCCGTGGTCGATGAAGGCCTGTTGTACCGGATGAAGGTTGCCGTTCTCGGCGATCCCCTCGATGGTGGTGATCTCCGCACCGTCCACGGCGGCAGCCAAGGTGATGCAAGAGGCGTACATCTCGCCGTCGACCAACACCGCGCAGGCGCCGCAAACGCCGACGCTGCAACTCTCCTTGGTTCCGGTGAGGCCGATGTCGTACCGGATGCAGTCGACCAGCAGACGCCGGGCCGGGATGTCCAATTCATGGTCGGCGCCGTTAATTTTTAGTCGGACCTTTAGGTTCATGCCTTCCCCTTGCCACCCTCGATGAATGCCAGCTAATGAGCGTGAAAAATCACGCCCAATGTTATACTACCGCCCAACTACCCGCAAGCGGCGCGCCGGCGGCGCGCCGGGTTTTCATGGGTGTGTTTTTCCTTTAACTTGGTTTCCTATCCTACAAAATCTTGGTGAGAACGATGACCCAGAAGAATGGCAACGCCCCGTCGCAGCACATCGGCACCACCGTGCTGGTGGTGACCATGGAAGTAGACGAAGCAGATGAAGTCGAGTTCAACAAGTGGTACAACGAGCAGCATCTGCCGGAGCGGATGGCCATCCCTGGCTACGTCTCCGCCCGCCGGTTCAAGCTTGAAGGTGAGAACAACAACAATGCGCTCAAGTACCTGTGCATCTGGGAGATGGAAGACGGCAGCCCGCTACAGAGCGAGATGTACAAGGACCAGAACACCCATCCCACGGAGCTATATCTGCGGGTGAATGAGACCATCAAAGCAAGGACCCGGGGCCTCTACCACCAGGTCTACCCAGAGCCCGGAACATCCTTCGAAGACCGCTCCGGCTTTCACGGTGAGAGATTACCGGCGCATCCGTAGGCAACCGGTGAGGATTGAGGATAAAATCTAATCATGCGGATAACTAAATGCAAAGTCGTTGGTGGGCAGGTCGTCGTTGAAGGCGATCCTCTAAGATGAAGGTTCAACTGTCACCGTCTTAGTTTCAGATGAAAAAACCTTCACGCTGAACCCTGAAGACGAAACCGCCCTCCTTCAAGCCATCGCGGAAGCGGATCGGGGCGATCTCATTGACGGCGATGACGTCATTAACAAAATTTCGTAGCCAGTCCGATGTTGCCAATCAGGGTAACCCACAGTGCATCGCTTCAGGTTCAAGAGGCGGAAGAATGGTAGTCCGCAAACAAGGCTTCCGCTCCTCTGGCATTTCGCGATGACTTGCGACAAGCGTTTGACTTGATCTCTCATCGACCCACCGTCGGCGCCGCCGCAACGAACGTCGCACTGCCGGATGTTCGTCGGGTATACCTGGGTCGGATTCGCTATTTCATCTACTACCGAGTGAAGCCCGACCAAGTTGAAATTTTGGCTCTATGGCACGGAAATCGCGGCCAGAATCCTGAGTTGTAACGACCACGTTACTTAAACGCGGGCATCACTTCTTTGGCGAATAGGCGCATGGACTTGAGCACCTTTTCCTTGGGCATGCCGCCAAACGAGTAGTTGCAGCCGAAATATTCGATGCCCTGGTCCTGCAGCGCTTTTATCTTGGCGATGATCTGGTCCGGTCTACCGATGAAGGCCCGGTTCTCGTACAGGTAATCGTAGCTGGGTGGGAGCTCCGTGCGGGTCTTCCGGAAGTCTTCCATCTTTTCGTACACTTCACTGCCGAAGTCGAATGTGCGCCGCCACTGGATCATATCTATATTCCAGTCCAGCGATTCCTTAGTGTCGGCCTTGGCCTGCTCTTCCGTCTCGGCCACGTAGAAATAACGGAAGAAGGGGATCTGACCCATGGCCATATCGTTCCCCTTGGATTTGGCCAGTGCAACCATGGTGTGGCATAGCGCTATGGCATCCACGGTGTCCAGCACCACGCCAACTAACAGTGGATGGCCTGACCCAGCGACGAATTCCTGGGTCGCCTTGGTGCGGGTCGCCGCGATAAAGATGGGAGGGTGAGGTTGCTGCACCGGCATCGGAACCAGGTTGGCGCTGGTTATCTTATAATGCTCCCCCTCAAATGAGTAATTCTTGTTGGTCCAGAGACCCTCGATCATGGTGATGGACTCTCTGAACCGAGTCTGACTTTCTTCTAGGGGTACATTAGCGACATTGTATTCTGACCCGGCGGCCCCGCGTCCAAAGCCCACATCGATACGACCTCCGCTCAGGACGTCCAAGGTCGCTATCTCTTCAGCCAGCCTGGCCGGGAGATGTAGCGGGGATACAGCTATGGCCGATCCCATCCTCAGAGTTGTGGTCCTCGCCAGGATATTACTGGCGAGCACGTTCTGTGCGGCGCCCAGTCCATAGCGGGTGAAGTGGTGCTCGGCCATCCAGGCGCTCTTGAACCCCAACTCCTCGCCCAGGACAAATTCTTCGGTGATGTCATCGTAGACCTGCTTGGGGTCGGTACCTTCTGGCCAAGGCACATGGGAGAAAAGGGCAAAATCCATCGGTATCGGGTCTCCAATTCGGGTATTTAGGACTTATCCGAAAAGCCCGAACCATTAGAACACACAACTGGTACCACCGCCAACGATATATTGATGACAATCTATCGAGAATTTCTAGTCGTGACGCAAAAGGCCTGGTGATATAATCCGGCCCGCCAGACCTGCGATGAATTTGGGAGTCTGAATTGCCCGTACACTTGCTCCACGGCGAAGGTTTCTTGGTTCCCAAGCGTCTGGCCGAGATTATTGCCGAAGCCGGCGCATCAGACGTGTTGGAAGCCAACCGGCACCGTCTCGTCGGCTCACAGGCCAAGCCCGGAGAGCTGTTGAGCATGTGTAACGCCCTGCCATTCATGGACGACTACCGTCTCGTGATCGTTGAGGGGTTGCTGGGAACTGCGGAGTCCCAAGGCCGTGGCCGACGCCGCGGTTCTTCCGCGGATTCAGGGGTGGCCGGTCAATGGCAAGCGCTTGGGGAAGCCATTCCTCAGATGCCGGATTCCACAGTCCTGGTGTTCACCGACGGGGCGTTGAGCGCCAACAATCCGCTGCTGCGCATGCTCCGGCCCGTGGCCCAAGTCGAAGAACTGTCCGCTCCCTCCGGCGAGGCCCTCTCCCGCTGGGTAAAGACCACCGTGGAGGCCAAGGGCGCATCCATCAGTCCTTCGGCCAACCGTTCGATCACCGACCTTGTGGGCAACGACCTCTGGACCCTGGACCAAGAGCTGGAGAAATTGGCCCTCTATTGCTCCGGGCGGGAGATTCAAGAATATGATGTCGCCGAGATGGTTTCTCAGGTCCGTGAGGCCAACATATTCGTCGCGGTCGACGCCATGATCGACGGCAGGCCAGGCGTGGCCTTACGGTTGTTGCATCAGTTGAAAGAGGACGGAAAAGAAGCTCCTCAGATCATAGGCATGGTCGAACGCCAATTGCGCCTGTTGGCGTTGGCCAGGGACGCCATCGACCGGGGTGTGCCCCAGGGCGAGTTAAAAGGACGGCTGGGAACGTCTTCAGACTTTGTGGTGCGGAAGACTGCGGAGCAAGCCAGGCGTCATGCCATGCCGGAGATAGTCTGGCGGTACAACCGCCTTCTGGAGACCGATCTGGCCATCAAAAGGGGGAGACTGGGCCCCGATCTTGCCCTGGAATTGCTTGTCGGCGACTCAATCGCAGGATAAAACCCCCGCCCGTAGCTGGAGTACGGTTGCCCAGTACGCCTAGTCGTCTTCTTCGGGCACCACGGGGTTGTAGCAAGCTACGAAATGCATCCCTTCAATCTCGACCAACTTGGGCTTGGGATCAGTCCGGCACTGGCTCTGCGCTTTGAAGCAGCGGGGCAAGAACGGGCATTCCGCAGGCAGTTTGATCATGTCCGGAGGAGTGCCAGGCAACGGCTCGATCCTTCTACCAGGGTCGTCTATACGGGGCAGCGCCTGTAACAGCGACCAGGTGTAGGGGTGTTGGGGCCGCCTGAACAGTGGCACGACCTCAGCGCTCTCCACCACGTTTCCAGAGTAGATTACGCCAACTGTGTTGGCCATTGCCGCAACCACACCCATGTCGTGGGTGATCAACAGCACTGAAGCGTTCTGCTCTTTGACCAGGTTTCTGATCCGGTGCAGGATCTCGGCCTGCAGTGTAACGTCCAGTCCCGAAGTGGGCTCATCCGCGATCAGCAATTTGGGACGCATGACCAGAGCCATGGCCATCATCACTCTTTGACACATACCGCCGCTCAGCGCGAACGGGAACTGGCCCATCACCCGCTTCGGATCGGCCATGCCCATCTCAAACAGCATATCCTGGGCCATTTGGTTGGCGCCGCGAAGGGACACGTTACTGTGAGCTAGAATCACTTCTTCCAATTGAGGCCCAATGGACTCGATCGGGTTCAGTGCGGACTGGGCATCCTGAAACACCAGAGATATCTCCCGGCCCCTCAGGTCACGCATCGTGTCGGCGCCGGCCCGAAGCAGGTCGATGTCCCGGTACATGATCCGGCCGTCCGAGATTTCAGTGTTGTGCGGCAGAAGCCCCATGATCGTTAACGCCAACGTACTTTTGCCGGAACCGCTCTCCCCCACGATACAGAGGACCTCGCCTTCATTCAGCGTGAGGCTCACGTTATTCAGGGCTTTCACCCGTCCTGCGGAGGTGCCGAAACTCACTGTCAGGTCTTCTATGCTGAGTAATTCACTCATTGGCCAAAGCGTCTCGCCTAAGCATTGGGTACAGTGTTTTGCCTTAAGTCCACCGGTTGATAGCGGCCTTCCCGCAGTTCCCGAATCAGGTCCTTCAGACAGGATACCGGACGCTGGAATTCTGTCGCAACGGTCCCGATCTGTTCCACTTTGTGGGCGTCGCTACCGGCCGTCATATTGGCTTTCAGGCGGCCACCCAGCTCCAGGGAGAACCCGTTCTGGACGGCCAAGCCCCGGCCATTCAGCGCCTCGATGCCCTGGCACATACCGAAGAATCCGTCCCCTTTCGCACGCTCCAGCATCTCTTCCCTGACCTCAGGTTTTTCCGCCGGTTCTTCTATGAAGCGCCGCCGGTATGGATGGGCCGCAATCATCACCCCTTCTGCCCTATCTACTGACGCCTGTAGGAATTCGGGTCTATGCATGCCAAATTCGTAGCTACTCAGCCCAAATACCAAAACGTGGCCGGCCTCGGTATTGATCTCGCAGCCAGGCATGACCAGGAAATCGTGCTTATTGGAAAGGACCCTGATCTCTTCGTCGGTCCAGAAAGTATCGTGATCAGTGAGGCAGATCCCGTCCAGTCCCAAAGACTTGGAACCCTCAATCAATTCGTCAACGCTCATGAAACTGTCGTCAGAGTGGGGGTAACTGTGAGTATGAAGATCTATCAGCAAAAACTAATTATTCAACCTGGGCACACGGTATACGCTAGTGATAGCAAACCGAATCATAGCAAACCAAACCGGGGTTGAAAAATAGCTGGCCACCGTAGATATGGAGCGAATTCTAGCTGATGCCATGGCCTGCTATCGGGAGTCGAAAAAGCCCTCTTCTTCCAGCAGTTCCATGACCTCTTCGGCCTTGCGGCCGCCGATCTTCAGCCGGCGCTCCAAGTAGGAAGCGGACAACTGGGGATTCCTGGCTGCCAACTCTCTGGCTTCTTCCATGATAAGGGCGTCCACTTCGTCGCCATCTACGTCTTCTGCAGGCTCGCCCACGTCGATCAACGGCAGGGGCGGGCCTTCCTGGTTCAGCCAGAACTCAACCATGTGGTCGATCTCCTGGTCGTAGACCAAGGTGCCCTGGACCCGGCTGGGCTTGGGAGACTCGTTGTGCAGCAGCAACATATCACCTTTGCCCAACAACTTCTCCGCGCCAACGGCGTCAAGGATGACTCTGGAATCAACTTGGGAGGCCACGGCGAAAGCGGCACGGGCAGGGATGTTGGCCTTGAGCAGACCGGTCACGACGTTGACCGACGGCCTCTGGGTGGCCAGAACTAAGTGGATTCCGGTGGCCCGGCCAAGTTGGGCCAGCCGTACTAGGTTCTGTTCCACTTCGAACCCACCGACCATCATGAGGTCGGCCAGCTCGTCAACTATTAGGACCAGGAATGGCATTTTTACTTTGGACCGCTTGTTGTAGCCATCGATGTTCCTGGCGCCGATCTCTTCCATCAACTTGTAGCGGCCGAGCATCTCCCGGATCAACCCACGAAGGGCAGTGTTCACCTCTTCGGCATCAACGATCACCGGACCCACCAAGTGGGGGATCCCATTGAATGGAGTTAATTCAACCCGCTTGGGGTCGACCATTAGGATGCGCAATTGTTCCGGCGTCTTGGTGAGCAGGAATGACGCTACGATGGAATTGATACAAACGCTCTTACCACTGCCGGTTGCGCCTGCAATAAGCATATGGGGCAAGGCAGCTAGGTCCAGCACCACGGGAGTTCCACCGGTGTCCTGACCCAACGCGATGGGCAGTCCGCCCTTGGCGACCAGCTTCTTGAAGGTCGGCGTCTCCATCACTTCCCTTAAGTGGACCTTGCTGGGTGATGGACTGGGCACTTCCAGGCCCACTAGAGCTTCGCCTGGTACCGGCGCCTCGATCCTCAGGTATGGCGTTTTCAAAGCCAGAGCCATGTCTTTTTCCCGAGTCAATATGCTCTGGACCTTGACCCGGCTGCGCTCCAATGCAGAGGGGTCCGCATCGGCTGTATCGAGTCCGATGGCGGCGCGGGCCGATTCTCCCCGCTTGGGGACCCAGCCCGGGACCAGCCCGAAGCGGACGATCCTGGGACCGGCTTTCACATCGGTGACTTCAACTCGAACGCCATGATCGCCCAACGTGGTTTCAACCAACCGCGCCATCTCTTGAAGGGCGGCTTCGGGGGCGTGATGAGTATCGGGCGCGGTCAGCATGTCCACCGGAGGTGTCTGCCAGCTTCCCTTGGTGCGCTTGCCAGTTTCGGCGCCGTCGCCGATCGCCTTGGTAGGCTTGGGGGCTTTCCTCGGCGCGGGTTCTTTACTGTCCCAAGTTGGAATCAGCCCTGATTCGGGCAGTTCCCAGTCCTCATTTTCATCGTCTTGAACGAGGGTATCCGGACCGGTCTCAAAATCGGGACTGCCAAAGTCTGATTGCTCGATCGCGGTCTCCGGGTCCCCTTGATAGGCCAAAGTACGCACCGGAGATTTAGACGGACCCATGACCAACATCTTCAGCAAGTCTTTGCGTGACGCCTGGCGGTGCATCCCATAGTGCAAGATCCGGACTCTGCGGTCGATTAAACGTGCCGAATTTTGGAGCCCGAGATAGGTATATAGCAGCCCTAGCTGCAGCCCCAGCACACCCACCTTGGCATATCGCAGATACACGATACCGAACCGCTTGGGCCGGATGACCAGTGGAACGGCGAAAACGATTGCGGCCATCTTGGCGGCCGCTAGAATCGCCGGGGTCCCACCAAGGTAAGCGCCCCATTCGCCGCCCAAGCTCGCATCTTCCAGAGCGCCGCCCGAAGGGAAGATCGTAGAGAGGACAGATATGGAGATGGCAGCCAAAGCCACAGCCATGACCAAACGGCGCCAGTGGGTGAAAAGAACGTGGCGGTTATAGCGGAGTGCGATGAGAGTTACGGCAAACAGTAGCCCCGCAGGGACCCAGCCGTAGCCTAGAGCCTCGATGGCCCATTCCCGTGCACCACTGGAGAAGCCGAAATACAGGCCCACAGATAGACCTATAGCCAAGATGACTAGACCGTCTATCAGCGACCCTGGGGCTCCGTGGATGAGGTCCTTTATCGATGGCGAAGCGGCCTTATCCCGCTCACGCCCAATGGAACTGGCCACTATATCCCTCCAGTGGCA
>NZVX01000096.1 GCA_002698265.1 Chloroflexota bacterium | reverse complement strand
ACGCCTTGGTGGAACAAGATCTGGTCGCTGGAATCCCAGTGGATTTCGCCTTGAACTCGCTGGTTGTTTTGTCGATGGGCAAGGGTCTAGTGAAGGAGATTGCAGACCTGGCCCGGCCAGGAGTCAAAGTGGTCCTGGCCAACGATGTTGTTCCGGTGGGGTCATATTCAATTCAGGTACTTAAAAACCTATCTCAAGACCCCATCTATGGACTGGGAATCGAGTTCAAGGACAGCGTTCTGGCTAACAGGGTATCGGGGGAACCAAACGTTGGTAATCTGTTCCAGAAAGTTGTCCTGGGAGAGGTGGACGCCGGCATCGTCTACGAAACCGACACCGCCAGGTCTCTTGATGCGAGAACAAAGGACATTTTCTTCATCTCAATCCCTGATGCGGCCAATGTCAGCGCCCGGTATCCAATAGCCGTACTAGAAGACGCGCCGGAGCCGGAGTTGGCCCAGCTGTTCGTGCAGTTCGTCTTGTCGAACGCGGGCCAAACGCTGCTCCATGGATATGGATTCTCTTCACCATGAACCTTTATAAAGGAAGATCGATTTGGCGACATTGAGTCCGGTCTCCCGGATAACCAACCAACCCGCCGGGATATTTGGCGGTGGCGGCGCGGTGCTGTACGTGCTGTTCATCGGTTTGCCCGTGCTGGCGTTGCTGGTCCGGGCGGCCCAGCAGAGCGATTTCCTGGACGCCGTGACCAGCGATGCGGCATTGTCCGCGCTCCGGCTGTCCCTGATGACCAGCATCGTCAGCATGGCGGTGGTTGTTCTGCTGGGCACGCCGTTCGCCTATTTATTGGCCCGTAGCGACAGACTTTGGGCCAGGTTGGTGGGCAGCTTGGTGGAACTGCCATTGGTCTTGCCACCGGTGGTGGCCGGTGTTGCCATGCTGATGGCCTTTGGGCGAAATGGCCTGGTCGGTTCGGAGCTAGAGAGTATCGGACTGAAGATCCCCTTCACCACCACGGCCGTGGTGTTCGCCCAGATATTCGTCGCCTCGCCGTTCTTCATCCGATCAGCGAAACTGGGGTTTCAGTCGGTGGCCAAGGACTATGAGGACATCGCCCAGACACTTGGCGTATCGCCATGGCGTACTTTCTTTCGCATCACCCTGCCGTTGGCGGCGCCGGCCATGTTCACCGGACTGGGTCTGGCTTGGGCCCGGGCGCTCTCCGAGTTCGGGGCAACTATGATGTTTGCCGGGAACCTGACCGGCGAGACCCAGACCATGCCCTTGGCCATCATGTCCGCTATGGAGACGAGCCTGGACGGCGCGTTAGCTCTATCGGTGATGCTGTTGGCTGGATCCATCTTGGGGCTCGTCCTGTTGGGATTGCTCACTCGTCGCCGATGGCAGGGCCGGTCATGACGATCCAGACAGTTGCGTCTACCGCCAGTGGTTGGGTCGAATGCCGGGTGGGCGGCTTTCAACTCGAGACAGCCTGGGAGGTGAAACCCGGACAGGTCTTGGTGCTATTTGGGCCCTCCGGCGCTGGCAAATCGACTACCCTCCGGGCCATCGCCGGTCTGCTGCGTCCGGCGCGCGGCCACATCGAGGTAGGCGGCCAAGTGGTCTACGACGGCAAAGCCGGGACCTGGGTGCCGACGCACGGCAGGCGACTGGGTTATCTGACGCAGCAATACCACTTGTTCCCCCACCTGAAGGTCGAGGCTAATATCGCTTTCGGACTCCCTGATGGCCGGTCCGCCGCTGGGAGAGACCGGGTCTTGGAATTGATCAGCCTGTTTCAGTTAGAAGGTCTGACCGACCGTTATCCTTGGGAGTTATCCGGGGGGCAGCAGCAGCGGGTCGCTTTAGCCCGGGCGTTGGCTTCAGAGCCGGCCATGTTGTTGCTGGACGAACCATTCGCATCGCTGGATGCCGAGCTTCGGCGCACTTTACGCCGGGAGCTCCGGGCGATGTTGGCGCAGTCGCCGGTGCCGGTAATGCTGGTGACACACGATCGCGAGGAGGCACTGGCATTGGGCGATTCGGTGCAAGTCATCAACGAAGGCCGTACTCTGGTCACCGGAGAACCGTTGGATGTTCTGGGACAACCAGGACAGGGTAGAGTCGCCCGTTTGGTAGGTGTGGAGAATCTATTCGATCTGACGGTCCAAGAGCGAAACCCCCGAGATGGGACTATGACCTGCGTCGGTCCCGGGCTGCGGCTGGAAGTGCCTCTGGACTCGCAAATATCCGACAGCGGGACACCGGATGGCGGGCAGGACAGGGTCACCGTGGGAATCCGCGCTTCCGATATCATCTTGGCCAAGGAAGACCTGCCAGGGTCATCAGCACGCAACCGGCTGCCGGGCCAGGTTGTATCGGTCGAGTCCCGGCCTCCCGGCTACGCTGTCACGTTAGACTGCGGACAGCCAATGCGCTGCCACATCACCGGGGCGGCTCTGGAAGAGATGGGGATCCAACCGGGACAGCGTCTGTGGGCCGTTTTTAAGGCCTCATCATGTTTCTTGGTGGACCAAAATCGAGTCTAGCCCACCAGCCGCGCCCGAAAATCTGGCCCCAATTTNAGTATTGGTCAATGGTCANGGTCGATGCTGAATATTCTTTGGCCCGTCCAAATGGGCATATCGGTTATGTCAAGACAAGAACCCGGCAANTCANCAAGGAACGGTGNCNATTTTTCGTAAAACNNNGTTACGAATATCGTCTATTATTGGCATTCACAATACTGGTTTANCCTTGCCAACGCATTTAGGGATAGGCGTATTTTACGCTTGCATCGGNAATTGTAATGCGTATAATGTGCCCCAAGCAAAACCAAGGTCAGGCTGAGCNGGTTACCGAAAACCCTCGACGGCGGAGGGCGGTTCGAACCAGCCCAAGTTGACCCGGCGGCGCCAAACTAGGGTCGTGGACCCAGGAGGTCAACCAGTGGCACTAGCAGACAGGACATTAACTTGCGTGGAGTGTGGCGGAGAATTCATTTTTACCGCAGGGGAACAAGAATTTTTCCAAACCAGGGGCTTCGGAAACGAGCCCAAGCGCTGTCGTAGTTGCCGGGCAGTGCGCCGCTCCGAGCAAAGGTCTGGAGGAATGTACCAAGAAGGACCCAGGGAGATGTACCCGATCAACTGCGCCGAGTGCGGACACGACGCCATGGTGCCCTTCCGGCCTCGGGGCGACCGGCCGGTCTACTGTAGTGATTGCTTCAGCAAGATGCGCACTGAGTCTTCACCGGGCGTCTAGGCCGAAACGAGACGAGGCAGAACAAAAGGGCTGGCGAAATGCCGGCCCTTTTTCGTCGGCTGCCGTCTCTTGGCCCACGATGCTAGTACCTTTTACTCCCGGGCGCTGAATTACTGGGCCGTAGGGGCAGGTTCACAACCAATATCGTGATAGACTCGGTGATCGTTACCGACCGTGAATTCTCGTTGGGCCTCAGCCGCCTGTTTTTAACAAACGTGTTTTGTGACAGGCAAGGCGGGTTGGAAACCCGCTCCTACGGGAGCCGGGGGTAGAACCACTGATCGCCCCTACATCTTCTCCCTTTATTTCGTTGAAGCTATGAGTCACCAGCGGCTACAATGTCAAGGTGCTGAGATGCGTAATTACCTCGTCCAACGGTTCGTAAGGCTTCGACCCCAAAATGAGATTCCAAGACCTCAGAGATTTCGTACGTTTCCTGGAAGATAAGGGAGAGCTGCGCCGGATCACTGCGCCGGTCAACCACGAACTGGAGATAACGGAGATCACTGACCGGGTGATCAAGTCTGGCGGCCCGGCCCTTCTGTTCGAGAACGTTACCGGGTTCGACACTCCGGTACTGGTCAACATGTACGGCACTGAGCAACGCACGGCCTGGGCTCTGGGCGTCGAAAACCTAGACGCCTTGGTAGGCCGAGTCGAAGGCTTGCTGGATCTCATGCACGACCCACCTCAGGGACTCATGAGTAAGCTGAAGGCTTTGGGCCAGTTGGTGCATCTGGCCTCTTTTCAGCCAAAGACAGTGAACAACGCACCCTGCCAGGAAGTAGTGATTCAAGGCAACGACGTTGACATATATAGGTTCCCAATACTCAAATGCTGGCCCCTGGACGGCGGACCTTTCATCACCTTGCCACTGGTCGTCACCAAGGACCCGGAGACCGGTGTTCAGAACTACGGCACCTATAGGATGCAGGTCTACGACAAACAGACCACCGGCATGCACTGGCAGACCCATAAAGTTGGCACTCACCACTATCGTCTGAGCCATGAACTGGGCTTGGGAAGACTGGACGTTTCGGTAGCGTTAGGCGCCGACCCTGCCACGATCTGGACCGGTTCGGCTCCGCTGCCGCCGGACATGGACGAGATGGCGGTAGCCGGGTTCTTGCGGGAGGAGGGCGTTGATCTGGTAAAGTGCATAACCAACGACCTGCTTGTGCCGGCCCAAGCTGAGATAGTGCTAGAAGGCTATGTTATTCCGGGCGAAGAACGGAATGAAGGGCCTTTCGGCGACCACACTGGGTACTATTCCATGGAAGACCCATTCCCGGTCTTCCACGTCACATGCATCACCCACCGAAAAGAGCCCATCTACCCCGCCGCCTTGGTCGGCCGTCCGCCCATGGAAGACTACTGGATGGGCAAGGTGACTGAACGGGTCTTTCTGCCTTTGATGAAGTTGGTGCTGCCCGAGGTTGTGGATATCAACATGCCGGCAGAAGGTTCCTTCCACAACTTGGTGATCGTGTCCATTAAGAAAGAGTTCGCAGGTCACGGCAAAAAGGTGATGCACGGCCTTTGGGGATTGGGACTGATGAGTCTGGTCAAGACCATCATCGTCGTTGACCATAACGTAGACGTCCACAACATGTCCGAGGTGGCCTGGCGGGTCACCAACAACATTGACCCGTCCCAAGACTTCGTCTTTTCAGCCGGGCCCATCGACGACTTAGATATCGGGTCTTCCACACGCGGGGTTGGCGGCAAAGTTGGCATCGACGCTACCATAAAGTTGCCACTGGAAGGGGGCCGTCAGGGCGACTGGCCGCCGGACATTATCATGGACCAGGCAGTGAAAGACCTGGTCGACGGGAAATGGAGCGACTACGGCTTCTCCTAAAGACGTCACAGGCGGCGATGTGAGAAGATACTGAACATGTCGGCCGCCGATGCATTAACCTTTCCCGCCGGGATTATCGCCACCAGAGTTCCGCGCTACCTCAGCACCATAAGAATCTGGGAGTCCCTCTACGCTCTGCCGTTCTGTTTCATGGGGATGTTTCTGGCTGCTGACGGATGGCCTGGCTGGAGCGTTTTCATCTGGATAACAGTGGCCTTGACCGGGGTGCGGACCCTGGGAATGGCGGCCAACCGGTTCCTCCATAGAAAAGAAGACGTTCACAATCCCAGGACCGCCAACCGGCACCTCCCCACGGGTAAGTTGAAACCCTTTGAGGTGTTCGGGTTGATGCTGGTGGGCACCGGGGTGTTCTTCTGCGCCGCCGCCCAGTTGAACGGCCTGGCTCTGGCGTTGGCCCCGGTGGCCGCCGCCTACGTGGTCCTTTACTCCTTCGCCAAGTACTACACCTGGGCCTGCCACTTCTTCTTAGGCTGGGCGTTGGCCATCTCTCCGTCGGCGGCCTGGATAGCCGTCACCGGCCGGCTGGACCCCGAAGCCGTATTGCTGTCGGTGGTCGTTGCTCTATGGGCCGGCGGGTTCGATATCGTCTACGGATGCGCTGATATAGACTTCGACCGGAAGTACGGTGTGAATTCGTTCCCCAAGCGCTTTGGCATCGCCGCGGCACTGCGGACAACCAGAGTGATGCATGCCGCATCGGCATCCGCTCTCTTGGCGTTGGGTTTTTGGCTGGACTTGTCCTTCTATTATTTCATCGGTTGGGCCATCGCCGTGAGCCTGCTGGCATTGGAGAACGGTCTGCTTAAGGCCGACGACCTCTCCAAACTGCGCTCACCTCTCTTCCAATACAACAGCGTGATATCGATGGTGCTGCTGCTGTTCACCATCCTGGCTGTAGAGATATGACGAACCTGAATCCTGTGGTGGTCGGTATCACCGGGGCCAGCGGAGCCGTGATGGCCCGAGCCACGGTGGATGAGCTGCTGCGTCGGGACATCCCCACTGTGGCGCTTTGCTCCAATCCCGCCCGAATGGTCTGGCAGGAAGAGATGGGGGAGAATTTCACCGATACGTTGGTTGAGTGGCAAGAACACCCAGCTTTCGTCCATTATCCCATCAACGACCTGCGAGCGCCCGTGGCCAGCGGCACCTACCCCACCGCCGGCATGGTGATCGTTCCAGCCAGCATGAACAGCATCGCATCCCTGGCCGGAGGGCTGTCCGGGAACCTGCTCCTCCGTAGCGCCGACGTTTGCCTGAAAGAGCGGAGACCGTTGGTGTTGGTGCCCAGAGAGACCCCACTGCATAGCATCCATTTAGAAAACATGCTGACCCTAAGCCGTATGGGCGCCGTGGTGGTCCCCCCTGAGCCTGCTTTTTATCTGAAGCCCCAAGGGATCTCTGATATCGTCGATTTTGTGGTCGCCCGGATCTTTGTGGCGTTGGACCTGGATCAGAGCATGCCTTATGACATGCAATATCAAGGTCCGGTGGAGTAGCCTGGCCCGAACCATGGCTGAACTCCAGGGCGCTGAGAAACAACGTTACGTTGCCGACCTCTTCTCTCGTATATCGGGCCGCTATGACCTGATGAACGACCTGATGACGCTGGGTATGCACCGCCGCTGGAAACGGCAGACCGCCGCGCTGGCGGCCCAGGGGCTCAGCGGCCCGGCCATCGACGTATCCACCGGCACCGGAGACCTGGCGCTCGAACTGGCCCGGCGGCCGGGCATCGAACACGCCGTGGGCTTGGACCTTCTCCCGAAAATGGTTTCTCTGGCGGAGTCCAAGGCCGAAAGCCGGGGTTTGTCGGCGACCGTCACGATGATGAGCGGCGATGCATTATCCCTGCCCTTCGCCAATGGAAGTTTCGCCTGCGCTAGCGCCGGGTTCAGCCTCCGCAATATGCCCGACGTGAAGCAAGCGTTGTCCGAGATGGTACGTGTGGTGCGGCCCGGAGGACGGGTGGTAATTTTGGAGTTATCACCTATGAAACACGGCCTAAGGTCCACGTTATTCCACCCCATATTTCATGGCTTGATTCCAATGATTGGCCGGCTAGTGGCTGGCGATGGGACCGCCTACTCTTATCTTCCCAGGTCGGTTGATCATTTTCTGGAGGCCGAGCGGCTGGCGGACATGTTGTCACGCCTCGGACTGGCTGAAGTTGACTACCGGCGTCTGGGTTTCGGGACCGTTGCTCTGCACTGGGGAATTAAAGTAGGCCAGGCAAACTAGGTACAGACTCATTCGNTTCCCTAGTGGAATAGCGGATTTNAACTTGTTTAACACCCATCGCTAAGTTAAACTGATTNCNATATTGCGGTATTCGAAACCCCTAGTTAGNNTATAACTNGGGCGGCCGAGTATCNACAGAAGAACTATCATGTCGACAATATTCGACAAACTAGAGCCGGTGATCCAACGCTACCANGAGATTGAAGAATCCATGGGAGATCCTGAGGTTGCGGCCAATTTTGAGCGCATCCAGGAGTTGGCCCGGGAGCGGGCTTCCCTAGAAACACTAGTGAAGATCTCCTCCGTATACAAAGAGTTGGTGGGTGAGATCGAGGATCTGGAATCCCTGCTTAAGGAAGGCTCAGATCCGGAACTGATCGAGATGGCCAAGGAAGAACTGGACATTGCTCAGGGCAAATTCGACGAGTTAACCCAGGACCTGCGGTTGGCCCTTCTCCCCAAGAACCCCAACGACGAGCGGGACGTGATTATGGAGATTCGGGCGGGCGCCGGCGGGGCCGAGGCCGGTATCTTCGCCGCCGATCTCTACCGTGCGTATTCCCGTTACGCCGTGAACCAAGGTTGGAAAGTCGAAGTCATGGACTCCAATCCCACCGAGGTCGGTGGGTTCAACAAGATCGTTTTCGAGGTACAAGGCAAGGGCGTTTTCAGCCGCATGAAGTTTGAAAGCGGCGTGCACCGGGTCCAGCGTGTCCCCAACACCGAAACTCAAGGCCGGATCCACACCTCAACGGCCACGGTGGCCGTGCTGCCGGTGGTAGACGAGGTGGAGGTGAAGATCGACCCCAACGAACTTCGTATCGATATCTTTCACGCCGGCGGCCACGGCGGCCAGAACGTCAACAAAGTGGCGACGGCGGTCCGCATCGTACATGAACCCTCGGGTTTGACCGTTGTCTGCCAAGACGAACGCTCGCAGCACAAGAACAAGCAACGCGCCATGACCATGCTCCGGTCTCGATTATTCGAAGCCGAACAGATGCGCCACGACGCCGAAATAAGCGAGGCCCGCCGCTCTCAGGTTGGCCAAGCAGACCGGTCTGAGAAAATCCGGACCTACAATTATCCCCAGGACCGGATCACGGACCACCGCAGCAACGAGAACTTCCACGGCATTCCCAGGCTTATGGATGGCGGCCTGGGCGACATGTTCGACCGGCTGAGCGTCTGGGAACAAGAACGCCTCCTGGCCGATGCTACCGCCTAACGGGCCCAACAAGGGCGTTCCCATCTCGCTGTTATCTTCCCGGCACGCCATTTCCCTCTATAATCATGTCTACCTCCCCAGGACTCTAAGTTGACTTATTAGGATGCCTAGCTGTCTCATGCCCGTTCTCCGTACCGTTATCCAAGATACCCATCAGAAACTGGAAGCTGCCGGGATTCCCGACGCCAGGCTAGAGGCCGAAGTGCTGGTGATGAATGTGATGCACATGGCACGGCAGAGCATCTTCGCCGAGCAGGAGACCGAGGTTTCGGCACAGCAACAGGCCGCTCTGGATGAGTTTTTGGAACGCCGCTATAGCCGGGAACCTTTGGCCTATATCCTGGGCCAACGCGAGTTCTACGGTATCAACGTGGTCCTTACTCCGGCGGTGTTGATACCGCGCCCCGAGACCGAGGGATTAGTTGAGCAAGCCCTGTTCATGGCTTTGATGGGAATGGAGTCCACCGAGCTGACCATCGCCGATGTCGGAACCGGCAGCGGGGCCATCGCGATCAATCTCGCCATTCACCTGCCTTCGGCCAAGATATATGCCGTGGATGTAGAGGACGCAGTGCTGGATGTCGCGGCCTACAATGTACGGGTCCATGGCGTGGCCGACCGGGTGAACCTGGCCATTGGCGATCTGTTGGATTCCGTACCGGAGCCCGTTGACCTAATCGTGGCCAACCTGCCCTACATCCCCACGGACCGGATCCCGACTTTGCAGCTAGAGGTCCAGCAAGAGCCGGTTTTGGCACTGGACGGTGGACCCGATGGTCTGGACCTAGTCCGACGGCTGCTGAACCAAGCCGAAGACAAGTTGAAAGGTCATGGGATCATCCTGCTGGAGATGGATTCGGAACAGATCCCGGTGGTCCAAGAGTTGGCACTTCAGCATTTCCCAGAAGGCTCGACCAGCGTCGAACAAGACCTAGCCGGCATGGATCGCATCCTCGTCATACACCGTCAAGCGGTGGAGTAAAGGACACGGTCACACCCAACCGTCATTCCAGCGAAGGCTGGAAACCAGGGTGCTCTTTTCTTAGGGGATGACGGGTGGTAATCGCAGTCAATTTGGATTCTGGCGAAGGCCAGAATGACGGGAGCGGCGCCAGGTTGCCTCAATGCCACCACTCATCTAGGGTTGAACAAACGCCACCTTCATCCATTTTAGCATCAGGCATTAGCGTACTCTCAATCAGCACTTGGCTCGACCAGATATCCAGAGTGGCCTAGATTATAGTTTGTGGTGGAGACGGGAGAAACTCCAACTCCTGATACCCTACTTTTTGTGTCGTGACCATGGTGGCAAAAAGAGGGGCGTATTCAGGCTTCGGTTCGATATCGACGAACTCTTTCCCGTCGATGGTAATGCGCTGAAACACCTGCTTGACCAGGGCCTCCCGCTCCTCGTGCGTCACCCCAGCGTGCAGCCAGAGGCTTGGTAAGTCTTGTAGGAACTCGGCACCACGCAGCTTGGCGTTCCTTAAATCGCCATAGCTGAAATCAACACCGTAAAAGTTGGCGCCATAGAAGTTTCTTCCAGATATGTTCTTCGAGCCGGGAATTCGGAACCACTTAAACACGGCCCTCTCCCAAATAGTTGGATATTTCCGGGATACTCCATCGAGTGCTGTTGTTGGGCAACAAAAAATCCCCACTAACGCGGCCTTGAGTTTGTTTGGGGCCTCCGGTGACACATCAGCCAGTGGCTGAAGCAGAGGCTAATGGAACAACGAGAACTTCCGGATGCGGTGGTTATTACGATCCACAACGTAGATGCTATTGTCTGGCGCCACTGCCACCCTAGCCGGGCTTTGAAACTGCCCGTCGCCCTTGCCCTCCGTGCCCCATTTGCTACCGAACACTCCTTCGGAGGGGGTGGAGGAAGTTCCGCCACAACCAATGGGACGGTGATCGGGCCGGCGATTATTCGTTTTTGTACATCCTCAAGTGAAGGGTCCTGGAGTGCTTGGTTATACGTAGCCCGGTAATAACCGAGGGCAGGATGAGCACTTGCCATCGACATATTGGTTTTCCTTCCACAGGCTGTACGCCAAAAGTGACACGTAAAGCCACGGACTAGAAAAAGAATACGCCCTCAGCGTTGTATGCTGAGGGCGTATTTCTTGCTTATGGTGTAGGCCGGAGACGGCGGACGTCCCTGTTTGTTGGCCTAGTAGCGCCCGCCACCACCACCGCCACCCTGGCGGCTGAAGCAATCGCTGCAGTAGACGGGCCGGTCGCCGCGGGGCAGGAACGGTACGGTTGCCTGATTGCCGC
>NZVX01000095.1 GCA_002698265.1 Chloroflexota bacterium | reverse complement strand
GTAGTTTGGCGTGTTGGCAACGAGCAAAAGTCGGACATTTTTCTTAAGGAGAGATCAAGGGGATATGGCAGTGTTGTAGGACTCCCTGAGTAGGTGGTTGTAGCGTTTGCGGCTGGCTAGGTTCTGAGCTTTCATCTCCCGTCTCTTGATCAAGACCCCTTCCCGCCTCCCGTGGAGGACGTCTCCCGTGTAATAGCGGCTTCTGACACGGGGTCTATAAAGGGCCACATGCGCTAGGTGTGCGCCAATTGCCACTCCAGTGAGCCCAAGTTGAAAGTGATGCGCCGGAAAGTTTCGGCGTATTCCAGGCCGGTGGCCTCTTTGTGTCGGCCGGAATTGTTCTTCACACGATCTAGCCGTTGTTCTCTGCTTGAAGACATCTGGCTGGCGTGGGCGCCCAGGGAGTCGACTTTGACGTCCAGATAGGGCTTTATATCGACGAAAACGTCGGGGTCTTCTCCGCCCCAGAGCAGGGCCTGCTCAACGCGGTGGGGTTCCAGTCCCTCTTCCGTGATCTGCTCCGGAAAGTGCAGGTAGCTCCAGGCATAAGTGAACGCCGCGTCAATCGCCACGATCCCGCTCTTCCGGTGGTCGCGATGGGTGTGGGAGGTTGTGCGGTACGGGTCGACGGCGAGGATCAGGTCCGGCTTGAACCGGCGAATCTCCCGGGTCACCTGGCTGCGGAACAGTTCGGTGTCCTCCAGGCCGCCGTCGGGATGCTCTAGGAAAACCACGTCAGTGACGCCCACCAAGGCAGATGCATTGTGTTGTTCCACCAGTCTGGTGGCGGCCAGCCTCTCCGACGTCATCTCCCGGTCTCCGGTGCCCTTGTTGCCGTTGGTGCACATCACCACCGAGGCGACGGTCCCAAACTCTCTGATCCACTTGGCCAGGGTCCCGCCGCATCCGCCTTCGCAGTCGTCGGGGTGGGGCGTTACCGCCATGGCCCTCTTGGGCGCGGTTGTTAATACTTCCATCCAGTCTTAGGTTTACTCCTAGCAGGGAATCGCCGTCAGCCATTATACGTAATTACCCGCGTAGGATGTCGGAAAGAACACCGTTCCAAGCAGAGAAAACCGGAGGGAGTCAATCAACCGGTAGCGAGGTGCTGCGCGACCAGTGCGGCCCTAGCTGCTGAGGAGGGTCTTCGAGAGGCCCAGAGTTGTTGCGGCGTAGCGCCCGGAGCGCCCCGGGATGCGTTCAAGCCAACCGAACTTGGAGCGAGCAGCGTTGCGGAGCGTCTGGGTGAAATTGCCCGGCTTTCGCCACCCGGCCACATCGAAGAGCCATCCTAGTTCTTCGGCGTTCACACCGTCGACGCCGAAGTGACGGTTGGCCCCCTCGGCGGCTACCACCACCCGGCGCATGTCGCCGAGAGGGTTGGCGTTCTGGCAGAACGCTATGTAGGCCGCCCGGCCGCTTTCGGAAAGAAACTCCGATGGAATCGCCGTCCCGTCGCTAATGCCGCTGGCCGGTTCGATATTTGGATTGCTGGGAGCGGTAGCTGCTGGGGTATTCGGCTCCACAGCCGGCGCTGGCCCCGGAGTGCTGGTGGCCGTGGACAGAGCTGACGTGTTACTTTTTCCCGCCGTCGCGACTGCTGTGTTCCCACCGCCATCAGAAGGCGATTGCATCAGGTCGCGGGGCAGGTCCCGCAGTACCATGCCGACAACCTCATGCAGTACTTCAGACTCCTCCGACTCGAAGGTGATCTGCGTATTGTTGGGCAGCGATATGGATACTTTAACCATGTTTACACTTAGATAGCAGGTAAAAAGATACCCATTACATTTAATGGGTACACATCGTACCGCAAGGCCGGTAGAAAGGCAAACGAAGTACTCGGTATAAGTGTAGGAAGGGGAATTGGCCAAGCACGGCCTAGGCGCGTGGGGCTGGAAGTTTAGATGGTCTGCTTCAGCCTGATTGCCAGTGACCTGGTCATGCCGGGGACGGATGCCAGATCGTCCACTGCCGCCTCTTTGATACCCTTTAGGGTACCGAAGCGGCGCATGAGCATCCGCTTGCGTTTGGGACCGATGCCGGTGACGTTGTCGAGGGGAGATTTCAGACTGCTCTTGCTGCGAAGGTTCCGGTGATAAGTGATGGCGAACCGGTGGGCCTCGTCCCGGATCCTCTGGACCAGGTAAAGAGCTTGGGAATCCCGGGGCAGGATGATAGGCTCCGGAGTGTGGGGGACGAATAGCTCCTCGTTTTCCTTGGCCAAAGACGCCAGGGGAACGTCGTCCAATCCCAATTCCAAGAACACCTCCAAGGCTGCGGATAGCTGGCCTTTGCCACCGTCGATGAGCACCAAGTCCGGTATCACGCCAAAGCTGTCAACCCCGGGCCCATCGCCTTCGCCCCGTTGCTCTGCGGCTCTTGCCGACGCCAGGCGCTTGAACCGGCGACGGAGCACTTCCCGCATGCTTTCGAAATCGTCGACGCCGTCCACCGTCTTCATCTTGAACCGGCGGTAGTGGGCCGGCTTCGGTTTGCCATCCTCGAACACCACCATGCTGGCCACGGTGTTGCTGCCCTGGATGTGGGAGATGTCGTAGCATTCCATGCGCCGCAGTGGCAGCGGCAGGCTTAACTCCTCTTCAAGGTCGGACATGGCCTGCTGGATGATGTCGGTATTGCCCATCCAGGTGATGCGGTGTTGGGCCAGGCCCTGGCGGGCGTTGTCGGCCACGGACTGGACCAATTGCTTGTGAATGCCGCGCTGGGGGCAGATTATGTGCGCTGCGCCACCGCGAACCTGGCGAAGCCACTCGGTGATGGTTTCTTCGTCCTCTGGCATATGCTGGACGACTATCCTGGGAGGCACCACCAAGGCTGCTGTCTGGTAGAACTGCTTGATGAACTGCCCCAGCACCAACTCTTCGGGATCGTCCTGCGTGCCCTCCATGAAGAAGTGGTCGCGGCCGATCAGTTTGCCCTTCCGGATAAAGAACACCTCAACCCAGGTCTCGTTGCTGCCCTGCGCCAAGGCGATCACATCCATGTCGCTGATGGGGTTGGAATCTACCTTGATCCGCTGTTCCTCCGCCACCTTCTCTACGGCTTTGATGCGGTCCCGCAGGACTGCCGCGCGCTCGAATTCCAGCTTTTCTGATGCCTGGTCCATGTTGGTCTTTAGGTCATCGGTGACCGCGGTAGTGTCGCCGTCCATGAACATGACAACCTGGCCGATGACCTTGGCGTAGTCTTCCTTGCTGGCATAGCCCGTGCAGGGGGCCACGCATCGGTTGATGTAGTACTCCAGGCAAGGGCGGGCGTCTTTGCCCGTGATGTTCTTGGTGCAAGAACGGTATGGAAACAGCCGCTTGACCAAGTCCATGGTCTTCCTCACGGTGTTGGCGGTGGCGAAGGGTCCGAAATACCGCGCCCCGTCCTTGTTGTTCACCTTGCGGGTGATGTACACCCGCGGGAATTCCTCGCTCAGATCAATCTTGAGATAAGGGTAGGTCTTGTCGTCTTTCAGGCGGGCGTTGTAGCGGGGTTTGTACCGCTTGATGAGCGTATTCTCCAGGATCAACGCCTCGGCCGCCGAGTCGGTGACGATGTACTCGAAATCGTGGAGATGCCCCAGCATTCGCCGAATCTTGTTGGGCAGGTTGGTGGGTGAACCGAAGTAGGACCGGAGACGGTTGCGGAGGACGCTGGCTTTGCCCACATACAAAACGGTGCCCCGCGGGTCCTTCATCAAGTAGACGCCGGGACTTTCGGGGGTCGCCAGCAAGCGCTGTTCGACCAGCGGGAGTGGCATGGGGGTTAGAGGATTATCCCCAAGACTACCAGGGCCGCGACCATGGCGCTGGTAAGGACAAGGATGCGCCGAAATTCCGATCCGACGTAAAGATACGCCGCCGGCCGTTCACCCCGAAGTCGGCCTTGGCCCTGACCAGCGAATTCTCCGCGGGGAGTCCGTGCCGCCGGGGAGGGACGCGCTGGCTGAGGGGGAACTGCGGCTTCAGCAACCGCTATCTCTTCCGGAGAAGCGTCGTAATCAGCTTCTTCTACGCCGGTCGGCGCCGCAGTGGTATCGTCGACCGCGGGGGCCGACACCCTTCGTCCGGTGGGTATACCGCTGGGTCCCTTCACGTTCTTCTTACGCTTCAGTTGTCCTTGCCTGGATGCGGCACGCCGAGCCTTGCCAGCCATTGGCGGGTACTCCTGAGGAGGGTGATTATTATTCTTATTCAGACCGGCATGGCCATATTATCAGTCTCAAGCCAGCCGATTAACTATAGCAGTTAATCCAAAAAAAGGGCAGTCCGCAGACACGGATTTGCCGGCTAATGTGCCGTTGCCGCCGTGTTGGACCGCCCTTTTTCTACCTGTCTGTGAGGCCAGATGCTGAAGATCAGGCCCGAGGGTGACCCTTGGCGTACTCCTTCTGAACGTACCCGTTGGTCAGGTGCGTGTACACCTGGGTTGTGGAGATGCTGGAGTGACCCAGCAGTTCCTGTACGTGGCGGAGGGAGGCCCCGTTCTGTAGCAGATGCGTGGCGAAGCTGTGTCGTAGAGTGTGTGGGGTGATGTTCTGGGTTATGCCGGCTTTCTGTCCGTAGGTCTTAAGGATGGTCCAGACCCACTGGCGGGTTAGCCGATCGCCCCGGTGGTTGACGAACAAGGAAGGCTCGGTGCGGCGGTGCCCAAGCAGCGCAACGCGGGAGGTTTTCAGGTAGCGCCTCAGTTCTTCCAGGGCTTTGGGATATAGATGGACGATGCGCTCTTTGGAGCCCTTGCCCATGCAGCGGATATAGGCATCTGAAAGGTTCACGTCCTGCATATTTAAAGACACTAACTCGCCGACCCGGAGACCGGTGGCATAGAGCAGTTCCATGATGACGGCATCGCGCTGGCCTTCATTGCTTCCGGACCTGTATGCCGTGTCCAGCAATTTGGTCACGTCCTCTTCGGGGAGGAACTTGGGCAAGGTGCGCCCGACCCGGGGAGAACCCAGGGATTCGGTGGGGTCCTCAGTGATGATGCTGTTCTCAGATAAGAAGCCGAAGAACGATTTGATCGAGGCGACTTTCCGGGCAGTGGTCGTGTCGCGGTAACCCTTGCGGACCCTCAGATCCTCGATGTATTTGTTGAGGATATTGATGTCCACGGTGGCCCAGGTATAGTTTCCGTTAGAAGAGCCGTTGCCGTTCGAGCGCCCGTTGGAATGGCCGTTCCCGTTGTCTTGGAGGAATTCCCAGAACTGGCCCAAGTCGTTGCGATAGGCGTCCGAAGTGTTGCGGGAGAAGCCTTTCTCGACGATGAGGTGCTGGAGAAAAGAGGAAATAGTACGGTCCATGAAGTAAAAATCCTTTCGCCATCGGCGTGACAGATGATGAGAAGGCATCGAAGACACCAACCCATAAATATGTAGTCACCCTAGCACAGCCCCCGCGAAAGTAATTCAGTAAACATAAACCGGGAAACGTAATTTTTTTGTATTAATTTAAAATTTGTAAAATAAAGGAGGCCCATTACAACGGGCCTCCTTTTTAGGTGCATCGGGCTCCGGGTGGTCCGGTACCGGTGTTAGCCGGTGGCCAGAACCACCGTGCCAGTGGATGAAAGGGAGCCGCCGGTGCCATTCACTATGGAGATCTTTGGGTTTTGGCTGGCGTCCTTCTTGCTCTTCACCTGCCGGTCGCCGGCCTCGCCCCGCAGTTGCCTGACCGCCTCCACCAGCAGGAAACTGCCGTACATGCCGGGGTGGGTGTAGGACAGGCCGCCGCCGCTGGTGTTCAGGGCAAAGTCCCCGCCAGGAGCGGTCCGCTGGTTGGCGACGAAGTCCGCGGCCTCGCCCGGCGCGCAGAACCCCATGCTTTCCAGAGTAACCATCACCGTGTAGGTAAACGAGTCGTAGATCATAGTCAGGTCCAAGTCGTCGTGGGTGATGCCGGCCCGCTGCATGGACAGGGGTCCAGACCTTCTGGCCCAGGTGGAAGTATAGTCGGGCATCTGGCTCACGATGTTATGGTCGTGGCCTTCGCCGGCACCCAAGACCCACACGGGTTCCTTCTTGAGACTTCTGGCTCGCTCGGCGGTGGTCACTATGATGGCCGCCCCGGAGTCGGTGACTAGACAGCAGTCGAAGAGGTGGAAGGGCCAGGACACCCAACGGGAATCGTGGTACTCGTCGAAACTCATGGTCGTATCGTGCATCATGGCCTTGGGGTTCAGGTTGGCCCATTTGCGGGTGGCCACGGCGATTTCGGCCATGCCCTGACGCGTGCGGTCTTCGCCGAACTGGTGCAAATACCGAGCACAAGCCAGGGAGTAGTTGATTGGTGCGCCGATGATTCCATAGGGCGCTTCGTATTGGCTGAAGGGGAGGTTGCCGTCGGCGGGGAACCGGGCCCTGGCCGAGCGTCCGGCCTGTCCGTGGGTGATCAGCGCCACCTCGCAGTAACCGGCGCGGATCGCGGCCATGGCGTGGGCCACGTGGATCACGAATGACGACCCGCCGACGGTGGTGCTGTCGGTGAATGTGGGGTTGATTCCCATGTACTCTGCCGTCACCAGAGTCGAGCCCCCGGCGGTCAGAAGGCCGTCGACATCGCTTTTGGCGAGGCCGGCGTCTTCCAGGGCGTTGTGGGCTGCCTCCGCGTGGTGTTGCAGAGAAGACTTGTTCGGTACAGTGCCCATGACATCTGATTCCGCCACTCCGACGATGGCGATATCCCGCTGTCCTGTGGTCATTAAATATTCCTCTATTTCTGTGTGAGGGGCTGCTGTTTTTAGACACGAAAGCAGGCCCGCCTGATAGTACAACACCGATGGATACATCACAACACCGGCATTGAGTCCTAAGACCAGCACATCGCCTTAGATTTCGTCGTAGACCTGATATCACGACTCCATTCGGGAAGAGATGATAGTCGTTATCATGATACAATCGCCCAGGACGCTCAGAGGGCTCGTGCCGGCTGACCGCCTACCATTTTGAGGTGTATATGCCCAGTAATTTCTGGATGATGATTAATAACGAAGAGAACTTCCGCATCACCCAAGCTCGGGGGTTCACTCTTCTGGGTCTGAAGGCCCAACACCGCCGCAAGGTGCAGCGGATCACCGAGGGCGACCGCGTTCTGCTCTATATCTCTCACCTGCGCCGCTTCGCCGCAACCGCAACGGCCATGTCTTCTTTCTATGAAGGCGAGGAGCCCATCTGGGTCAACGAGGGCAGCACGGGATTTCCCTACCACATCAAGTTGCAACCCGGAGTGATTCTGAAGGACGAGCAGTTCATCGACGCCAACCTGCTGGCCCCACGTCTAGAATACATCAAGCGCTGGAACCCCGAGGACTGGTATATGGCCTTCCAGGGCAACTTGCATCTACTGCCGAAGAACGACTTCACCCTCATAGAAGGGGAGATGAAGAGACTACACTTCGGGAAGAGCTACGTTCCAGCTGATTTCACTCCGGCCCCGGATAGTCAGCGCCGCCGTCGTTCCGGAGGCCGCAGGAACAGGCAGCCCCAAAACGGGCAACCGCAGACTGGCCAGAACCCGAGCGGGCAGAATGAGCCTGGGCAGCCCCAGTTCAGGCCTCCCCAGTCAGGGCAAGCGCAGCCGAGCCAGCGGAATTAGATAATCTGGCTCACGCCTTGCTGGTCGGTAGTCTTTGGCGGGTTTCAGCGAGCGCCGCGCCGATCTCTTCCAGGACGTAGGGGTCATCCTCAGACGTGGTTGCCTGTTGCAAGGCGCTGATCGCATCTGGCGTCGCTATCTGACCCAGCGCCCAAGCGGCGTGCCCGCGCACCAAAGTGTCGGCTGTCTTTAGCGTTGCAACCAACGCTGGGACGCCCGATTCGTCACGGTTGTTGCCCAGCGCCACACAGGCGTTCTTCTGCATTCCAACCCGCTTGGCCCGCATGATTGAGGTCCCCTGGAACCGGTCCCGGAACTCCTCTTCGGTCACCTCCAGCAGCTCCACCAGATCGAGTTGGCCTGAGGGACCGACGGCTGCCGTCTTCTGGATCGGTAGAACCGGCGATTCTGTTTTGCGGTTCACAGGGCACACGTCTTGGCAGATGTCGCATCCGAAGACCCAATCGCCGATGAGCGGCCTCATTTCCATTGGGATGACGCCCCGGTTCTCGATGGTCTGGTAGGAGATGCAACGGGCATTGTCCACCACGAAAGGCGCCACGATCGCACCGGTTGGGCAGTCGTCGATGCAGCGGACGCACGACCCGCAGGTCTTTTTCAACGGCGGGTCCGGTTCCAATTCGAGGTCGGTTATCACCTGTCCCAGCAACACCCAGGAGCCATGGGACGGGGTGAGGATGTTGGTGCTCTTGCCGAACCAGCCCAGTCCCGACCGGGCCGCCGCCGCGCGGTCCAGCATGGGACCGTCGTCCACGTACCACCTGGCGGCTATTGGCGATTCCAGCTTCTCTTCCAGACCTCGGACAAAGGCTTTCATCCGCCGTTTCATGGCGCGGTGATAGTCCTTGACCCGGGCGTAGCGAGCGACATTTCCGGCGCCGGAGCCAGCTTTTTCTTCGTCTTCCGGGTCAAGGTAACTCAGGCCCAGGCAGATGATGGAGCGGGCGCCAGGAAGCAGTTCCTGCGGGACCGAACCGCGTCGGACTCGGGACTCGGTGAACCAGGGCAAACCGTCCATCTGCCCGGATTTGACCCTGCTCAGGGCAGCGTCCCGGTCTCGGGTGAAAACCTCGGCGGTGGTGATGCGCACCAAGTCGAAGCCGCACTCGATGGCGTAGCTGCTGATGTGGGTTTTAAGGTCTTGCATGGGTTGTGGTGAAGTCTACCACCGGGGGCTTCTTTGGCACCGTTGGCTCCGCAAAGGTCTTGTTTCTCGTCACTGGGTTGGTTTAGAGCAACGGGATTCTTCGTCGGCTGCGGCCTCCTCAGAATGACAGGGGCGTAGGGAGGGGCTCGCGGTGGAAAACTTTGGATTGAGAACGCCAACAGATGAAGCGGTTGTACCGCCCGTCCGCTTAGATGTTCTCCGACTGGAAGCGGCCTTGGTAGCCCTGAATGGCGGCGGTTTCCATGCGGAAGAAGACTAACTGCATCAGCCGGGCGTCACGTTGCACACGGTAGCCGTCGGAGTGGTAGACCACTAGCAAGGCCTGGGAGCGTCCGCTATACCCGGCGTCCCAAACGGCGGTGTGGACTCCCGCGCCGCTTCTGAGCAGGCTGGAGCGGGGCCTTCCCAGCGCCATGACGTCCAAGGGTAGGTTTACTACCTCGTTGAAGGTCACTAGAAAGGGATCAGTACTCAACTGCAGCCAGCCGTCGTCCCCAAACTCCATCAGCTCGGTATCCGACAGAACCCGGTCTGCGTCTGCGGCGCCGATGGCTCCTGGGGTCGTGAGGCGGGCAACGTCGCGAACGGTCATGTCGAACCCGTTGGGCTGGAGCTGCGCCTCAAGCGACAGATAGTGCTCCAACAAAGGTGGAGTTCCTTCGATCAGATGTCCGATGGAATCGCGGTCTAGAGGGGTACCGGGCATGGTCACTTCCAAAGATCGGGCTGGAGACCGGGCCGGGCTAAAATTCAGTCCCGGCCGGCCACATTTTCGATGGGTGGCTGGTCCGGGCCGTTCTCCGGGACTAGTCGTGCATGAAGTCCTGGATATCTTGGGGCAGGGGAATGAACTCGGGAATCTCGGTGATGATCGCCTGGGTGGTCATCATCATCCCGGCGATGCTTCCTGCGTTCTCCAGTGCCGACCTCGTGACCTTCAACGGGTCGATTATTCCCGCTTCAATCAGGTTGGTGTACTCGCCGCGGTCGGCGTCGAAGCCGTAGTCTCCTTCACCGTTGCGCACTGCTTCCAAGACCACTTGGCCCTCGTGACCAGCGTTATCACAGATGAGCATCAACGGAGCGCTTAAAGCATCACGGACCATCCTTACACCCACAGCTTGGTCGCCTTCCAGGGTCTTTTCTAGGTCGTTCAACACGTGTCCGGCCCGGACCAATGCCACGCCGCCGCCGGGCACGATCCCCTCTTCTATGGCGGCCCTGGTGGCCGAGAGGGCGTCTTCCGCCCTGGACTTGCGCTCGTTGATTTCCGGCTCGGTGGCGCCGCCGATCTTGAGCACCGCAACACCGCCAACCAGCGCGGCCATGCGTTCCTGCAGTTTTTCGCGGTCGTAGTCGGAGCTGGTCTCTTCGATCTGGACCCGCAGTTGTTCTAGTCGTTCCTTGATAGCCTGGTCGTCGCCCTTGCCTTCAATGATCGTTGACTCGTCTTTACTAACCACGATACGACGGGCCGTTCCCAGCATCTCAATCTCGGCGTCTTCGACCTTCAGCCCGCGGTCGGCGCTGATTACGGTGCCGCCGGTGACGATGGCGATATCTTCCAACAATGCCTTACGGCGCTCTCCGAAGCCAGGAGCCTTGATAGCCACGCAATCGATGGTGCCGCGCAGCTTGTTGACCACCAGGGTGGAGAGAGCTTCGCCGTCGACGTCTTCGGCGATGATCACCAAAGAGCGGCTATTGGCTTGGAGCAACTTCTCCATGATCCCTACGACGTCGTTGGGGGCGCTAACCTTCTGGTCAGTGATCAAGAACAACGGGTTGTCGATGGCAACTTCCATGCGCTGGGTGTCGCTGACGAAATGTGGAGAGAGGTAACCGCGGTCGACACGGACGCCCTCTACGAACTCCAGTTCGTCGGCTAGGGATTTGGACTCTTCAATGGTCACCACGCCGTCCCGGCCTACCTTGTCCAAGGCGTCAGCCAACAGTTCGGCGATGGGCTCTTCGTGGGCAGAGAGAGCGGCCACTCGGGCCACCCGTTCCCGGTCTTCCACTGGGGCGGCCATAGTCTTTAGTTCGGCTACCACGGCGGCTACGGCCATGTCGACGCCGTCCCGGACGCCGATTCCGTTGGCGCCGGAAGCCACGTTCATGAAACCGTTGTGGACGATGGACTGGGCCAGTACTACAGAGGTGGTGGTGCCATCGCCGACCGCGTCGTTGGTCTTGGAGGCAGCCTCTTTGACCAATTGCGCTCCCAGGTTCTCGTAGGGATCGGGTAGTTCAACCTCTTTAGCTACGGTGACGCCGTCACTGCAGACTACGGGCAAGCCGAACATACGGCTGAGCAGCACGTTGCGCCCGCTGGGACCCAGGGTTAGCCCGACGACCCGCTTAAGTTCGTCCACGCCCCGCATCAGACTGGCGCGGGCTTCCTCATCAAATGTCAGTTGCTTGTCCGCCATGACCGCCTCCTCGTTCTATTAACAGGCGTCACCGCAGTATGCCGGCGGCGCAGGTATTATTCGACGTCTACGAATATGGAAGTAAGAGTCTCCCGATTGAAAATCATGCGTCAGACGGGCGCGATTGTCAACCGGACGTGGAGACTGCTAATTCAGTTCAGGTTTGGCCAGGCACGAATCCACCCAATCAGGGTCAGACCAACGGTTTTACGCCGTCTAGACCGCCCACCTGCCTTGCCAGGTCGGCGATGGATCTACCGAGGACCGGATGTACGGCGTCTGGGGCCAACTCGGCCAGAGGCACGAGCACGAAAGCCCTCTCGTGCAGGCTGGCATGGGGGATTATCAGGTCTGGTTCCTCGACCACTAGATCGCCCATAAGGAGGATGTCGATGTCGATCAGCCGGGATCCGAAGCGGGGGCCTTCTTCCCGGCCCATGCTCTGTTCCAGCTTTTTTACCCGCTCTAGCAATTCGGCGGGAGGTATGGAAGTTTCGAACTCCGCCACCATGTTAAGGAAGTCGGGTTGGTCGGTGAGGCCCCAGGGCGCGGTCTCGTAGATGCCGGAGGTACGAAGGATCGCGAGGTCCGGACGGTCATTTAGAGCGTTCACTGCCTGGGCCAAGTTCTTCTTGCGATCGCCCAGGTTCGCGCCGAACCCTAGGTAGCCGATGACCACTGTCAAGATGCCTTCCAGCCTTCTGGCCGCCAACCGCGCACCACGGCGTCGGTGACCCGGCAAACGCGCACCATCTCCTTAACGTCATGCACGCGCACCAGGTCCGCCCCGCCGACGATGGCCAGGGCCACCGTAGCCGCCGTGGCCTCTACCCGTTGATCGGTGGGCAGGTTCAGCAGCAGCCCCAAAGTCGACTTCCGGGATGTGCCCACCAGGATGGGGCAACCGGCAACTTTGAGTGCGTTCAACCCGGCCAGTACTTCCAGGTTCTGGTCCGGAGTTTTTCCAAAGCCGATTCCCGGGTCAATGATGATATTTTCTTTCGGGACGCCAGCATCTCGGGCGGTCCTGACGCTTGTTTGCAGGCTGGATCCCAGGTCTGGAAGCAGGTCTTGGTAAATGGTGCCTTTCTGGTTGTGCATCAAGACCAAGCCAGCCCCGGTCTCGGCCGCTACCTGTGCCAGTTCCGGCTCGGCTTTCAGGCCCCAGATGTCGTTGATGATTACCGCCCCGGCGTCCACGGCGTGCCTGGCCACCTCTGCTTTGTAGGTGTCCACGCTGATGGGCAATTCCACCCGCTTGGCCACGGCCTCCAAAGCGGGCATCAGCCTTGTGAGCTCTTCTTCCAAGGAGACTTTTTCGTGGCCGGGGCGGGTGGACTCAGCGCCGATGTCCAAGATGTCGGCGCCTTCATCCTGAAAGCGCACGGCCTGGTTCACCACCGCGGAAATATCCCCGCTCAAAGCGTCACCTGAGAACGAGTCGGGCGTCACGTTGATGATGCCCATCACATAGGTGCGGGTGCCCCAGGCTAGGGTATCGCCGTTGGCCACGGTTAGGTAGGTGAATGCGGTCCGGACTTGGGGCATGGTCTGGAATCTCCATTATGAATGGAAGGGAATGAACTTCTTAATACGGCCTCATTTTATCACCGTGGGCCGTGCCCAGAATCCTTGCTCCTAGCTCGACGGGTCTGCTACGATTAACCAGGCTTAAGTGTGCCTGAAATCGGACTGTAGAGGCCCGGTTTTCCACCCGGTGGGAGAGGCTGTGACTGCAGAAAAACGGCAGATAGACGAGAAGATTGATGCCCTTGACGCCATGCGTCAAGAGTCCCAGAAGGGCGGCGGCCAGGACCGTATAGACCAGCAACACGGCAGGGGAAAGCTCACCGCCCGCGAGCGCCTGAACCTGCTCATGGACGAAGGGACATTCGAGGAACTTGACCCCTTCGTAACCCACCGGGCCACCGACTTCGGCCTGGCCGACCGCAAGGTTTTGGGCGACGCCGTGGTCACTGGCTACGGGCAGATGGAGGGCCGCCGGGTCTTCGCTTTCGCCCAAGATTTCACCGTGATGGGCGGCTCCCTTTCCGAGGCCGTGAGCCAGAAAATCTGCAAGATATTGGACCTCGCGGTGAAATCCGGCTGCCCCGTGGTCGGGCTGAACGACTCCGGCGGCGCTCGGATACAAGAGGGCGTGACCAGCCTGGCCGCCTACGGCGATATCTTCCTGCGCAACACCATGTATTCGGGGGTCATCCCCCAGATATCGGTGATCGTCGGCCCTGCGGCCGGCGGCGCGGTGTATTCCCCGGCCATCACTGATTTCGTCTTCATGGTTAGGGGCACCGGCCAGATGTACATCACCGGCCCTGACGTGATTAAAGCCGTCACCGGCGAAGAGGTGACCCACGAAGACCTGGGCGGCGCGGCAACCCACGCCACCCGCAGCGGAGTGGCCCAGTTCGTCTACGAGACCGAAGAGGAATGCCTCAACGAAGTTCGGCACCTGTTGAGCTTCCTGCCAAGCAATAACCTGGAGGACTGCCCTCAAGAACCCACCGACGACCCGACGACCCGCAGGGAACCAGACCTACGCTACCTCGTGCCCGACGACGCCAACCATCCCTACGATATGCGGGAGGTTATCTACAAGATTGTCGACCATGAAGAGTTCATGGAGGTCCACCAGAACTTTGCCCCCAACGTGGTGGTGGGGTTTGCCCGGATGAATGGACGATCGATTGGCATGGTTGGCAACCAGCCGGAGTATCTGGCCGGAGTCTTGGACATCGACGCATCGGCCAAGGCGGCCCGGTTTATCCGGTTCTGCGACTGCTTCAACATACCCATCGTGACCTTGGTGGATGTGCCAGGATTCATGCCGGGCTTGGACCAGGAGTATGGTGGCATCATCCGCCACGGCGCCAAGCTGATCTTTGCTTACGCCGAGGCCACGGTGCCCAAGATCGCGGTCATCACGCGCAAAGCCTACGGTGGGGCTTACATCGTGATGAGCAGCAAGCACCTGCGGTCCGACATCAACCTAGCCTGGCCTTCGGCGGAGATAGCTGTCATGGGCGCCGAGGGCGCAGTTAACATAATCTACCGAGAGGAGATATCCAAGGCCAAGAACCAGGACAAGAAACGCCAAGAGCTGATCAAGGACTACCAAGAGAAGTTCACCACCCCCTACATCGCCGCTGGCCGTGGTTTTCTAGACGATGTGATTGACCCGGCCGACACTCGGGTGCAGATCATCAAAGCCCTGGAGATGCTGCAGAACAAACGCGATAGCCTGCCGGCCAAGAAGCACGGGAATATTCCGCTGTAAGGTTGNTGGCGCGCAGGNTAGCCCTAACCCTNTCCCGNGCNCGGGANAGGGTTAGGGCTATTTCTCGACAAGGCAGGTGTCCCTTCTCCCTCAAGGGAGAAGGTCAGGATGANGGTGGAATCTTCGCTGAAGAACTNCCCCTGACCGCCGCCCCACCCCAACCCCAGACGTTTGTAATAGAATAGGCGGGCCCATCCGGACACCTAGGAGTCGTTCATGAAGTTCGGCGTTTTCTATCAGCTCCCGTGCGCGGTAGACCAAACTCCCGCCGCCCGTTACCAGGACACCATTGCCCAATGCCAACTGGCCGACGAACTGGGGTTCGACGCAGCCTGGCTGGCGGAACTTCATTTCAATCCCAGTTTCTCGGTGATGCCAGCCCCCTTGATGATCGCGTCGGCCATCGCCCAGACGACCAAAAACATCCGCATCGGCAATGCCGTTAACTTACTTCCGCTGCACCAACCGATCCGGTTGGCCGAGGAAGTTGCGACTCTGGATGTGTTGTCCAATGGGCGCGCCATCTTCGGCGCGGGACGGGGTTCCATGCCCAGCCACTCAGAGGGCTACGGCGTCAGGCAAGAAGAAGGACGCGACCGGTTTCTGGAGGCCCTGGAGGTAATTCTTGGATCGTGGCGTGAGGACCGATTCGCCTATCGAGGCAAATACTACCAAGCTTATGGGTACAATCCGACGCCCAGACCGATACAACAGCCCCACCCTCCGGTGTACATAGCCGCCAACAGCGCCGATACCTTTGGAATCGTTGGTTCCCTGGGCCACAACATTCTGGTCGCGCCGACCATCGTGACCGCCGAGGGCGCGCTCGCAGGGTTGGCGTCCTACCGGGCCGAGCTGGCCGAAAACGGGCATGACGCCGCGGAGATGAAAGTAAACGTCAACGTGCCCACGCACGTGGCGGCCACGGAGAAGGAAGCGAAAAAGGGGTTCACGAGGACCATTGATAACTATCTCCAGACATTACGGGACATCGGCGCGGCCCGGGGCGCCAGCAGGGGCTCCAGCCGGGCTGATACCCTGACCGCCGGGAGCGTCATGGAAGAGTTCGCCGCCGTCGGGACCCCAGACCAGGTGTTTGCCAAGCTAGAGCATTTCAAAGAGGTCTACGGGCCCCAGGAATTCATGTGTTGGTTCAACATCGGCGGCATGATTCCCCACGCCGAGGTGGAGAGTTCCATGAGGCTATTCGCCCAAGAGGTCATGCCTCGTTTCCACTAGCCAGGCCGTGAGGTGAACGCCATGAGCTCATCTGAGTCATTATTCGAGCACGGCAGGAAGGTCCAGGCGGAGCGCGACGCCCCCCTGGCGGATCGCATGCGCCCCATTACGTTCGACGAGTTCGTGGGCCAAGACCAGATAGTCGACCCGGACCGCGTGCTGTTAAGGTCCATCGCCGCCGGGCGATTGCCGTCTATCATCCTCTGGGGGCCTCCGGGCACTGGTAAGACGACTCTGGCCCGGCTGGTGGCATCGTCTACTCAGTCTGATTTCCAGTCCGTTAGCGCCGTCACGTCGGGCGTGGCCGACCTGCGGCGCATCGTAGCCGAGGCCAGAGACCGCAAGGGGATGCACCAGCAGTCGACAATCTTGTTTGTGGACGAGATACACCGGTTCAACAAGGCCCAGCAGGATGTGATTCTTCCCCACGTGGAAGACGGCACCATCACCTTCATCGGGGCGACCACAGAGAACCCGTCATTCGAGGTCATCGCCCCTTTGCTGTCCCGGTGCCGGGTGTTCGCGTTGCAGAGTTTGGACCCGGACCAGATGGCGTCCATCGTCAACCGGGCTTTGGCTGACCAGATGAGGGGCCTAGGCCCGTTGAACGCAACTTTGGCCGAAGATGCCTTGGCCCATCTGGTGAACATCGCCAACGGCGACGCGCGCATCGCCCTGAACGCCTTGGAGACGGCGGCCTACGCATTCACATCCGATGCCGAAGGCAAGCGGGCAATCGACTTGGACACCATCTCCGATGCATTGCAACGCCGCACTCCGATGTACGACAAGGCGGGGGAAAGCCACTACGACACCATCTCGGCCTTCATAAAATCGGTTCGAGGGTCGTCGCCCGACGGCGCGCTCTACTGGCTGGCCCGCATGATCGAATCCGGGGAAGACCCGCTATTCATCGCCCGGCGCTTGGTGATTCTAGCATCAGAGGACATCGGACTGGCCGAACCCCAGGCGTTATCGGTGGCCATGGCGGCCCAGCAAGCCGTGCATTTCTTGGGCATGCCCGAGGGACGCATACCCCTGGCGGAGGCGACGGTCTATCTGGCCACCGCGCCCAAGAGCAACTCGGCCTACGCGGCGCTGAACGAGGCCATGCGGGACGTGAGAGAGCATGCCAACGAGCCGGTGCCGCTGCATCTGCGCAACGCTGTCACGGGAATGATGAGGGACATGGGGTACGGCAAGGACTACAAGTATTCCCACGATTTTGAGGGCCATTTCGAGGAACAAGAGTATCTGCCGCCGTCACTCAAGGGAAGGCACTACTATCGGCCCAGCGAAGAAGGGGCGGAGCAAGAAATCGGCCAACGCCTCAGGCGTTGGTGGAACCGCGCACCGGACGGTGACAAGGGCCAAGCCCCGGACGATTCTACCGGCTAAGTCGAGGTGAAGATCTGGACTTCCCGTTCCAGGTGGTAGGCCGCCAGGGTTTGTTCAGTGTCCACCACGGCTTTCAGCATCCATGAGACCTTGGTGTGACCGTTCTGCACCGAGGGCAGGGTCCGCTCCGGTACCGGAATGCTGAAGGCCCAGACATAGGGCTGGTCCACGGTGAGTTGAACATCGCTATCCAGAGAGACCCGCTCCCTGACCGACTCGTCTTCGCGGTCACCAGCCGTCTCGGAGCTATGCAGCTCCATCCGGATGCTTTTTGCCTGGTCTGTGATATTCATCCGCGCCCGGACCTCGCCTTCTAGGTACCCGCCGGCGCCGACCACGTCATTGACCAAGACCATGGCCAGGATACAACCGGTAAACACCGCCTCATTAGAAAGGTCAGCCGCGCTGCGTCCTGGGTTGACCTTCGGGGGCGTGAGCACCGTTATCTCTTCAGACTTGGTGACCGGGTTGCCGGACTCCATCTCCAAACGGCCCGTTACTTCCCACGAAACCTGTGCGACTGCACCGTGAACGGTGGGCGGGGCATCTTTTGGTATCTGGAACCTTGCATACCGGACGACGGGCTCGGAATCGGTCAACTCTGTGTCGGCTAAGAACGATTGGACTATCGGTTGTGACAGGGCAGAGCGAGTTTCCATTCTTCCGGGGCTCTGGCTGTTCGGCGATATTTTCTGCCACCACTGTTCGGTGCAGTCCAATTCCACCTGGCCGGTCTTGATCTTGAGTCCCTTTTTCGGCCTTATCGTTATTTGGACATCTATTGTGCCGCCGGGCCGCAACGACCCGCCGGTTGTTTCGATTTCGATCTCCGCCGTGGGGCGGCGAAACCAAGAAAGAATACGTTCTAGAACCTGTGCACCTCCACGCGTGATGTCGATGCTCAGGCCTTTGATGGCCGTGCATCTGAGAGCATGTTAATGGCGAATGGCGACGTAGGCAACCCACCCGGTCTGCCGGTTCGACTGGTTTCCCGTGAAACGAACAGGAATGCCACCGGGGCCTCTAATCAAAAACGTGGTCTCTGAGAAATGCGTAGACTACATGGCCCACGGAGATCGCCAGGGCGGCGCAGGCGATGTAGAAGGTCCGCATCTGCAGCTTTCGCGAGCCCTTATCATCGCCCCGCTCGTCTGGCGGCTGGCCAGTCAATTACAAAGCCTCCAGTGCGCGTATCACGTCGGCAGAACCAACCACTTCCGCCTGGCGGGGGAAGATGCGCTGGGTTAGGAACTCGTGAACCTCGACGTCCGAGTCGGCACAACAGTCCTCGACGACGATCAGATTGTAGTCCAAGTCGGCGCCATAGCGGACGGTCGATAGGACTACGCCGCTGGTGGCGTAGCCGAAGATCACCAGGTCGTGGATGTCGTTTGCCCTTAAGGCCACGTCTAACCCAGTGCCGTAGAGGGCGTTTACCCGGTGTTTGCCCACCACCACCTCGCCTTCGATGGGGCGGACCGATGAGTGGATAATGTCCATGGGGTCAGGAACGGCGGTCTGGCCCGAAGATTTCCGCTGGCTGAAGGTCTTGTTCCGGTGTCCGATTTCGGGATACCCCGGTCGAAAAACCGTGGCGCAGTAGCAGACCATCACCCCAGCCTTCCGCGCTGCGGCTTGCACCGCTGCGGCTTTCTCAACTACACCGCGCTCGGTGGCATGAGGCAGGGTGTTCATCGTCTCGGCGTAGAAGTCGGCGATCAGCACCGCCGTGTGGCCGGGCTTTAGAGTGATGTCAGACATGGCCAGCCCTTATCCCTGGAGTTCCCGCACAACTTTCGAAGTGCGGGACAGCGCTTCTTCCACATCGTCGCCGGATATATGTCGGTGGGTCACCATGCGGACGGAGTGCTCGCCGGGATAGGAGACCAGCACTTCGGCGTCGACCAGGGCCTTCATGAAATCAGGGACCTTGGCCACTTTCTCATCGACATCGAAGATCACGATGTTGGTCTGGATGCTGTCGGCATCCACGGATAGCCCGTCGATGTTGGCCAGGCCGGCGGCCAGTCGGCGGGCATTCTGATGGTCTTCGGCCAGGCGGTCGACCATGGTGTCCAAGGCGACCAGCCCCGCTGCGGCCAGGATGCCGGCTTGCCGCATGCCGCCACCAACCATCTTGCGCCACCGGCGGGCCTCTGAGATGAAGTCCTTGGAGCCCACTAGGACCGAGCCCACGGGGCAGCTCAATGACTTAGACAGGCAGAAACTGGCGTCGTCCACGTCCCGGGTCAGTTCCATTACCGGTACTTCCAGGGCCACGGCGGCGTTGAAGATGCGGGCGCCGTCCAGATGCACCGCCACGCCCGCTTCGTGGGCCACGTCGCAGACTGCCTTGGTTTCTGCGGTGGTCATGACCATGCCGCTGCACCGGTTCTGGGTGTTTTCCAGACAGACGATCTTGGTCGCGGCCACGTGTGGGTTGCCCGCTGGACGGATGTTTCGGGCCACGTCTTCAGCGTTTATTCCACCGCTGGCGTTCTGGGGAATCAGTCTGGTTTGGACTCCGGCAAGGGCGGCCTGGCCGCCGCCTTCGTTCCAAAACATGTGGGCCTGGTCGCCCATGACGATCTCATCACCGTGGTTGCAGTAGGTCAGCGTGGCCAAGAGGTTGCTCATCGTTCCGCTGGTCGTCAGCAGGCCTGCTTCATGGCCCAGCATGGCAGCGGCCCGTTCTTGAAGTTCGTTGATGGATGGGTCCTCGCCAAACACGTCGTCTCCCACCTCGGCGTAGGCCATAGCCCGGCGCATCTCGTCGGTGGGTTTGGTGACTGTGTCGCTGCGCAGGTCGATGATTGCCATCTGAAGGTCCCTCCCCAGGTATCCACGAGTAAAAACTATCCGGTATTCTAGCAGCATTGCGCCTGTAAAACGAACGAATACGGACGTAGGGGCACGGCATGCCGTGCCCCTACGTAATGCAGACTGTCATTCCGATCCTTCCGCGGAAGGATCGGAATCTCGTTGCCGCCAAGAGACCCTGCTATCGAACAACAAGCAGGTTGTGCATCAGGGTAAAAATCTTGCTAAAGCTCAGCCGTTTACCTAAGATGGATGGACATAAATTAGGAGTAACTATCGTGCGTCAAAGCGCCATTTCGTTCGAAGCAGATGGACTGGAATTCGAGGGTGTTGTAACCCAACCTGACGACGGTTCCGGGCCCTGGCCGGGTGTGGTTATCTGTCATCCCCACCCGCTCCACGGCGGCAACATGGACAACAACGTGGTCTTGGCCTTGGCTTTGGGCCTGGTTGAAAATGGTTTCGCCACCCTGAGATTTAACTTCCGGGGCGTGGGTGGCAGTCAGGGGGTGCACACCAAGGGCGAAAAAGAATACCTGGAGATCCTGGCCGCGCTTGAGTTGATCAAATCCTGGCCCGACACCAACGACAAGACCGGTCTGGCCGGATACTCCTTTGGCACGTCGGTGATCTTGGGCCACAGCGAACTGTACGCCGAGGCCGACGCCATCGCCCTGGTGTCGCCATCATTCCGGTCGGTCGAGGGGACGCCGCTGAAAGAATCCAAAATACCGGCTTTGATCGTTACGGGTGATAGAGACCGGTTGGTGGACTCAACTCAGTTGGATGCCGAATTGGCCGGTTTCAGTAACGCCCCAGAGTTCAAGCTGTTCGACGGGGTAGACCATTTCTGGTACGGCCAGGAGTCCCGTTTGGTGCCGGAAGTCGACCGGTTCTTTTCCGATAAATTGAAATAGCCTGGCCTTTTCATAGTCCCGAGGCGGACCCGGAGACCCATACGTGAGCGCCGTTACCCCCCGCATTCCCATCTACAAGGACTTTGTCCTGCTGCAACTGGCTTTCCTGATCTTTCTCATAGATCAGTTCTCTAAGTTCGTGATCCGGGACCAATTGCAGTTTCGCGAGTCATTCCCCGGGGAAGGCTTCTTCCGCTTCACCCACACCCATAATACCGGCAGCGCCTTCGGCATTTTTCAGGACCAGAACACTGCCCTGATTTTCGTCTCGATAATCGGCATCGCGATATTGGTCCTGATCTACCGCAGCCAGGTCGTGCCTACCGGCCTCTTGCGTCTCAGCCTTGGGCTCCAGATCGGCGGCGCCGCGGGCAACTTGCTGGACCGGTTGTTGATTCAGCACGTCACCGACTTTGTGGACATTGGCACCTGGCCAGTGTTCAACGTAGCCGACGCATCGATCATCACGGGACTGGTCATCTTGGGGTATATCTTCTTGGTTGCCGAGCCGGTTGATAACAAAGATTCTGGCCTCAACGGCGGCTACGCCTGGTGTCCGGTGTGCGACGGCCAGATGCTGACTGTGACCGGTGGTTGGCGCTGTACCATCTGCGGTGTGCGGGAGCGCGTCGTTGGCGAACTCCTGACGGGAGACCGATTGGTCGAAGAATTGACCGGAGACCAGAAACTTTGACGCTGGAGACGGCGAACCACGAGTACCGGGTTGCGGCCGATGAGTTCCGCCTGGATCAGTTTTTGGTCGGACGGGACACCGGACTGACCCGTAGCCGGCTACAGCGGCTGATCGTCGAAGGGCAGGTGTTAGTCAACGGGGCAACCGCCAAACCGTCAAACAAAGTGAAAGCCGGCGACCTGGTCTCACTGTCTGTGCCGCCGCCCAGACCCTCCAGTCTGGTTCCCCAAGATATCCCGGTCACCGTGGTCTACCAGGATGAAAACCTGGTGGTCATCGACAAACCGGCCGGTCTAGCCGTTCATCCCGGCCCCGGCCACCCCGACCAAACCTTGGTCAACGCCCTGCTCGCCATGTGCCCCGACATTCAGGGCATCGGTGGAGAGCTTCGGCCGGGCATCGTCCACCGCCTGGACAAAGACACATCAGGGCTGATGATGGTGGCCAAGACCCACCAAGCTCACATCGATCTTTCTGCTCAGATCAAGGCGCGGCAAACCACCAAGGGGTATCTGGCTTTGGTGGAAGAAACGCCCACGCCTCTCCAGGGGAAGATCGACGCGCCGATCGGCCGCCATCCCCGCCGGCGCACCCGCATGGCCGTGGTTGTTGGCGGGAAAGAAGCCCGCACCAGCTACAAAGTTAGAGACCGGTTTCAAGCTTACAGCCTGCTGGAGCTTTACCTGGAGACGGGCCGCACCCACCAGATCAGAGTCCACATGGCCCACATCGGCCATCCGCTGGTCGGCGATACCACATACGGTCACTCCAGTCCTCTGGTACACCGTCACTTCCTCCACGCCTTCCACCTGGCATTTAAGCACCCGATCACCGGCGAGCCGCTGGAGTTCCGGATCGGCCTGCCTTTGGACTTGGCCCCGGCTTTAGACGAGCTGCGAGACTCGTAGGCGCGGGCTTTAACCCTCTTGGTTTCGGGCAGCTGAATCTAGAATCTCAAGACCCGGTCACCATGCAACACCGACTCGGTTTCCTCTGACCGATTTGACATTCCCAAAACTCTTGCCCATTAAAAACCGGCGCCTACGACACTCCCAACTGACGATAAGGCCTTCCCTAGAATGACGGTGGGCCTACGATTCCCTAATTATCACCATTATTCCCCGTGCCTGGCAGGCTAAGATTGGGCGTGGTCATGCTACAATAATCTCTGCCCATAATCATTCGATTGGAGTGCAAC
>NZVX01000094.1 GCA_002698265.1 Chloroflexota bacterium | reverse complement strand
TCAGGCCAAGAGACCCACAAACCCATCTACTATGGCTGGTACGTGTGTGCCGCCACCGTGTTCGTCGCCTTCGTAACGACCGGCGCCCGCAGCAGCTTCGGAATCTTCATCATCCCCTTGGAAGAAGAGTTCGGCTGGTCCCGGTTCATGCTGTCGGCGGCCGTGGGCACCGGCTTCTTGATCAACGGCATCACCCAACCCTTCGTCGGCCGGTTGTTCGACCGGTTCAGCGGCCGCAGCGTCATCATGGCCGGACTGGTCGTCGCGGGGCTGGCCACCGCATCGCTGGGCCTTACATTCAGTTACCTCTACCTGTTCTTCGTGTTTGGCGTCCTGCTGTCCACAGCCATGAGCGGCGCCAACATCTCAAACACCATGGCGCTCTTATCGAAGTGGTTCCACCGCAGGCGGTCGACAGTATTGGGGATAAACGTGGCTGGAGCGTCGCTGGGAGGGCTCACGCTGGTGCCCTTCGGGATGTTCTTGCTCCAGGCAACCAGCTGGCGCGTAACCTGGCTCGCCCTCGGTCTTATGATTCTGCTGCTTGCTCTGCCAATGGTCTATTTCTTCATCAAAGACGACCCAGCGGACATGGGCCTCCAACCTGACGGAGATACCGAAGAAACAATCAAAAGCGAAACACCCATGCGGCAGCGAGGGCCGATCGAAGTCGAAGAATGGTCCAAGTCGTTCCGTTCCTGGCCGATGTGGCAGATATCCGGCGCCTACACCGTATGCGGCGTCACCACCGGCATGATCTCAGCTCACTTCGTGCCCTACGCCATCGGACAGGGCTTTTCCGGGACTCTTGCAGCCACCGCCTTCGGGGTCATGATGGCGCTGAATGTTTTAGGTGGACTGGGCGCCGGCTTCCTCGGTGACCGGTTCGGGAGAAAGAACCTTCTTGCCGGGGTCTATCTTCTCCGTGGTTTCGCCTTCCTATTCCTGTTGCTGTTTCCAGGCGTGACGGGAGTTTGGATATTTGCGATCTTGGCGGGCTTTTCCTGGATCGCGAGCGTCCCGTTGACCAGTTCCCTAACCGCTGACGTTTACGGCCTCAGGGCCTTGGCGACGATTTCGGGAATCTCCTTCCTTTGCCATCAGGTCGGTTCTTTCGCAAGCATCCTTATCGCGGGCCTGCTGTTCGATATCACTGGATCCTACACAGTGCCGTTCGCCATCGGCGGGGCCCTGCTGTTCCCGGCCGCGCTTTCGGCTTTCAGCGTCAAGGAACGAAAATACTCGACCCGTTACCAAAACTTGGCCCCCACCGCCGCGGCCGGGGACTAGCCGGCTGTTATGGCGTGGTTATCCAGTTTCATCCTAGCCCACCAAGGCGACGCCGCTGATCCTGTACTGCTTCATTGGATCAAAGAAAGGCTGGACCAGATATTTGGGTCCGGGCCTTGGGTGGTGGTCGCCATCATGGGAATTATCATCATCTCCATCCCCATATTCATCATTGGTGTGTACTTGATGCAGTCTGATCGGCGGTCGGTATACGCGCCGCCGGAACCGGACGATGTCCCGGACATACGCGAGCAAGAGAGGGTCCCATAAATTAGACTGCGGTTGCTCCGTGGCTCATGCCTATATCGGGCACTGTTCAGAGTTGCCACAGTCTCTGAAAAATTGTAGAATACGCATCGCTGAAGCTTGGATGGCCCGTGGTGGAAATTCCCTCAAACGGACCTTCCGGACTCGTATGGATGATTGGTCCGGCGAACGCTCGGCTCAAAGATCAGATTGGAGGACAGACCAAGAATATGTTTGACAAAAAATCACTCGACGCCATGTTCAGCGAGCTTCGGGACAATTACGAACTGGAGCCTGAATGGGAAGAGATCCAGCGGGACGCCCACCTCGGCATCGCACGGGCCGACGGCGGCGTGGAACTGGGAGACATCGACCCCCGGGTTGCTGAGGTCCTGAAGAAGTACAATCCCAGCTAGCCAAGCGATCTAACTGACACCCGGCGGTCCATGATGACGGACCGGCAGTTGACACCCTGCATCGCAGAATCCTAGCGTGTTACCAAAAAGGGACGGACCCTTGATAAGGGTCCGTCCCTTTTTATTTGGATTCCCATCTGTTGGAGGTACACGCCTTGCACTGCCGACGCTGCCAATCTCAACGATTGATTCCGCAGGAAAAGAAACAACAAAACGACAACTGTGTTTTCCGCTGCCAGGAATGCGGCTACATCTTCAGTCCCGCCACAACTGTCAAGGTGGACACCGGTGAAGATACTAAAACGCGGACCACGGAGGTCCAGTCGGGTTACCTGGCCCAGAGCTAGGCCGGATGCAGGAACAGCCGGGCATCGCCCCGACGCCACTGGAGTTTGCCTCAGACACGCTGGGAGTGGAGCTTTGGTCCAAACAAGAAGAGGTACTGGGCTCCTTGGTGGAGCCGCGCCGGGTGGCAGTCAAATCCGGAAAAGGACTGGGCAAGGGTTTCTGCGCGGCGGTGGCGCTGCTCTGGTTCGCCGTATCAGGTTTGGTTGAGTGGAGATGGTGACAAGGTACTAGTCGGCCAGATGATTGTGGACCCCAGCGGATGGGGCGCCACAACGATCTATCTGGAAAATTCCATCACTGATTTTGAGTCGGTGGAAGTTACCACACAAAGAGAAGATGGGTTGAACCTAGCTCCTGGTATNCAANTCCTAGAAGCAACGTTCGGAGGGGATTCCGGCTAGAACAACCGGCCTATCAACNTTGAAANCGGCTATTGCACTATCAATNCAGCCCGCGCTNGTTCGGTTACCGGCTTTCGNGAGAGCTAGGCCAGGTACCGGNTGAACCANCCTAGAGTGCGANTCAGGTACTCCTCACGCATCTTGGGATGGCCCATCCGTGGAAACAGGTGNGAACATCCGGGAAACCTGACGAACTCCACTTCTTTCTCCAGCCTTTTCAGCACAGTGAAATATTCTTCGCTCTGACTGATCGGGCAACGGGCATCGGCGTCTCCGTGCAGCAGCAGCACCGGTGTGTCCACATCGGCGGCGTAGGTGATGGGGGACCGCTCCAGCATCTTGTCCGCGGCATCCACGACTGACCCGCCCCACTGGGCCTCGCCGAAGCTGATCCCAATGTCTGACGTGCCGTACATGCTGTGTAAGTTGATGCAAGGAGCGCCCACAACGGCGGCCTTGAACCGGTTGGTGTGCCCCACCGTCCAACTGGTCATGTAACCCCCGTAGCTATAGCCGTGGACGCCCAGCCGATCTGCGTCGACATAGGGGCGCTGGACCACTTCATCCACCGCGGCCATCAAGTCTAGATAGTCCTCGCCGCCCCAATCGCCCAGCACCGCCATCATGAATTCGGCGCCATAGGTGGACGAACCCCGAGGATTGACCGCCATTACCAGGTATCCTGCCGTGGCCAATACCTGCTGGGCCGGCACAAACGCATCGTAAAACGCCCCGTTGGGGCCACCGTGAATGTCCAACACCAACGGGTAGGTCAAATTTGCGTCGAATCCAGGTGGAAAGTACAACCGGCTTTCAATCTCAAATCCGGACTCTCCGCCAGATCTTTTTATCGAGAATTTCTCCATTCGGGCTGCAGGATGCGTTTTCATATAGGGGCCGTTGTGGTCGGACAGTTTCTTACTTACGCCCGTCACCAGGTCAATCTGGCAAAGGTCGCCCGGAGAGTCAGGAAACGAGGCGGTCACCACGGCTTTGACCGCTTTTCCGTCTAAGGACAACCCGGCGGACAAGCATGAACCGCCCCACACAGCCTCGCTTGGTCCGCCGTCAGAAGATGTCTGGAAGAGGAACGATTCGCCTTTGCGCTCTCCCAGATACATGATCCGCCCATCATTCGCCCAGCACAGCGTGGCAGGGCGCATAACCGGCGGGAATCCCAGATAAGGCTTGATACTATCGTCGGTCAGTCTGCGAATGTCTTTACCGTCCTCCAGAACGTACAGCCACCCTTGCCACAGCACCATGCCTTCCGGAGCCTCCGACCCCACAACGGCCAGTCGCCGCCCGTCGGGAGACCACGTGAGAGCTCCAACGCTGAAGAGTCCTTCGGACATCAACGTGGGCTCGCCTCCAGCCGCCGCCACGGTGTATACCTCGCTCAAGGCCAAGAAATCCCGGTCATCGCGGCGGCCCGACATAAAAGCGATCTGAGAGCCATCAGGGGACCAAACCGGAGCGGTATCATCCCAATCGCCGTCGGTTATCTGCCTGTTCTCCAAACTCTCCAGGTCGAGAATCGACAGATGGAAATGGGAGTCGCCCCGCCAGCCCAGCGTGTCATAGCGGTAGCGCACCCGCCGCACTACCGTGACTTGCGGCAAATCATCGGGGCCGTCCTGAACACGTTCTTCAGGTTCAACATCACCACAGACCACCATGGCCTTGCCGTCGGGCGACCAGTCATAGTCGAACACGCCTTTGGCCGCTTGCGTCAACTGTTTGGCATCGCCGCCGTCCGCAGCCATCACCCATATTTGGGCCGGGTCTCCGTCGATCGATCGCAAGAAAGCCAGATGACTGCCGTCCGGAGAGAACTTGGGTGCCGAGTCCTTTTCCCCATCGGTGAACTCTTTGCACCGACCGCTGGCCAGGTCCATCGACATTATCCGGGAACGTGCTCCCAGGCTGTCTTCGTCAACCCAGCCCAACGTGTAGGCCAGAAGGGCCCCATCCAAGGACAATTCCGGGTCGCCGACCGTTTTGAGATAGTAGATTAGTTCCGGTGTGATTGGTTCTGGCATTACGCACCTTGGAGGAGGCTGGTCTGGAGTCGTGTCCGATTCTAGCATAGGGCGTGCCCGGGCACCGGATATATAATGGCTCTGCTTTCGGACCCCGTGAACGAACGGGGATGAGCGGCAGGAGGAGCCCTATGCAGCGCGATTTCATCGGCTACGGGAAGAATGTGCCCCGGATAGAGTGGCCCGGCGGGGCCCGCATCGCCGTGTCCTTGGTGGTCAATTACGAGGAGGGGGCGGAATATTCGACGCTGGACGGCGACGCCCACCATGAGACCAACGGCGAGGTGCCGTCGCCCGTTCCGCCCCAAGACCGGGACCTGAACAACGAGTCTTTCTTCGAATACGGTAGCCGCGTTGGCATCTGGCGGCTGCTGGACATGTTTGAGCGCCACGGCGTCAGCTCCACATTCTTCTCGTGCGCCTTGGCATTGGAGCGCAACCCCGAAGTTGCCCGGGAGATCACCGCCCAAGGCCACGAGGTCTGCGGCCACGGCTACCGATGGGAGGAATATCACCTGAAGGACATCGACGCCGAGAGGGAGGCCATCGCCAAGACCGTGGCTTCGCTGGAACGCACCACCGGTGAGCGTCCGGTGGGCTGGTTCACCCGCTACGGCCCCAGCCTGAACACCAGAGACCTGGTGGTGGATGAAGGGGGGTTCATCTACGACAGCGCCGGTCTGAATGACGATCTGCCATATTATGTCGAAGCCCGGGGGAAGCCCTGGTTGGTGGTGCCCTACAGTATGGAGACCAATGACGCCCGTTTCTGGCGCGGCGGACTGGTCAGCATCAGTGACTTCTATGAATACCTGCAAGAGACATTTGATTGCCTCTATCAAGAGGGAGAAACCCGGCCCAAGATGATGTCAGTGGGACTCCACTGCCGTATCGCCGGCCGCCCAGCCCGGTCACGGGCGGTAGAACGGTTTCTTAGGTACACCAAGGACTTCCCCGGCGTCTGGTTCGCGCGGAGGGATGAGATCGCTCGCTGGTGGCTGGAACACTATCCGCCCGGCACACTGCAAGCCTGATATAGCCGCGGGCAGCGCCCCCCGGATGGACTTATAGGGATTTCCGCGCCCGGTAGCTTATCCCCATGATGCCAAAATCGAACCCGGCCGTCTGTTGCGGGGCATCGCGATAGATATCGCCACGCCAGGCGATTTCGAAATCCTNAAACCCAGCTTTGGAAAGCTTGCCCGGCGCTCTNCTTCCAGCAGAGNGCCGGCNATTCAACCAGTCCAGAGGTCGATGTTCCNCTTGGCACTTTCCAGAATGGGCTTGTCCACTAAGATATCGGCGATCTGCAGGAGCCCGCCTGGTTTCAGGNCCCGGTTCATTTCCCAGAAGATTTCGTCTTTGTCCGGGGCCAGGTTGATAGCTCCGTTGGAGATGACGACATCAGCCCAACCATCTTTTACCGGAAGCTCTTCAAAGAGACCCTGGTGAAAAGAGGCGTTCTCAACGCCAGTGGCTTTGGCGTTGAACTTGGCTTTGTGGACCATTCCCTGGGTCATATCGATCCCGATGATCTCGCCGTCGGCGCCAGCCATCTTGGCGACAATGATGCAGTCCAATCCGGCGCCGCAGTCCGCGTCAACCACCCTCGCGGCGGAGTTGATGTTCCCCAACATGAACGGGTTACCGGTGCCGGCAAAAGACTCTATGGCCGATTCCGGCAACCCCTCCTACCAATCGTCTCTGTACTCCAACAAGGCTGTGAGCCGCCTGCCGGTGTTGAAATGGAATCTCAATTCCGAGTTTTGCGCCACTTGGCAGTACTCTCGGGAAACCTCGCTGCGCAGGGTGTCGATGAATACGGCCGATGGCTTGGAATCTGGAGAATGCACGTAAGGCTCGGGCTCCGGAGGATAGTACACGTATGTTTTTATGTCGCCGATATCATCGTACCGCTCTTCGCCTTCCTCCACCTCCCATTCGGGCGGGGCTAGGTCACGGTAAGCGGGCTCGGTAAACAGCATGTACTCGTATGTACCCCATAAACAACCCAAACGGCCCATTGGGAACAGGAGCTACCAGAGGTGCGGATCAAAGGCGATTATGGGTTGAATGGGGAGAGAACGGGGAGGATGCCGCCGCCGGAGCGGTACTCACTCCGGCTCAAATGACGAATAAATGTTGTTAGGCCAACTCGCGAACGCCGCCTACGAGGAGTTCCACTTCTTCTTCGGTGTTGAAGAAATGAAGCGAGACCCGCACTCCGGCGGGGTGGCCTACCTGACGGACTACGATCTTGTGGTCCTCCCACAGCCGTTCGACGACCGATATCGGCGTCTGGCCCTCAACCGCGAACGTGACGAGCCCCGAAGAATCGCGCCGCTCGGAAGGTGATAGGACCGTGACGCCGGCCACTTCCGAGAGTTTGGCCTTGGCCGATTCCGCCAAGTCTAGGTTGCGCGTTTCGATATTGTAGATGCCAGCCTCTTCGATGAACTTGGTGGCTTCCAAAAAGGCCGCCTGCACCGGAACGCTGACCGATCCACCCAAGAATTTCTCCATAGAGTCGGCCACCGGCTGGAAGTTATGCGCGTTCGCTGGGCGGGCTATGGCACGGCCCCCGGTGTGGGCCGGATGGATCCGCTCCAGATGTTCGCGGCGGATGTACAGTGCGCCGGAGCCCTCGTAGCCCAGAAGCCATTTCTGGCCGGGGATGGAGTAAAAATCGAATCCGGAACGGGCCATATCAAGCTCGATGTGGCCGCCTGTCTGCGCCCCGTCCAGCATCATCAGGATCCCCCGGTCCTTGGTGGCCCGCCTGATCTCTTCAGCGGGCATCCGCCGGCCCGTGGCGTACAGGATGTGGCTGATGAAGACCATGCGAGTCTTGGACGTGAACGCGGCCACGATCTTGGTCGCGATGGTCTCGCTGGAGTCGTGAACCTCCAGATCCACCACCTTCACGGCCACCCCATAACGTTGGCCGATCAATTGTGCCGGCGCGATAACTGAACCATGTTCCATGTCGCAGATTATGATCTCGTCTCCCTGCTGCCAGTCCAGCCCGCTGAGCACTATATTTAGACCCTCGGTCGTGTTGCGCGTGACCATGACCTCATCGATCGATGCGTTGAAGATACGTGCCACGGCAGCCTGCGCCTGCTCTTGTATCTCCTTGCCCGCTTCATAGACACCGGATGTGGTCGTTCCCTGTTCCAGTTCCAGGTCGATACGGTCTTTCATGGCCTGGGCCACCCGTCGCGGCGCAGGACCCGACCATCCGGTATTCATGTATGCCGTGTGCGCCAACACGGGTATCTGGCTTCGTATCTTGTCAATATCCACGTTAGGCATTCCTCAATTGTCGATTTCCTAAAACCCACATCGGCCCGGACCCCACGAGGCCCAGGCCGACGAATAGTTACCCGGTTAGCGGCGTTGGAGTTACCTGGGTGAGTAGTCAGTCAGACGCAGTATGGAGTGCTTGGACACTCGCACCAAGGCCCCGTTCTCTTCTGAGGCGGCCCTTGCTTTCTGCCATTCCGGATCCAATTGGAAGCCGGTCCAGCCCTTTTCTCGGGCCGCCAGGTCGGGATAGCCCAGCATATAGACCAACCGGTTGCTGGTGCCCACGTCCTCGGTCCAGTAAGCCACGTTCTCTATGCCGTGCTTCTCGAAAAGGCCCATGGTGTGGTTGGAGAACCGGTTGTGCAGGTCGGGCAGCTTTCCGGGCATGGCCTCGTAGACACGCTTCTCATGAAGCGTCGTCTTGAAGGACGGCTGTGGGGAGTACGGGGTCAAGCTCATGAATGAATTGATCACCTGAGCGACCAAAGGACCGTTTTTCTCGGTCTCAGCCCGCACTTCATGCCACGGCTTATGAGCGCCGAAGGCGGCCCACTTCTTTTCCCGGTCAGCCATGCTGTCGAAGCTGAGGATGTAGGTCAGTTGGTTGCTGGCGCCGATCTCATCGTTCCAGAAACCGACCATGCCAATGTCGAACTCTTCGAAGAACCCGATGGTGTGATTGGCGAAGCGGGCGTTGATGTTCGGCAACTTGCCGGGCACGGCTTTGTAAATCCGTGACTCGTAAATCATTCTGTTGCTCCTAGCGTCGTTCGATTTGTTAATTGGGTATTGATTACTTCGTTACTTCTTTTCGATGAACTCGAGTTGAACACCGTCGGGCCCCTCGAAGAACACCACACGGCGGTCTCCTGAGATGGAAGTTTCTTCCAATATCGTGGCGCCGTTGGCCTTCAGGCTGTCGATCATGCCCTGGATGTCGTCGGCGTCGATGGCGATGTGCTCGATACCGTATTTCTGGTCTCTGGTCTGAGTCTCTATGTGCTTGGTCACATTCAAAGTCAAACCATGAAGGTCCAAGCGCACTCCGATGTCTCCGACGTCGGCGATCTTGGTTGCGCCCAAGGTGTCGATATAGAACTGTGCGGTCTTCTGAGGGTCCGGTGTCTTCAGATGGACGTGGTTCAGGCTCAGTGCCATTATGCGCCTCCATTCCGGTTCCAGATTCAGTATGAGTGTGGTTTCCGCCAGATTAGGGGCAGAATAGTCCACCCGGCGAGCCTAGTCAAGCTGAATCGATGGCCCGCAAGCGAGGCCCGCCACGCACACTGGGATTTCGTATTATAATTCCCCAGTAATTTCAGAGCCTCGGCTAGCAACCACGGCGAAAAACTCTGAATCAGAAAGGAGCGGAACATGCCCATAGAGCAGTTTGCCCCGGAACTATCCAAGATCATATCCACCGACGAGCCCATCCTTGAGCTGGCCGATGGCTTCGGTGGAGACCAAGGTCCGGCTGAAGGGCCGCTCTGGTGGAAAGAGGGCGGCTACCTGCTGTTTAGCGACATCCATAACAACCGAAGGATGAAGCACAGTCCTGGCGGAGATACCGTCGTAGAGCGGGAACCCACCAACAGGGCCAACGGCCTGACCCGCGACCTGCAGGGCCGGCTGGTGTCCGCGGAGCACGATAGCCGCCGCGTCGCCCGTCTTGAATCCGACGGCAGCGTCACAGTCATTGCCAGCAGCTTCCAGGGACAACGGCTGAACCGCCCCAACGACGTGGTAGTGAAATCCGACGGTAGCATCTATTTCACCGACCCCTGGACCAGCCCCAACCCAGCGGAGCAATGGGACCTGACGTTCTCGGGCGTTTACCGGGTCAGCGCCGATCTGGGCACAATCACCTTGTTGATCGGCGATTTCGTAGTCCCCAACGGGCTGATGTTCTCTCCCGACGAGAGCATACTTTACATCAACGACTCCAGACGGGGCCACATCAGGTCCTTCGAGGTCATGCCCAACGGGACACTGGCCAAGCAAACCGACAAAGCCCTGATAGACGTCACCGGCAGCGAGCCTGGAGTGCCCGACGGCATGAAGGTGGACATCGAAGGCAACATCTACACGGGTGGCTCCGGCGGCCTATACATCTTCGACCCCTCAGGCAAGAAACTGGGCCTGATCAAGCACGGATATACGGCCACTACCAACCTGGCATTCGGCGGTGACGACTGGAAGACCCTCTACTTCACCAGCCGCAATCAACTGGGCTCCGTAAAAGTAAACATCCCAGGCAACCCAGTCCCCGCCGTCAAAAAGTAAAGAGAGGGACTATACCGTATCCTCCAGAAACCAAAAAAGAAACAAGACCGCACAAGGAGAAACCAAATGGCTAGACTACCCGCCGTAACCCGCGACCAACTTGCCGTGGAAGACCAGGAATATTTCGATTCCATTGTAGGCACCCGGGGCAGCATCCGCGGGCCCTACGGCGTATTGCTCCATAGTCCCAAGCTGGCGGCCCGCGTGGCCGACACCGGGGCATTCGTCCGCTACGAATTCAGCATTCCCGAGGCTCTGAAGGAAACGGTCATCATCGCCACAGCCAGAGAGATGCGTTCCCAGTATGAATTCTCGGCCCACGCCAAGCTGGCCCGTGCCGCCGGCGTCTCCGATGAGACCATCAAGGCCGTGGCCAACGGCACCGCGCCCGCCGGCCTTTCAGGCGACGAGGCGTTGCTTGTGGGGTACGTGAAGGAGATGCTACAGGAACATAAAGTCAGCGACGCCACCTACAAAGCCCTAGTGGACCGGTTCGGCGAGCAGGACACCCTGCATCTAGCCGTGCTGGTCGGCCACTACATGCTGGTAGCCCAAGTCCTGGCAACGGTGGACGTGGAACTTGGCGAAGGCATGGTCGCAGAGATACCGTAGTAAGACTTAATCAACGATTTAATCAGGTGCAAGAAGGGAGTCCCGACAAATCGGGACTCCCTTTTTTGTTTCAGCCAAGTTACGAATCCCCTCGTACCCTAGCGCCCCTAAACGCTCATGGTGAGCCTGTCGGACCACAGACACGCAGTAGAAATTCTCACCAATAACATGACTTATGCGCATCCTTCGACATTCTTCCGCGGAAGGACAGGACGAGCGGTATGGGACGCGGTGGACTATACCGATGCAGCCCAGAGGTGATTAGCCCGCCTACTCCAGCGTATCCGTCAGCGTAACTTTCAGTTCGCCGTCCAGCCTGAATATAAATTCCACTGGCCCCTCGGCGGGGAACTTGTCGCGGTCGACAGTGACCATAGTCATTGGTGCATAGAGATAGGGATACTCCCGGCCCTGGGCGTCTTCATCCAATTCCAGGTCCACCACAACCCGGTTTCCGTCTATCTCCAGCCCAACTACCGACAGAGGGTCGCCCTGCACCGGCAGCCACAGCAGATACGCCACCAGGAGCACTGAGCCAGGAAACTCGGCACGGCTCAATGTAGTGCCGGTGCCAACAGTGCGCTTGCTGATCACAATCCGGTTGAAATTCTCCAGTTCTTGGGAGGTGGTTATCACCGCAACTCGCAACTCTCTGGAGAACGCGTTGGCCGACTGCTGATTAGACGGCGAGACCCAGCCGCTGTTTACGTAACGCCAAAGGGGCGGTGTGGCGGCCTCTTGAGTCGCCTCAGTTTCGGTGATTGCCGTTGGTTCTGCCGTGGGGTCTACAGAAGGTGAGGCCGTATCGCCGCCGCAGGCAGCGATGAGAAAAGTGGCTACGATGGCTGTCAAAACCACCGGA
>NZVX01000106.1 GCA_002698265.1 Chloroflexota bacterium | reverse complement strand
CATCGGCCCAGAACATGCCCGATTCCTTAGCGAAGACGGCTGGCGCAAGGCAGACATCCGCCAGTTTTTATTCGAGCACGCCAGGAAACCGGTCAGCGCCTTGAAACGCGGCGGTCCACCCCAGGGCGATGCCAACCGTGGGCATTTTTGGCCTCGGTTCGTGGACGCCAACGACGACAACCAGATGGTGCCGGTGGTGCGGGCGGCCGACCGAATCCACATCATGGTGGCCGGAGGCCGCGGTGGCCCCCATTCCGTCTACATCCCCGGCTGGGGTTCCCGCCGGGTTACTCAGAAAATCGAACTGCCGTAAAGCGAGTCCGCAAGGAGAGATCATGGTTAGCGCACCTGGAGCAGACCTGAAGGCCCGTCTCAATGACATGCGCCTGCTTTCACCCATCGACCCCGAAGCTTATTCCAAATGGCGGGCAGCACCGCGCCTTGAATCCATCCACGGGCGGGTCGGCGGCTTCCTGGGCAACCGGAAGGCAAACGCCAGCGCGTTGCTCCAGGGAGTTAAAGAACTGCTGGACAAGGATTTTGAGCTGAGGGATGGGATAGCGGTTGACAAGTACGTTTATTCTCGCCCGGCTGCTGACGATATCATCGATGACCTGGCATCGCAGTGTGATTTCGTGGTGACCTGCATTGCGGATTGAGGCTCCTGCACCGCGTGCAGTGTGCACGACGCGATGGCCCTGGAGAATAAGGGAATTCCCACGATAGTAATCTGTACCGAGCCGTTCTTGAATTCGGCCTTACGCCACGCCAGCGTTTTCGGCCGCAAAGGGTTCCAGCCCATGGGCATCCCTCACCCACTGGGCGGTATCACGCCTGAGTTGGTGTCTGAGCGGGCAGCAGAGCTACATCAGCAGATCATTAAGGCCCTTACGACAGGCGAATAACTGAAAATTGCAGGCGGCGAGTGTTTTTGGCCGCCGTTCAGATTTTGGAGGAACTAATGGTTCGAGTAGGCGCTGGAACGCATGTTTACGAACAATTGGACACGTGGGAGAAATTACCCAAGGGCTGGGTTCTAGGCCAGACGGCCATCGTCACCGACTCCCAGGACCGGGTATACCTGTTCAACCGGGGCGATCACCCGTTGATCGTTCTGGACCGCGACGGCAATTTCCTAAACTCTTGGGGCGAGGGTCAATTGCCCGACGCACACGGCATGTTCATTGACGGCGACGACAATCTCTACATGCCGGTGAAGAACAGCCACGTTGTGTTGAAATACCGGCCCGATGGCAATCTTCTGATGACTTTGGGTGAGTGGGACAAGCCTTCGGACACCGGCTGGTCTGGCGACTACAGCGAGCCGGCCAAGCAGGCTGCCGGCCCCTTCAACCGGCCCAGTGATATCGCTCTGGACGGCTCTGGAGACCTGTACATCTCCGACGGGTACGGGAACGCGCGGGTCCACAAGTTCACCGCCGACGGCAAGCTGCTTTTCTCTTGGGGCGAGCCGGGCAAGACCGGACCAGGAGAGTTCCACGTCCCCCACGGCGTCTGGGTGCACACCGATGGGCGGGTTTTTGTGGCCGACCGAGAAAATAACCGGATCCAGATATTCACCCCAGATGGGAAATACCTGGACGAATGGACCGGCCTCGCACGCCCCTGCGACATCTACGTTGACGATGACAACGTCTTCTACGTTCCCGAGCTGGATGGGTTCATGAGTATCCTCAGCATCGACGGCGACATCATCGCCACCTGGGATAGTCCGCTGGACGCAGGCTGGGGCAACGGNGCCCACGCCGTCTGGGTGGACTCCCACGGCGACCTCTACGTCAACCAGAACGTAGAAGGCCACCGTCTGGTCAAGTACCAGCGTCAGTAGACTGACCCCGCCCCTTTGCGGTAGACAGCCAGCTTTACCCTATACCTACTCGGAGGAACCCCCATGAGGGCCGGATATCAAGTTGGACACGTGGTACTGCGGGACACCGTGGACCATCAGCAGCAGTGGCAAGACCACCTGTCCCAGTTCCGTGCCGCCCGGGACGCAGGGTTCGACTCCTACTGTTTCGGCAACCACTTCTTGATCGACCCATTNCAGCACTTCCAGCCGTGGACCGTCCTGGCCCGTATGGCCGCTGAGCCGGGTAACATGACACTGGCCACCTCGGTCTTGTTGCTACCATTGCTGAACCCGGTGGAGGTGGCGGAGCAAGCCGCGACCCTGGACCACATCTCCGAGGGGCGGTTCGTGATGGGCATCGGTCTTGGCTACCGCGTCGAAGAATGCGAGGCGTTCGGCATCAAGATGTCGGAGCGGGGCGGCCGAATCACCGAGTCNATGGAGCTGATAAGACGGCTGTGGNTCGAGGATGAGGTGACCCANCACGGCAAGTACTACCACGTAACGGGCGCCAGACCCACCGCNCGCCCCTACCAGAGGCCCGGCCCCAAAGTCTGGCAGGCAGCCATGAGCGACCCGGCAATCCGAAGAGTGGGACGNTCCGGAGACATACTCTTCGTGGGGCCGGCCCAGGGCAACGAGTCTATCCGAAAACAGATCGATCTCTATCGAGAGACGTTGGAGAAGAGCAGACACGAGAAACCTGANGACATGGTGATCGTGAGGGAGTTCTTCTGTGCCGGTACTCATGAGGAGGCCATCCGGAAGGCAAGGGGCGGATTTGAGACGAAATACAAGGTCTACCGTGACCAAGGCCTGCACGGCACCGATGATGAACTGGCCAGGAAGGTTACCGGCAATCTTGAANCCCTGATGGATGAAACATTTGTTATGGGNAGCCCGGAAGAGTGCCTGGAGCAGATTGAGGAATACAAAAACATGGGATTCACCGATGTCATCCTGCGGTTGTTCTATCCCCAGATGACCCAAGGTGAAGCCTTGGAGCACATNAACCTGGTGGGNGAAGAAGTCATCCCTGGGATGCACCGCCTCTAGGGCCTCGGCTTAGGCGGTGAGCGAAGGACTCATTGGGCGAAGCAGGAATCTGGATCACGGTGATTCTGGCGGGNTTGTTGGCTCTGGGGGTACGAGAATACGCCAAGACCAGCGGGACCTTTGCCGCCCGCTGGGAANAGATTAAGGTCACGATANTGGCCGTCGCCCTGATCCTGTTGGGCATCATTGCNACCGTGTTGGCNATCGGTTTCATAATCGCGGTCGTGGTAATTGAAATTTGGCGGCCATTGTTGGTGGCCGCCGNNNTGATAGTTGGCCTGGTGGCCTCCTCCGTCTGGNTTAGACGCCCCAGAANCTGAGAGAACCCCGTTTTTGAACGAACNTATCAAGGAGAGGAAATTGGAAGTTGGAGTAATTTTCCCCCAGACAGAGATCGAGCCAGACCCGCNNGCCATCAAAGANTTCGCCCAGGCGGCCGAGGACATGGAATTCGCCTATATATTCATCGCCGACCACGTGCTGGGCGCAGANCCGGCCCACCACGATTTCCCAGCCCTCCGCACCTACAACCACAAGTCGGTGGTGCACGAAACCATGACTCTNATGGGCTATCTCGCGGCCATCACCGANCGGGTGGGCNTGGCCACCGGCATCCTGATCCTGCCTCAACGCCAAACGGTTTTGGTGGCCAAGCANGCTGCCGAGGTGGACGTGCTATCCGGCGGGCGGTTGCGACTCGGTATCGGAGTCGGCTGGAATACGGTCGAGTACGAGGCATTGGGCGAAGATTTTCACAACCGTGGAGCACGTAGCGCCGAACAGATCGAGGTAATGCGGGCACTTTGGACACAGGACGTGGTCGACTTCCANGGCAAGTGGCACAACATCAGCCACGCAGGNTTGAACCCCCTTCCCATCCAGCGGCCTATCCCTGTCTGGCTCGGCGCCGGTAGCTCTCAGAGCCCTACCCCGCCCGACACCGTGCTGAAGCGGGTGGCTCGGCTGGCCGACGGCTGGTGTCCNAACTTCAATCCCGACGAGACCGGAGGTGCCATNGTGGAGAGGACCCATGGTTTTATGAGGGAGATGGGCCGNGANCCCAGCGCTCTGGGCCTGGACGGCCGTCTCCGCACCGGCGACAGGCAACCTGAGGACTGGATGGACGAAGCCAAGGCGTGGCAGGAATTGGGCGCAAGTCATCTCTCGATCGAGAACCGGCAGGCTGGATTGAAAACCGCCGGAGAGCACATTGAGGCCATGCGCAAGTTCAAAGAGGCTACCGGGCTCAAGTTTTAATATGCCCAGATTCGAACCAAGAGACCCGGAATTCGAATCCAAGGTCCGGTTCAGCTTTGCTAAACAGGCCGCCATGCAGACCCTAGGAGCGGTCATGGTGAAAATTGAGCCAGGACAGGTGGAGATTGAGATGCCTTTTCAGGCCCATCTGACCCAACAGCACGGCTTCATCCACGGCGGAATCGTGACTTCTATCCTGGACAGCGCCTGCGGGTACGCGGCCTTCAGTTTAAGCGCCCCGGACTCGGCAGTGCTAACCGTTGAATACAAGGTCAACTTCGTGGCCCCGGCCAAAGGAGAGAGGCTGGTGGCCAGAGGACAAGTTTTACGCCCTGGCGCCAGCATCACGGTCTGCAAGGGGGATGTGGTCGCCTACGACAGTGGTGAAGAGAAGCTGGTGACTACGATGCTCATGACCATGATGATTCTGCCCAATCGTCCTGACCTGGCAGGGTAAACCGTATTAATTAAGCCCTCGGCCTGAGGAGGTCCCATGGATTTTGGCCTGTTTTTGGAGTTCTCCGGTCATGAAGGTGAAGACGAGGCCGAGGTGTTCCAGCGCGGGTTCGGCCTGGTCGACGAAGCTGAAAGCCTTGGGGTTGATTCCATCTGGCTGCCGGAATACCACTTCATCCCGGTCAGCGTGCTGTCTTCGCCCATCGCCGTCGCCACGGCGGTCGCCGCCCGGACTAAGAAGATGCGTATCGGGTTCGGTGTCTATCTGCTGCCGTTGGCCAACCCGATCAAGGTCGCGGAAGAAGTTGCGACCCTCGACCACATCAGCAACGGAAGGGTTGAGTTCGGGATCGGACGTGGGACTTTTCCCGAGCATCACGATGCATTTAATTCGCCCTACCCCGAGAGCCGCAACCGGTTCGATGAATACCTCGAAATTATCCTCAAGGCCTGGACCGGGGAGGAAGTGAATTTCGAGGGGGACCACTACCACTGCCAGGGAATAAAGGTGAAGCCCAAGCCGGTACAGAGTCCTCACCCGCCGATACGCGTTGGCGTCACCTCGGCGGAGACCTTCCCAATCATTGGACGCATGGGCTACCCGATCTTCATAAACCCGTCACGGGCCTTTGCCCTGTCCGACCTCGCGCCCCAGATCGATGCTTACCTGAATGCCTGGCAGGATGCCGGCCACCCCGGCGAGGGCGAAGTGGGCCTACGAGTCCCGATCTATGTGGCGGACACTAAGGAGAAGGCTTACGAGGATCCGAGAGAGAGCGCCCTTACGTCGATGGCCGGGCTTGCCGAACGGGTCCGGGTCAGCGCGTCCCGGGAGGGCACCACCGGCAACTGGCAGGCCGAGTCGGAGAAACTGGCCAGTATGACTTATGACGATTGGTTCCGGGACAAAGTGGTTTACGGTACGCCGGAGCGTGTCGTGGACCGGTTGACCCAATTGATCGAGGAACTTCACTTAAGCCAGATCGTCTACGAGGTCAACTTTGGCCGCCAGATACCCTTCGAACAGCAGACGAAGTGCTTGAGGCTGATCACGGAGAAGGTGTTTCCGAGAATTCGGTAGAGGTTGGTCTGGTGCCAGAGATGACCCTGAATTCAAACAGGGCGGGTCAGAGACCCGCGCCTACGGGTTGCGCCGAGCCAGAACAGGTGTCAGGACGAGCAGGGCGAGGCGTCGTCCTTTATGCCAAGAATCCTTCTACGCGCTAATCGAACATCATGACGCTGCGGGCTACTGAGCCTTCTTTCATGTATTTGAAGGCGTCGTTTATGTCTTCTAACTTAAGGCGTTTGGTGACCAGCTCGTCCAGCTTTAGGCGGCCCTGCAGGTAGAAATCGATGTACCGGGGCATGTCCACCCGGAAGTGGTTCGAACCCATGCTGCTGCCCTGGATGCGCCGCTCCCGGAGGAAGGCGGAGCCGTCCAACTCAATCTTGGTGCCAAGAGGAATCATGCCTATGATGGTGGCCGTGCCCCCAGCCCTCAAAATCTCGAAGGACAGCTCGGCAGTTTCCTTCTTGCCGATGGCTTCAAATGAATAGTCCACACCGCCGCCCGTCAGGTCTTTGACCTTTTTCTCGGCATCGCCGGTGGACGCGTCGATCACGTCCGTGGCCCCGAACTCTCTGGCCAGTGTTAGTTTGTCCTCCACGGCGTCTATGGCGATGATGCGTAGCGCCCCGGCGAGCTTGGCGCCCTGGATGGCGTTCAGGCCCACTCCACCGGCCCCGATGACCGCAACGGTGCTGCCCGGTTCGACCTTGGCCGTGTTGAGGGCTGCTCCCAGGCCGGTGGTGGCCCCGCAGCCGATGAGGGCCATCTGCTCGAAGCCGATATCCTGATCGATTTTCACCAGGGAATTCTCATGGACCAGCATCATCTCGGCGTAGGCGCCAAGGTTGGCGAATTGGGTTACCGGGTTTCCGCATTGGCTAAGGCGAGGTTCCTCGTCGGGCCCTCGGACCAGTCCCGTCCGGGAGCAGAGCACTGGCCGTCCGGTGGTGCAGCGCTCGCAAACTCCGCAGAAGACCGACAGGCAGCAGATGACGCGGTCGCCGGGAGACACGTAGTGCACCTGGCTCCCCACTGCTTCCACCGTTCCCGCCGCCTCGTGTCCCAGGAGAACCGGCATGGTCGTGGTGTAAAGCCCTTCGACGAAGTGAAGATCGCTATGGCAAACTCCCGAGGCGCGGGTGCGGACCAAGACTTCTCTGGGACCTGGCGATGCGATGTCAACTTCCTCGATCTGCAGTGGGTGGTTTACCTCATGCAACACGGCTGCTTTCATGGCCAGTTACTCCTAATACGATTGGGAAGGATTTCTAGGCTGATGTTGGGAGACATAATACGCTGCTACGGCATCAGATTGCGAACCACCTCTGGTCGGCCAGCACCACAGACGTCTCGATCTGGCGGTCGGGGATGTTCCAATATTTACGGAGCAGCGTTTCTTTCTCTTGGGTCGAGACCACTTTAAACCCGTGGTTCTCGTAGAAACGGACCGCCCAGACCGCGTCGGCCCACGTCCCGATAAGGACCGGTTTGGCTGCCTGGTCCATGATCTGGTCTAGAAGCTCCCCGCCGATGCCTTGGCCCCGTTGGGCGGTGCGGACGTAGGAGTGGCGAATCAGCGTCACATCCTGAACGTTTTGGGTACCCATAACCCCGGCCAACTCGCCGTCTTTCTCGTAGCCTAGGAAAGCGACACCGGCTGAAACCTCTGCCCGGAGCTCTTCGCGAGGCATGTATGGCTCATGCCATCGGTCGACCGGAATTATTCCGCGGTAGGCTTCAGCCGCGTCGTTGATGATCTGAAAGATTGCCTCGAAGTCGTCGTCTATGCATACACGTATCATGACTAGACGGTTACACCGGTGAAATTAAAGCTACTCAATTTCAGCGCCGGGACCCTGGTGGCGAAGCCAACCTCGTTCAAGACCAGTTTGGTTACGCTGCCGACGTGCTCGACACTGGCTAGAGCCTCCAAATAGGGCTGGGTGAACCGCAGGTCCTTCACCGGGTGGGTGATCTGGCCGTTCTCGATCATGAAAGTGCCGTCGCGGGTCATCCCAGTCATGACGCAGCCCTTGGAATGGGCGAGACGAGTGTAGAAGAACCGGGTGATGTACAGACCCCGTTCGGTGGAGGCGATCAAGTCGTGGAGAGATGCATCCCCAGGCTGCATGAACAGGTTGCTGGCGACGGGGCCGCCCGTGAAATAGGTCTGGTGGCCGGTGGATATTGTGCCCTCTTTGCCCGCGGTGTAGGAATTGTGTACCGGAGTGTTGACCACTCCATCGGTGATGATGTCCACGCGGCGGCGGGGAACCCCCTCAGCGTCGAAGGGCACCGGCCACCCCTGCGGCGCCGAGCCGTCGTCCCAAATCGTCACGCTCGAGCTCATGGCCTGGTCCCCGATCACATCGTTCATCCAACTTCGCCCTTCCTGTACTGCCTGGGCTCCCATTCCATAGAGGCTCAGCGCTTCCAGAATGTCGTCCACGGCGTAGGTGTCCAGCACCACCGGGTATCGGCCCGGCTCGATGGCCAACGGCTTCCGGCCATCGACTGCTTTAGACACCGCTTCCCGGCCAAGGGCCTCGGTGTCCATGTCTGAGAGACGCCAAGACCCGCCCTTGGCCCAGCCGGCTGAGGTGTCGCTCATGGTATTGATGATCAGGCCGGCAAACGTCCCGGCGTGGTAGGCCCGCGTGCCGAGGCTGCTGACCACGGCGGTCTCTTGAACCCCGGTCCGGCAGGCTCCGGACACATTCAGGTCATGCTCTTTTCCTTGGAGACAAACTCCGCGTACTATCGCCGCTCGGGTTTCCGGGCTGCAATTTGCGGTAGCCTCATCCAAGCTTTCGACCGTGAGCGGCTCAGACGGCTGGGGCAGCCCCAGCAATTCTGGGTCTTCGGGCATTAGTAATGCGTTCTGGTGGGCCGCGTCAACCACTTTTCTTAGACCGGCGTCGCTTAGGTCATTGGTGGTGGCCCTTCCCAGGCGTTTTCCGGACACCGAACGGACGTTCAGCATTATGTTACTGTGCGCCACGTTTTGGTGGATGGCCCCGCCGGCAAATCGGGACAATCCCAGCTCCTGAGCGCTGAGATAGATGTCGGTCTCTTGGGCTTTGGAATAGCTCAGGGCTTTCTCGATCAGGGCCAGGGTGGCCGTTTCACCCATCATTGCATCACCCCGACTTGGATGTTCCTAAACCGAGCGGGCGCCGCGCCGTGGCCGGTGTGACCCAGTTGACCAGGCTGGCCCTTGCCGCAGTTGGGAATCCCCCACATGGTCCATTGGTCCTGGTTACACACTGCGTCACAGGAATTCCAAAACTCCGGGGTAATGCCGGTGTAGGTGCAGTTACGCAGCAGCTTCCCCAATTTTCCTTTCTTGATCTCGTAGCCCGTTTCCGTGCCGAACTGGAAATTGTAACGCCGGTCGTCGATGGACCAGGATCGGTTCATCTCCATAAGGATGCCGTCGTCAGTGTCGGCGATGAGGTCCTCCAAGCTCCAATCTCCCGGCTCCAAACTCACATTGTTCATGCGGATCAACGGGATGCGGTTCCAAGATGCTGCCCGCATAGAACCATTAGACCGGAGGCCCAGCCCGGAGGCGGTCTCCCGCGACATCAGGTATCCAACGAACCGTCCATTCTGGACTACCGGCGTCGACTGAGCCTCAACCCCTTCATCGTCCCAGCCGTAGGACCCCAGGCCGGGCAGCCGGATGCTATCAGCGGTGATGTTTATCTGCTCCGAACCGTACTGGAAGTTGTTCAGCTTGTCGGTGGTGAGGAACGAAGTACCGGCGTAGGCGGCTTCGGATCCGAGGACGCGGTCCAGTTCGATGGCGTGTCCGCAGGACTCGTGAATCTGGAGTCCCAACTGAGAAGCGCCGACGATCACCGTGGTGAGGCCAGACGGGCAGTGCTCCGCTGACAAGAGCGCCACGGCCTCGGCGGCGGTGCGCTCGGCGTTGCCGAGCAGGTCCATGGTGGCCACGAATTCCCAGCCGGAACAGCCCTGCTGCCGCATGGACTGTGGGTAGGAACGTCGCTGTACTTCGCCGATGCCCCTGGCGGTGGCCATGATACCACCGCCGGCCTCGTAGATGGTCTGCTCGACCAGTGCGCCTTCGCTGTTGGCGAAGGTTTTATGCTCTCTGATGAATATCAGGTTGCCCATTGTGGCGGATATGCCTTTGACCGAACCCATACGTTGGTCAGCTTCGAATAGCAGCCCCAACTTGTCTTCCACTGAGATGGAGAAAGGGTCGGTCTGGATGGGCGTGATATACACGCCCTGACTGGTCACCGGCGGCCCTAGAGATACGGGCCCGTTGCTGGACCCCGATGAAGCTTTGGCGATCTCTACCGCCAGGGCGGTGATACGGTCCACCTCAGATGGGGAGACGATATTTGTTGAGGCGAAGCCCCATGAGCCGTTGACCAACACCCGCACCCCGATTCCTAGGGAGCCGTCGGTACTGAGGGTGTCGACAACGCCGGTGCGCACCACCAACCGCTCCTGGTTGGTCTCAACCATCCGCACGTCGCAGTAGGACGCGCCTTTCCCGCAGGCCAGGTCCAGCGCTTTAGATAAAAGATAATCCATAGGCATGACATTCTCCATGATATAGCTTGGGAGTGCTGTAAAAAGCCAGCATCTCCTATAATTTTGCCTGAATCTGGCTCGCCTATATTGAACCACGTTGGTCTTCAGCTGTGGAATTGGCCCAATTTGGCAGCCGCGTGAAGATCAACCGCCCTTTATCGCTACATTTAGATACGAGATTCTTTCGAAAAGTTGACATTATGAGCACTCGTAACTTATATTTTCGTATCTGCTTTCCTAGCCTGCCGGTCATGGGCGCCCAGAAAGACCCTTTGTTGCGGGCAGGCACAAACAATGGTTCGGACACGACAAGGATTGTACGTGCCGAAGGGG
>NZVX01000093.1 GCA_002698265.1 Chloroflexota bacterium | reverse complement strand
CGGATCCATACGATCGGAATCGACTATCAAGCAGTACTTGACCGAGTTGAAAGCCGCTGGCGTCGGCAGTTTGCCGGGTACTTCCGCGGAAGTATTGGATCAGGAGTTGCGGGACGAGATATCCCCAGGCCGCATCACGGTGGACCAATGGACCGAGGTGATCACTACCGCTCATGAGCTGGGTATCCCAACGACTTCGACAGTGATGTTTGGGTATCTCGAGACCCCCACCCAGTTGGCCAAGCACATGGACCTTATCCGAGGCATCCAACAGCAGACTGGCGGCATCACAGAGTTCGTGCCTTTGAGCTTCGTTCACACTGAGGCTCCCATGTTCATGAAGGGCTTGGTGGACGACGTACGCCCCGGCCCTTCTGGTATAGAGGTGATCAAGATGCACGCCATCGCCCGGATCATGCTGAACAATTGGATACCCAACATCCAGGCGTCGTGGGTGAAAGAGGGATCGCGTATGTCCCAGTTGCTCCTGACCGCCGGAGTGAACGACCTGGGCGGAACTCTCATCAACGAGAGCATCTCCACAGCGGCCGGCGCCCAACACGGACAGCTCATGCGGCCGTCGGAGTTCCGCCAGATAATCCGCCAAGCCGGCCGGATTCCCGCTGAACGCTACACCACATATAAGACCCGGCGGGTGTTCAGCGACACGGATCAGGAACTTGACCCCTTGGACCTAGTCGGCGACAACGTGGAAGAGGTATTTGGCTCGTATGCCCGTCTGGTCAAACTGGACACCTACCGGTTTGAACATCCGAACAAAACACCCAGTGCCAAAGTCTAGTCGCCAAGCGCCCTTGTCTGGGCAGGCTTCCTCCGCAGGTTTTGGATGGTGACTCCCGATTCCCCCGTTGTTCTCGCTCTGGCTGGAGGCGTCGGCGGGGCGAAATTAGCCCTGGGTCTCGCCCTCTGTCTGTCCCCCGACGACCTGATGATCTGCGTCAATACGGGCGACGACGAAACTTTCCACGGCCTCCATGTTTCGCCCGACCTGGATACCATGATGTACACCCTGTCAGGTCTATCCAATCAGGAGAACGGCTGGGGCTTGGCCGGCGACACATTCACCGCCCTTGAGATGCTGAGAAAGTTCGGCGCGGACACTTGGTTCAACTTGGGTGACCGGGACTTTGCCACCCACATTCGCCGCACCCAGCTCTTGGCCGAGGGCAAGACATTGTCTGAAGTGACAACGGAACTCAACCGGAGCCTGGGCGTGTTTCACGGCGTTACTCCCATGAGCAACGACCCGGTAAAAACCGTGCTTCAAACCGATGAGGGCGAACTGCCCATGCAGAGGTATTTCGTGGGACGCAGGGCGGAGCCAAAGGTATCTGAAGTCCGCTATCTAGGCGTGGAGAATGCAGCGGCAGCGCCAGGACTGCAGAACACCCTGGCTAGTGCTGGTCTCTTGGTGCTATGTCCCTCCAACCCCTACCTCAGCCTGGGGCCCATCTTGGCATTGCCTGGCGTGCGTCAAAAAATGCGGACATTTCCCGGAAAGAAAGTGTGCGTCAGCCCGATAGTCGGCGGGGATGCCGTGAAAGGTCCGGCGGGAAAAATCATGGCCGAGTTGGGAAAACAGGTATCGTGCGTCGAAGTTGCCAGAGAATACCGGGACATCTGCGATGTGTTTGTGATGGACGTACAAGACCGGGCATTGGCATTGGAGATCCAGGAATTGGGCATAACACCCCTTGTCACATCGACTATCATGGAGACCGAAGAGGATAAAATTGCTCTGGCCCGAGAGATCCTCGCGCTGGTGGGTTAAGCTCCGGATCGAATCTATATGGTCACCGAATCCCAAAACGTAATCGCCATCATCCCAATGAAACCTCTAGCTCAGGGAAAATCTCGGTTGGCTCAAAGTCTGACTGAAGAACAACGTGCTGACCTAGCCTTGGGCATGCTCCGCCGGGTGATTCTAGCCATCAAAGCGGCCTCCGTCGACACTGTCTGGGTGGTCGGAGGCGATGACCGGGTCAGGGCCATAACCCGCGGATTGGGCGGCTATTCCCTGGAAGAGCTCGGTGAAGACCTGAACGATACTCTGAAAAAGGCGTTCGAGTTAGCATTTGACCAGGGGAAATCGGCCCTCTATGTGGCCGGAGACTTATCGTTCTTAAAGCCCTCGGATATCCACAGCATGTTGCAGGCATCGCGGAGCCGGGGCAACGTGACCCTCGCCCCTGCCCGCCGGGATGGGGGCACAAACGCCATACTGGTGCCATTCGGCGTTGCGCTGCAGCCCGAATTGGGGCAGAGAAGTTTCATGAAGCATCTGACTCAAGCTGCCCGGCTCGAGACCTCGGTCGCCATCAACTCCAGTCAGGGGCTCGGGTTCGACCTGGATGTTGTGGACGACCTTGAGACGTTCCAGCACATGGAACCCGGACTATTAGAGCGGTTGGCCAATGAACCCAAGTTGGGACCTCCCAATCTCTAGGACGATAAACGACAAGAATCTTGCTTGCCGGAGTTGGTCGTACCGTTGACCAATGACAAGATAAAACTGGGCATCTTGCTGCCCACTCGCGGCCTATTGTTGCGGGGGAGCCAACCCCACAACATCGATCGGATCATCGCGCTGGCTGAGACCGTAGACCAGTCCGGCCTGGACTCGGTCTGGGTCGGCGATAGCCTGGTGGCCAAGCCCCGAATGGAGCCTCTGACTGTACTCGGGGCGCTTGCCGTACGGACCAACCACGTCAGGTTGGGCACCGCGGTCTTACTCCCTGCATTGCGCCATCCGGTGCTGCTGGCCCAGACACTGAACACGGTCGACCTGATATCCGGTGGACGGCTGGTGATCGGCGCCGGAGTTGGCGGGGCCTTTAACGACGACCAGAAGCGCGAATGGGAAGCGTCCGGAGTTTCGTCCAATGGAAGAGGCCACCGGTTCGAAGAGATCATCGAGATCGTACAGGGTCTCGGCTCAGGCAAGCCCTACGACTTCCAGGGCCGGGACTTNAAGTTGAATGCCGCACTTATTCGGCCGGTCCCCTCGAATCCGGGAGGCATACCGTTCCTGTTGGCCAGCCATTACCGGGCGCAAAGCCAAGCCCAGATACGGCGGGCGGCGCGTCTCGGAGCGGGAATCATCTCCATCACCGACACACCCGAGGAATTCGCCCAGGTGGTCCAGCAGGTGGATGAGAAGGCCGCCGAGATTGGCCGGGACCCGGATAGTCTGGAGAAGGCTTTCTACCTGACGGTGAATATGAATCCGGACCTGGATAAGGCGGAGGCCGATGCTGTGGAGTGGCTGACGGGATATTATGGGTCCGATATCTGGGGCACTCGCTGGGGACCGTTCGGCGGGCCGGAGAGAGTAGCCGAACGGATCGGCGAGTATGTTGCCGCCGGAGCTGGAACCGTGGTTATACGGTTCGCCAGTTTTGAACCCGAGAAACAAATAGAGATATTCTTGGATCAGGTAGCCCCACTCTTTTCCTGATGCAAGTGTTTCCGCCACTGCTGGTGAAGAAGTGTCTGAGATGAAGTGTAGAGAGGTAGCCAGGTGTTTCCGATAGACCTGTCCGGCAAAAAGGGAATTGTATTCGGTGTGGCCAATGACCGTAGCATCGCCTGGGGCATCACACAGGCCCTCTCCCAGGCTGGGGCGCGCATCGCCCTAACCTATCAGGGCGACCGTCTTAAAGAGCGTGTGGAGGGATTGGCGGCCACCATGGACTGCGCTGTCACACTCCCGTGCGATGCTACAGACGATGACCAGATTGCCCAGGTGTTCCAGTCGCTGAAGGAAGAATTTGGCGATATCTCGTTTCTGGTGCACAGCATCGCCTTCGCCAACCGGGAAGACCTAGAAGGCCGGTTCGTGGACACTGGTCGAGACGGCTTCCGAATCGCACTGGAAGTCAGCGCTTATTCCCTGCTGCCATTGGTGCGGCACGCGGCCCCCCTGATGACCGACGGCGGAAGCGTGGTGGCCATGACCTTTGACGCCTCTCAGCGCGTTTATCCCGGTTACAACGTCATGGGAACAGCGAAAGCCGCTTTGGAGCACAGCGTCCGGCAGTTGGCCTATGAGTTCGGTGGAGAAAACATCAGGGTAAATGCCATTTCGGCCGGCCCATTGGAAACCCTGGCCGCCAGGGGGATCAGCGGTTTCAGAGACATGCGCCACGCTGCGGCTGACAAAGCGCCGTTACAGCGGAATATCACGGTGGATGAAGTCGCCCAAACCGCCCTTTTCCTCTGTAGCGGCCTCTCCAGTGGGATCACCGGCGCGATCATACCCGTGGACGCCGGCTACCACATAATGGCGGTTTAAAAAGTCCTTCTCCGGACCACCTTCTCGGAACGGTACGTAGAATTGTACCTAGAGATTCCATAGCATCTGCCATTATGAGGAGCGCCGTAGGCCGACGAAGAATCTTCCCACATCACCTTGGCAGACCCCTCGCTTCACTCCGGGTGACATATGAGAAATATGGTTAGCCCCGGTAATTAGAGGGTCGATCTCGTAGGTCTGAGCCCAACCCAATAAAAAGGGACCACACTTCTGATGATCCCTTTACTGTAATCATACCTCGATCGGTAGTTAACCCGGAAAGGAATTTGGGTCCAGTCCCTGGAGGTGGCGGCGGTCTTCTTCCGCGTGCTTCGGCCTGCCTAGTTGGGCGTAAGCCTCCGCCCGGCGCTCCCAGGCATCGACGTATTTGGAGTCCAATGCGATAGCCTTGGTGAACTGGTCGATGGCCTCTTGGAATTTGCCTTCATCGAACCGCTCGATACCCCGGGACGTCATGACTGCGGCAGTCGGCGCTACGCCAACGTCGTAAGTCCCCCACGGAACGTGTTCCGCTGCCGGCTCCGGCTCGACCTCCGTAGGCGCATCAACAGGTTGGGGCGCTGCCTCGGCCGCCTCTTGCGGAATCTCGTCAGTCGGTTCCGCCACGGAGGGCTCTGCGGCCACTGGCTCAGGTGTTGGATATTCAGCGGTCTCCGAAGGCTGGGCGACGCCGGCTGAAGGCATAGTGGTCTGAACTTGAGGCCCTGCCGGGAAAGGCTGGCCCTCATCTGATTCTTCGGGGGAATAGGCCTCGTTCAAGTCCCAGCCGCAACCGGTGCAGAAATGTTGATTGTCGGCATACGACTTGGCGCACCTGTCGCAAGTTAGGCGGTCCGCCTGTACGGCAGGAGAATCGGTGGGGAGTTTGATGAACAACAGGGCCAGAACTGGGAGAACGCCGAAGAGGTGCAAGGGCAATAGGCCTAAAATCAGTGCCGCTGCGCCCCATCCCCAGGCGCTGCGCCCCTTGGTTTTCGCTAGGTGGGCAGTCCAGACAGCCAGCAGGAAAACAACTAGATATTCAAAGATTTCACCCAAGGTCTATGTCCTTGATACTGCCCACGGTGGATGCGGCCACCCCGGCGGAATCCCCTCAGTCCAGAGGCAATGGTGAGTATTTTAATATTGAATATACACCCGTATTGAGCGCTCGGCAACGCCCAAAGACGGGCTAACCGGCGAATTGAATATCAAGGTTGAGGCCGGACCCAAGGGAATCAACCAACCGCAAAGTTCCTCGCGAAATGACTGTATTTTCTTCCCGCGACAAGCGGGGCGGGGAGAAATTGACACGGCAAAATTCTTACTGCTAGAATTGGGCGCGGCCCGGAGGGGGAAGCCAAACTACGCCTATAACGCGCTTGACGGATAAGGCCGACCACTGGCTGGTTTGCTGCAATATCCTAGGAAACATTTACGATTAAAGCCGGTTGTTAGAAATTGTCATGACATGCGGTGATGGATCGGATGTGAACTGATGTGGCTATGAGCCAGAGATTCTGGTATTTCAGCGGGGGAGGTGGCGCGTGCCGGATGCAGGAAAGAGGATCACTCTTCAAGAATACGTGATATCAGAGTGCCGCGACAAAGGCCAGAACCAGGGTCTTGAGTCGGTAATAATGGCCATCGCCGAGGGTTCTCGCCGTGTGCAACAGCAGGTCCAGCAGGCGGCCTTGGCCGATGCGTTGGGAGTCACCGGTGAGACAAACGTCCAAGGAGAGATCGTCCAACGCCTGGACACAGCCAGCTCCGATATCTTCGTTGAAACACTTTCCCAGTCCGGCCAAGTGGCCGCAATTGGCTGCGAGGAGATTGAGAGACCGGTCATCGTCGAAGGTGATACCTCCGAAGGCTACATCGTGTTGATGGACCCGTTGGACGGCTCATCCAACATCGACGTCGCGGTGAGCATCGGTTCGATATTCGGTATCTGGCAAAAGAACCCTGATGAAACGGTCAACGACGACTCCCTTCTAAGACCGGGCAACCAGCAGGTCGCCGCGGCGTACGTAGTGTACGGGTCTAGCACTGTCCTGGTTTTGGCGACGAAGCACAACGTCTGCGGATTCACTCTGGATATTGAATCCGGTAGGTTCGCTGTGACTCACCCGAGCATCAAAATCCCCGTAGAATGCCCTTACTACAGCACCAATGAGGGAAACAACAAGGTTTTGGACGGACCCACACAGAAAGCCATCACCCTTCTACGTGACAAATACTCCCAGCGGTATGTTGGTTCCTTGGTAGCCGATTTCCACCGGAACTTACTGAAGGGCGGTATCTTTGCCTATCCCGCGGACCAGAACCGGAAAGACGGCCGCCTCAGGCTGATGTACGAAGCTAACCCCTTGGGATTTGTGGCCGAACAGGCCGGCGGCGCCGCGTCGACTGGGTATGAAAGGATATTGGATATTGATCCGGTGGAGTTACACCAGCGGACTCCCCTGATCTTGGGCAACAAGGACGTTGTCGAGGATACTGTCGCCGTGATCAGGGGTGGTTAAAGCGGGCGATAGCCTTGCTTGCCACCGGACATAACCAGGATAATACGGGAATGAGAGGTGATTCATGGATCAGCAGAGATTAGTCCAAACCGCTCAGGCGTTAGTCGCGGAAGGGAAGGGTATACTGGCAGCCGACGAAAGCAGCGGAACCATCAAGCGACGCTTTGACAGTATCAACGTGGAGTCCACCGAGGACAACCGCCGGAACTACCGCGAGATGCTATTTCGCACCGCCGGCGTGAACGAGTTCATCAGCGGTGTGATTCTGTTCGACGAGACCATCCGCCAGGGCGGCGCCGACGGCACGCCCATGGTGAAAGTTCTGACGGATCAGGGGATCATCCCCGGCATCAAAGTTGACAAAGGGACTATTTCACTTCCCGAGTCGCCAGATGAATTAGTGACCGAGGGACTGGACGGCCTGCGCGACCGGCTCAAGGAATATAACGAACTGGGCGCCGGGTTCACCAAATGGCGGGCTGTGATCAGCATCAGCGACGCTACGCCCAGCTCCTATGGCATTGCCGCCAACGCCCACGCCCTGGCCCGCTTCGCCGCGTTGAGTCAGGAGGCTGGGTTGGTGCCCATCGTGGAGCCGGAGGTCCTGCGCGACGGCGACCACGACATCGACCGGTGTTTCGAGGTTACTGAAGAGACCCTCAGGGAAGTCTTCGACCAGTTGGCCCAACAGAAAGTCCTTCTGGAAGGGATGCTCCTGAAGCCCAGCATGGTGATCTCAGGCGGTTCTGCCGCCAAGCGCGCCGATCCTCAAGAAGTGGCCGAGCGGACCATAGAATGCTTCAAGCGCACGTTGCCGGCCTCGGTCCCCGGAGTAGTGTTCCTTTCTGGCGGCGAGCCCGACGACTCGGTGACGGCCAACTTGAACGCCCTGAACCAAAAGGCTGAAGACGCAAAAGCGCCCTGGGAACTCAGCTTCTCCTTTGGCCGAAGCCTACAGGGAGCGCCATTGGCTGCTTGGGCCGGAAAAGCGGAGAACACCGAAGCCGCGGCCCTCGCCTTCTACACTAGGGCCAAGCTCACTGGAGCGGCCCGCAAAGGCGCAGCGTAGCACGCGTCTTTCCGGCGATATCCGGAATCCAGTGTCTAACGCCAAATATAATTTTAAGGGCAGGTTTCTAACCTGCCCTTTTTTCTGCAAAGACGGTTACCGATTGCTGGATGAATGATCGCAGTCTGCCAATCTCTGGCGGTAGAAGGGTGATTTACGCCTGCCTGGGTGAGTAAGAAACCCGCCCCTATGGGCTTTCCGGCTTCCGGGGAAGGACGGAATCCACGCCGCAACCGTCGCCGCGCCCTACGCGTGCGCGGTATATCTCGAGCCGGCGGGTTACTCAGGCTTTTTTACGGTCTCCAGATAGAGTTCATCTAGTTGCGACTGGGCCACCGGGGTCGGGGCGTCGAATAGCAGGTCGGTGCCGCTTTGGGTTTTGGGGAAGGCGATGACGTCCCGGATGGACGGACTGTTGCAGAGGATGGCCACCAACCGGTCGATTCCCGGCGCGATGCCGCCGTGGGGCGGCGCTCCGTACTCAAAGGCTTCAAGTATCTGGCCGAACTGGGACTCGGTTTCCTCTTTGGTGTGACCCAGGATGGCGAATATCTTTTCTTGAAGCTGGCGGTTGTGGATCCGGATACTGCCGCTGGCAAGTTCGGAACCATTGCACACCAAGTCATAGGCCTTGGACTTGATAGCTCCCAAGTCCTCGCCGTCCAACTCTGATTCCTGACCCTCTTCCGGAGAGGTGAAGGGATGGTGCGTTGAGTCCCATCGCTTGGCGTCTTCGTTCCAATCGAACAGCGGGAATCGGGTGACGAAGGCAAAGGCCAACTCGTCGGGGTCGGTCAACTCCAGCAATTCGGCGACATGGGTCCGCATCGCCGACAACCAGGTGTTCAGCCGAGGTTGGCGTCCCGCCATCAACAAGATCATGTCCCCGGGACCCGCGCCCATCTTGTCAGCCAATCGCTGATGCCATTCCGCGGGCATGCGCAGCCCAGCCGACTGGAGAATCTCCTCGTCGGTCAGTTGGCCGACGGGGTTGGTTCCCCGGTAACGGATGTAGGCCAGCCCGCCGGCGCCGGCAGCCTTGGAGGTATCCTCTAGTTCTTTAACCTGGCCCGTAACGAACTGGGCCTGGCCGGGCACAACGAACCCCTTGATCTGCCCGCCGCCTTCTACCGTGGATAGGAAAACCCTGAATTCGGTTTCGCTGGCCAGGTCCGAGACATCAGTCATCTCTAGCCCGAAGCGGAGGTCCGGCTTATCCGAGGCGTAGCGTTCCATCGCCTCGTCGTAGGTGATTCTTGGGAACGGTTTCCGGAGTATCTTTTCCGGCGTAACCGACTCGATCATCCCGGTGTAGAGTTTTTCGGTCAGGTCTAAGATGTCGTCTTCTTCGACAAAGCTCATCTCCAGGTCTAGCTGGGTGAACTCAAGTTGACGGTCAGCGCGCAGGTCCTCGTCGCGGAAACAACGGGCTATCTGGAAATACCGTTCGACACCGGAAACCATGAGGAGTTGCTTCATCTGCTGGGGTGACTGGGGAAGCGCGTAGAAATTTCCTGGTTGCATCCTGCTGGGAACCAAGAAATCCCGGGCGCCTTCAGGTGTGCTCTTGATGAGGATTGGGGTCTCGATCTCAAGAAAATCCCGGTTGCTCAAGAAGTCGCGGATGTATTTGACGACATTGTGCCGCAGCGTGAGGTTCCGAAGCATGGGTGGACGCCGCAGATCCAGGTAGCGGTACCGTAGGCGCAGACTCTCGTCGGCCTCAGCGTCTTCTTCGATGTAGAAGGGCGGTGTCAGAGAGCGGTTCAACACCGTGATCTCGTCTACCATGACTTCGATATCGCCGGTCGGTATGGAGGAGTTCTCCATCCCATTGGGGCGCTTGTTGACTGTGCCCTTCACCTGGACGACCCATTCGCCTCTGACCTCTTCCGCGATGCGGGTGGCATCGGCGGCGTTCTCTGGGTTGAAGACGACTTGAACGGCGCCCGACCGGTCCCGCAGGTCAAGAAATATGATTCCACCGTGGTCACGCCTCCGGCCGATCCAACCCGCTAGGGTGACCTGATCGCCGGCATTCTCTCCCTTTAGGGAGCCGCAGTCCGCGCTACGCAGCACGCAATTCCTCCGTTATCTTTTGGTGTGATGATACGCCCAATCGAGGGCCAGGGTTAAGATGCCCGCAGCCAGGTAGTTAATCACTGGCAATGATCAATTACCGGGAAAGACCTGAAATATATCTTGGAAAGGGTTCTCTTGTTGCTCGGTTAGTCCCGCCACCGCTTCCGCCAATTCCGATGGGGAGTCCACCGGCGGCAGACACACCGTATCCAGGCAGACGTGGGCGCGGGCGACGGTATCGCCGTCAGCCGCCATGACGGTCTTTATGTCCAGGTTCGGTTGAGGGAGACGGGCGGCCGCAGCCATGAGCTCCTGGCAACCGGCGTCTTCTGGACGTCCTTCAATGGTTACTTCGACCATGTCGTTCTTAAGAAGATGCACGGCGAGACCGTAATCGCCGGCGAACTCTCCCTGTTCTCTGAAGGTTTCTACGAAGGCGCTTAGGGTCGCCTCCGCGATCTGCCGGTAGTCCTCGTTCCTGGTGATACGGTGCAAACGGACAAGGGCCTGGGCCGCGACGGTGTTGTCAGCCAGGACTTTCTCTCTGATCTGCAGATGTCCGATGCCCTCTGGCTGGTCTTCGATATCGAAGAATCCGCCACCCTTCTGGTCGAAGAACCGGTCCACCATGATCTGGGCTACGGCAACTGCCCGCTCTAGGTACGACTCGGCGGCGGTGTTGCCGTGGGCCTGCATCAGGGCGGTCAACAGCCAAGCCCAATCTGTGAAGAACGCCGGCGTATCTGACGGTCCTTCCTCGGAATATACGTGGCTGAACGTGCCGGCTTGTGCCATTGAATCTAGCCGGCCCAATACTTGCACGGCAGTGGTTTGTAATGAAGCGTCGCCTAGCTTCCACGCTGCGTCCAGGAGGACCGTAACCGCCAGGGCGTTGCCGTTGGCGTAACAGGAAGGGTCGAGCGCGGGCGGGGTCTCTTCAGCCCGCCGGTCAGGGCTCAAGGAGAAATACTCCGAGTGAGCGCCCTGGCTGCCTCGGAATCCAGATGCAGCCGAGTCGTATAGTTGACTCATCAGATAATTGATAGTCTGCTTGGCCATCTCGCGGTATTGGGGCCGGTCCAGCAATATGGCGGCGTCCAGAAATTCTCGGGCCAGGCCCAGATTATCTTCTAGCATCTTTTCGTGTTGCGGCTGCGTCCAATCCGGCTGGGCGCAATGCCTGAAGAAACCGCCGTCGGAGCCGTCCAATACCTGGCCGGCGGACATACCGTCTAACGTCTTAATCAACATCGCGGCGAAGAAATTTTCGCCGGTGGTGCGGTATTGGTGATTGATGAAGCGGATGACGGAGGCGTTGGGGAATTTGGGCTCGCTGCCGAAACCGCCATTGACGACATCGTATGAGCCGACGACGATTCGGGACACCCGGTCGACCATCGATTCTTCCAGTTCGGCGTTGGCTACAGACCGGCGGGCATGTTCCTTGCGGTTGTTCTGCAGGTCACGGGCTTGGGTATAGAGGGTGGGCCGGTCGTTTTTATAGGCCTCGGCGAATTCTGCGAGCATGGAGATCAACTGCTCAGGAGGCAGGTAAGTCGCTCCGCCGATGAGGCCGCCGTGTCCGGTCAGAAACGCGGTGGTGGGCCAGCCGCCCACGTTGTACCTGGAGTTGATGTCTGGCCGGTGATCGTTGTCGACCCGAATGGTGGTGAAATACTCGTTCAGCAGGTCCTGGACTTCGGGGTCCGAGTAGGTGGACTCGTCCATCACGTGGCACCAGTAGCACCACACGGCGGAGATGGACAGCAGCACCGGCTTGCCTTCTTCCTGGGCTCTGGCGAATGCAGCCGGGCCCCAGGGCAACCAGTTGACCAGATGGGCCTGGTTTGGATCGGGCGAAAAACGGAACTCGGACAATGGGGCCGCCTTTGTGGTTTTACCTCGATATATCTGTAGATATCGAAGGTAAAGAGGCACGAAACGTGCTTAACAACGTTAGCATAGGCCCTGTGGTTTATCAATTGGAGAGGTTGGATCGAGACGACCGTCCGGCCTTAGACGGTCACCAAGTCTGGCTGGTCCATAGGAAAACCGGCGTGGGAAATGGGCACGCTTAGGGTGATTTTGGCTTGGTCCATGATTTCCGGGCCGACTTTGGCCAATTCTACGATCGAGCCGTTTTCCATGGAGGCGATGGGCAGGCCGTCGCGGACCACCAAACGATTCCGCACCACTGACGGCACTCGGTGTCCGGGGGAGATTATACCGGCCAGATTCAGGGGGTCGCAGGCGGAAAGGGCGATGAAACGGCCGTCGGGTTCTGCATTCTTGGTCTTCCGGAGTAGTTCAATCGCCTCAGGCAGAGCGAACTGCTCGCCGATGAACCCAGACACGAACCGTCCACCCCTGATCTCGCCCCTCGCTTCAAGACGCCGCAGTACCCGCACCAAGTCCCGCCACCGGTAGGCCAGCGCGTCGCGGGCCAGCAGTTCGGGGAATATGATGCCGTAGCGGTCCAGGAGTTGCCGGGCAATGGGCTCGCTGCGGTCATCCACGGGGTCAAATGACTCCAATAGCGACCAACGGCTGTAGCCACGTCTTCGTTCCAGACCGGGGTGACGATTACTACGGTTACCCCGTCCATTGCGGCGGGGTCTTCTGGCAGTACCGCCCAACCGTTGCCGCAGGGCCTCAACCCCGTCAACGGTCACCCGCCCGGAGGCGGCCAATGTCCATAGCGCCTCTTCCACGTCAGAGGGCAACCTCTGTGTCGCGGAAACGATGTCGGATAGGAAAGATGCACCCCGCCGGCTCACCACCTCGACCACTTCCTTGGCGGCGCCCGTGAGACCTTCCGCGTCTTGTCCGTTGGGGCCCAATATCCAGTCGAGCGAATCGCGCAAAACCAAGGTAATGGGCGTGGCCCTGGAGAAGGACGAACGGCCCAATGGCGACGATGCTCCGTCCTGGCCCCCGTTGGACTGTAGCGAGACCCGCCCCCACAAAACCTCTCCGCCTAGACACAGGCGGTCCAGCATCACCGGGTCGTAGTCAGACACACGGGAGAGCAGGACTTCTTCCTCGATGGCCCCGGATGCCGATTCGAAACCCTGTAGCTGCTCGATGGCCGCCAACAGTCCTCCTTCGCCACGGAGCCGCACCGTTGGGTCGACATGCTGCCAACGGAGCAGGAACCGCATGAAGGCCGACGGCGGGACCGGTTCGACCTCACGGCGCAGAGTGTCGATGGTCGAGCGGTGGATGCGGGACAGGATGCGGCGGTCGCAGAACTCCTCCTCTTCAACATCGGTCCTGAAGCTGCCGCGAAGCACCACACCCTCGTTCTCCAGCCGCCCTAGGGCGTACACGATGTCGTCACGGGGGATACCTAGGGACTGTACTAGTTCCGTGGCGGTCAGAGGACCGGAGCACTCCACCCAGCCGCGAAGCACCGAGAAGATGTTATCTTCCCGGACGTTTTCTTCTTCGCTGTTATTCGACTCCAAAAGGTGATCAGGCAGAGCGGGTTCGAAGACAGCCTCGGGATAGACCGGTCTCAATAGTGAAAGCCGTTCGGCTGCCGCCCAGAAGGTGACGCCATCGTTGTCCATCCGGTAGACCCTGCCCGCGGCCTCCAAGGACTGGAACCACTCGGTTATGGCGCCCGTGCCGTCGATGGCGGCGCAGGCCAGGGCGGTGGACTCGGGAAGCACGCCCAAGACCAGTAGCGCATCATGTAGTTCGTCGGGGTCTTGCATCCTGGGCCAGGCGTTGGCCGATTCGCATTCGATGGCAGCGGGGTCCAAGGCGCTGAGATCGCGGGAGTCTTCCGGCAGCGCCCGTCGGAGAGAAACCGCTCTGGCGCGGCGCTCTTCCAATGGCGCGTCGTCCAAGAACGCGTAGGGCATGGCGTTCAGTATCTGGTGGGAGAAAGCCGATGGCTGCACGGTGTCTCGTCCGAAGATCTCGATGCTCCCGTCAGTGATGCCGCCCAGCAGTTCTTTGCAGCCCTCAACGTCCATGGCCTCGGTCAGACAATCGCGCATGGTTTCGAATACCAGGGGATGCTCGGGGATTTCGATATCGCCGGGCATGGCGTTGTCCTGACACGCCACTTGGGCCGGGAAAATCGCGGCCAACAGGTCTTCAGAGCGCATACGGACCAGAGGGGCCGGCACCTTGCGTCCGCCGGTGTGCCGAAGGATGGCCAGCGACCTGGTGGCGTTCCAGCGCCAGCGCGTCACGAACAATGGCGCTTGAAGGATGGCCTGCTCCAGCACGCCCTGTATGGTTTTTTCGTTCAGATTGGTGAATACCTCATCCACGGGCATGGACAGGCCGGGCCCCAGGGCGAAGTTCAAGCCGTCGTCGGTGGCGGTAGCCTGCAATTCGAAGTCGAATGTCCGGCAGATCTTCTTGCGGAGCGCCATCCCCCAGGCCCGGTTGACTCTGGCGCCGAAGGGAGCGTGAATCACCAGTTGCATGCCGCCGCTCTCGTCGAAGAACCGCTCTGCAACGACCCTGTTCTTGGACGGAACGACGCCCAGGATCCGCTTGCCTTCTTCCAGGTAGGCGACCAACTGGCGGCTGGCCTCTTGGTCAACGCCCGATTCGTCCATGACCCACTCTTGGGCCTTGGCGTGGTCATCCAACCGCTGGTCGATGCCTTCCCGGAGCTCGGAGACTTCTTGGGACAACTCCCAGGTGCGTCCCGGCGCTTCTCCCAGCCAGAACGGGACGGTGGGCGGTTGCCCTTGGGCATCCTCCACTCGGACCTTGCCGCCCTCGACGCGCCTGATCTTCCAAGGCGTATTCCCCAATAGGAACACGTCTCCGGCCAGGCTTTCAATCGCAAAGTCCTCGTTGACTGTTCCTACAAAGGTCTCTTCTGGGTCGAGGATGACGTCATAGTCAGCGTTGTCCGGGATCGCACCGCCGCTGGTCATTGCCGCAATGGGCGCCCCTCGCCTACCTTTAACTTTGAGGTTGATGCCATCTCGATGGAGGAACGCCCCGCGCCGGCCCTGACGGAGAGTGAATCCCTCAGACAAAATCTCTATTACGTGGTCGAACTTCTCTCGGGGCAACTCGCGGTATGGGTAGGCCTTGCGGCAGAGGGCGAACAGTTCTTCTTCGGTCCATTCCTCTTGGGCGCAGGAGGCGACAATCTGCTGGGCTAGGACGTCAACCGGCCACGGCGGGATGCTCAACGTGTCCAGGTTGCCGCGTTTGATCGCCCGTGCCAGGGCGACGCACTCGGCCAACTCGTCTCTCGTCAGTGGGAAAAGCCGCCCCTTGGGGGCCCCGCCGACCTGGTGGCCGGAGCGGCCCACGCGCTGCAATAGAACGCCGATTGAACGGGGGGAACCGATCTGGCAGACCAGATCAATAACGCCGACGTCGATGCCCAGTTCCAGAGACGCTGTGGCAACGCAAACCTTGACCTGCCCGCCTTTCAGTTTCTGCTCGGCGGCCAGCCGTGTGGTACGGGAAAGACTGCCGTGGTGGGCCACTACCGCATCGTCTCCCAGGCGTCCAGATAGTTGGTGTGAGATGCGCTCAACCATCCTGCGGGTGTTGACGAACACCAGGGTCGTGCCGTGAGCGCGGACCAGCTCAGTCACCGACCCCAATGCCTCGTCCCACATCTCATGGGAGGCGATGGGCCCCAACTCCCGCTGGGGCAATTCGATGGCCAGGTCGATGGTCCGGGCGTGGCCGGTGTTTACTATCATACAATCCGGTTTGCCGTCGGGACCGATCGAGTCGCTGCCCACCAACAACCGCCCGACTTCTTCGATGGGCCGTTGGGTCGCGGACAGTCCAATGCGGGTGATCGGGTTCTCCGCCAGGGCGCAGAGCCGCTCTACGGACAGGGATAGGTGGGAGCCCCGTTTGTCGTCGGCTACGGCGTGTATCTCGTCCAGGATCAGGGTGTGTACTCCAGTCAGGCCCTGGCGACCGCTCCGGGAGGTCAGCAGGATGTACAACGACTCCGGGGTTGTGATCAGGATATGGGGCGGTCTCTTGGCCATCTTGGCCCGTTCGGATGCCTGGGTGTCACCGGTGCGAACGGCGGCCCGTATCTCCGGCAGAGGTGTCCCCGCGGCTTCCGCCAGGGCCGCTATCTCTTCCAACGGCGTCGCCAGGTTCTTTTGGATGTCGTTGGACAGTGCCTTCAGGGGCGACACGTAGACCACCTGGGTAGAGTCGGGTATCTCGCCAGTGAGGCTCTGGCGCACCAGATCATCGATGCAGGTCAAGAATGCGGCAAGGGTCTTGCCCGAGCCGGTGGGCGCAGAAATCAGTGTGTGACGGCCCTGGGCGATGGCTGGCCACCCTTCGATCTGAGCGTCGGTGGGTTCAGAGAACCTGCTTTTGAACCACTCTTGGACCAGGGGATGGAATCGGGAGATGGGCATGGGGAAATCTTAGCACAGCGCCTAGACTGGAATCCTTTACATAATCGCCGTTGCAGCGACAGATCACCAGGGCCGAATGTCATCGTGGCAAACGGCGCATCGGGTTTTGTCCGCCGAAGAAATTGGGTATGCTATGTTTCCGACCTCCGAGGATACAGGCATGACAGAGAAGCCTAACTGGCTGATGGAGATGAATCGTAGATGGCAGAGATTTTGGAATTCAAACCAAACCCATTCAACGGCGCTGTTGTCAATCGGTCGACGTTGCCCTCCGACCCCGATGAGTTTGACGCCAGGCTGACTGCTTCCATGGAGCGATGGACCCGCGACGGTTTTTTGACCATTTGGCTGGATATTCCCAAAAAACTGTCTGCGCTGATACCCAAGGCCATCGACCGGGGTTTCGATTTCCACCATACGGGCGACGACTATATCCTGCTCACGTGCTTGCTGGTGGACGGTTCCCATATCCCGCCCTTCGCCACCCACTACATCGGCATCGGCGGAGTTGTCTTAACGCCGGAGCGGGAGTTGCTGGTGGTCCGGGAGAAGTACGGAGTGGGTGACCGCCCACCCACTCTGAAACTGCCGGGGGGTGCGCTCCAGGCCGGCGAGCATCTCGGGCAAGCTGTGGAGCGGGAAGTGCTTGAGGAAACCGGAGTCAAAGCCGTGTTCGAGAGCATCGCCTGCTTTCGCCAATGGCACGGCTATCGGTACGGCAAGTCTGACATCTACTTCGTGGGCAAACTTCGGCCGTTGAGCAGAGAGATAAGCATGCAAGCCGATGAGATTCAGGAATGTCTCTGGATGCCGGTGGACGAATTCATCGCATCCGAGAGTATCGCCAACTTCAACAAGCAGATCGTCCGGGCGGCGCTGGAATCTGACGGCATCGTTCAATCGTTCATCGAAGGATTCGGCGGGCCTGACACCCGAGAGTATTTCATGCCCAGGCACCTGATCGACGGCACGGGTGTGGTGCCATTCCCACAAACGTAACACTGGCACCGTCGGCCTCTAACAGTGATCTAGTGTTCTCTCACGTGGACGGCAAACCCCTCTTACCTCATTCAATCAGTCAGGCTTGGTCTAGGTTGGCAAAACGGGCCGGGTATCCAGAGGTTAGGCTTCATGATGCAAGGCACAGCCATGCTTCCTAGGTGCTGGCATTGGGAGTACACCCTAAAGTGGTTTCCGAGCGTCTAGGTCATAACAGTGTTAGTCTGACCTTGGATGTTTACAGCCATGTGCTACCCGGAATCCAAGAGGCAGCGGCTTTGGCGTTCGATGAAGGATTGATTAACACGATAGTCAAAGAGGATGAATCCGAGGGTATTAGGGGCCTAATATAATAGGCTGCAATAATGAATTGAACAGTCCTCTCGTACTACACGAGAGGGCTGTTTCGTGGCTCGAAAATGGTGCGCCCGGCGAGATTCGAACTCACAATCCCAGGGTTCGAAGCCTAATGGAGTGCCTACATCCTGGGAGTCTCTAGTCCATTATCCTTCCGAATTGAGTGCTAATTAGGCGTCCATGACAGGTCGGCGTATTGGCCGG
>NZVX01000092.1 GCA_002698265.1 Chloroflexota bacterium | reverse complement strand
AAACAGGTGCTGGAACAAGCCGGAGAGGAGACCGAGACCATTCTTTCAGTGGAGAATTACTCCGTCTCTCTGGATGGCGGCTACATGGTGGCCGTTGACAGCGATATCTCGCCCGAACTGGCCGAAGAAGGCCTGGCCCGGGAGGTGGTGCACCGCATCCAGGGAATGCGCCGGTCGGCCAATTTCGATGTCACAGACCGCATCGTGACCTACTACCAGGGCCCTTCCGAATTTGCCGACGTCATGCAGGGCGCATTCGCGGACTACATCCGCGACGAGACACTGAGCACCCAACTGGTTGACGGCTCGCCAGATAAAGAAGCCGCCGCTGAGTCCACCAAGATCGAAGGGATGGAAATCACCTTGGCCGTGCACCAGGTGTGAGCCACCAAACCCCCCGCTCATCCTGAGGTCCGACGGATGTAGGAAATCTCCTCGATGTATCGGGGGACCCGCCCCAGGACTGCTCTTGGCGAGCCAGCAATTCCCGTTGTCATTCTAAGGCGTCAACGAAGGATCTCTTTGCCAATCAACTAGCACCGCCCGAAAACAAAGAGACCCTTCGCTTCTCTCAGGGTGACAACCGTGGAATAGTCAGATCAGTTGGAATGGAACAGTGCCCGCCTCCCCGCTCATCCTGAGCCCGTCGAAGGATCCAAGCATGAAGTAAGCCTGTGTTATCATCGGGCCTCGATTCCAATGAACTGAGGTACTGTTATGCCTTTTGGCTTTAACGATTGGCTGGCTTTGACCCAAGAACCCACCCTGGAGCCGGACCTCCCCATCTGCGACCCTCATCACCACTTCTGGGACCACCGCCCCGGCAGTGTGCCCTACCAGCGGTATCTCCTCCATGAGTTGAACGACGACATCTACAGCGGCCACAATATCCGGTCCACCGTGTTCCTGGAGGCCAGATCCATGTACCGCGCCGACGGACCTGACGAGCTGCGTCCGGTGGGCGAGGTTGAATTCGTGCAAGGCCTGGCCGCGGCCAGCGCCAGCGGTGTTTACGGCCCAAGCCGGGCGGCCGCAGCAATAATGGGCCACGCCGACCTTAAGCTAGGGGCAAACGTGGCGCAGATTCTTGATGCGCTGCAAGCGGCGAGTCCCAACCGGTTCCGGGGCATACGCCACAACGTGACCTGGAACACCGACCCCTCCTGGGACAACCGGGAGACTGAAGGCATCCTGGCCAACTCAGATTTTATCGCCGGAGCCAAGGTGCTGAGTCAAAAGGGGCTGAGCTTGGATATCATGCAGTCCTTCCCCCAGATGCCAGAGATCGCGGTCTTCGCCAAGGCCGTGCCGGACCTGCCTATCATCGTGAATCACATTGGGGGCGTCAGCCGTGTTGGTATCTACGCTGGCAAAGACGACGAGATCATACCCGTCTGGAAAGCCGGCATCATCGCGCTGGCGGCCTGCCCCAACGTCACCATGAAACTCGGCGGCATGGGCATGCCCCGGTTCGGTTACGATTGGCACGCCAGAGAAGTCCCCATCGGCTCGGAGGAGTTGGCTGAGACCATGTACCCATGGATGGAGCATTGTATCGAGCGGTTCGGGCCGGACCGGTGCATGTTCGAAAGCAACTTCCCGCCGGACAAGGTGTCCTTCTCCTACAACGTGATGTACAACGCGTTCAAGAGACTGTCCAAAGAATATTCTGCATCCGAACGCGCGGCCCTGTTCCATGACACAGCAGTCCGTGTGTACGGGATCGACGCTTAACTCAAACCTAGGAGGCTCCCACAATGGACCCGGTAATCAGAAACGTACGCGATAACTTTGACGGGACCGGCGCGGCACGGCTGATCAATCTGGACGACAACCCGCTGACCTGTACGCTGAGCTACTCGGAGATACCGCCTGGCAAGACGAGCTCTCACCACATTCACGAATGGGAGCATGAGGTCTACATAATCGAGGGCAGCGGCACTCTTTTCTGCGATGGCAAAGAGTACCCGGTCAAGGCCGGCGACGCCATGTTCATCCCACCCAACGTTGACCACTACACGCTGAATAACGGCGGACCGGGCAACATACACCGCATCGAGATCAACCCGCTGATCGCCGCCCAGAGCGGTGGCGCGAGGAACGAAGGCGGCGAAGGGACGGGGCAACCCCCGGTGATCCGCAACCATGTTGATCTGGACCGTAGCAAGGGTCACGTTCTAATAACCAGCGCGGACGGCGCGCCCAACTACGTCATGCTCCACAACGACCCAATGATGCCGGGCGCCGTCAGCCATCCCGACACCGGCGGCCACACCCACGAGTGGGAGCATGTGGTATATATGCTGGAAGGCACGGCAACCCTAGTATGCGGCGGAAAAGACTACACCGTATCCGTGGGTGACGCCATTCTGGTCCCGCCCAACGAGCACCACCAATGGAAGAACGAATCGCAGACTCCGGTGGTCCGGGTTACCTACAACCCTGTTGCTTCGGAGGCCGCGGAACACTGATCAGATGATCACCCCTTGCTCCTTTAGGTCAATCACCTCATCCCAGGTGTAGCCTAGCTTCATCAGCGTAACCTCGGTGTCCTGGCCAAGCTCTGGGGCGGTGGAAGTTGGTATTCCCGGAGTTCGCCCGTACTTTATCGGTGCGGTGAGTATGTTGAAATCGCCCTCTTCAGCATGCGTCAGCGTAGTCGTGTAGCTATTTCCATGCACCTGCGGGTCGTCCACGACTTGGTCCAGGGTCTGGACCGGCGCCCCGATGCACCTTTGTTCGTCTAGTCTCGCCGCCCGATGCTCAAAGTTTTCCGAGAAAAGCTTGTTCTCGATGATCTCTACCAATTCGTGGCTATGCTCCACGCGTTTCACGTGCGTATTGAACTTTGGATCGGCGGCGAACTCCACAAATCCGAGAGCCTTGCAAAAACCATCCCAGAATCTTTTCGACTCAATCATCACCAGCTGCAGCCAACTGCTGTCCGACGTCTGATAGAAGTTAAAAAGCGGGTTGCCGACGTCTTTTCTCGACACCCGTTCTACCGGCTGCCGGGTCTTCAGCGCAGACATTATGTCAGGGCCGATAGCCCACATCCCAGTATGAAGCAATGAGCAGTCAATCCTCTGCCTTTCCCCAGAACGCTCACGCTCATATAGAGCGATGCCGATGGCGGCAGTCAACGCTAAGGAAGTTGTCTGGTCGCCCTGACCCGGCCGCTGCTGCGTTGGCGGACCTCCGGCCTCACCAGCGACTCCATGATGCCGGGTTTCGCCCAAAACGCCGCATAATCGAATCCCGACCGGTCACGCTCGGGCCCTTCGTTGCCATATCCGGTGAGGGCGAGGTAGATCGCACGTGCGTTCAACTCCGCTATATCCTCGTAACGCAGGCTATAGCGCTCCTGCTTATGGGAGTCAGATTAGTTACAACAACGTCTGACCACGCGGCCATTTTTGAACGACCTACTGGCCCCGAGGGTTCTCAAGATTCGCCGCGACGCTCTTTTTTCCGCGATTACGTAGCTCAAACTCTGAATTGATACCAGAGGAATACTGGACAACTCCGCGTGAAGATACGTCTATGCTCCGGACCGGATCGCCTGTCTCTGGGTGTTCGAACTTGACGACTTCTGCTCCCATGTCCGCTAAGATCGCGCAGGCGGCAGGCGCGGCAATCCGGTTTGCGATCTCAAAAACTTTCAGTCCCTCCAGTGGTCCCGGCATACAAAACCCCTTGATAGCAATTCTCGGTCCCAGCTACCCAACGTAAGGGATGATCCGGTCTCCGAGCAGGTCGATGGTCTTCATGATCTGGGCGTGGGAGGGGCCTCCCGAATGGGCGTGGCGCAACCGCAAAAGACATGACTCGGCGCCGGTGCCCTCGCTCCAGCGCTGGAATTCGGTCAGGCATTCTTCAGGATCGCCCATAATCAGGCGGTCCTTGGCAACGCGCTCCAGAGTCAGTTCCGATTCGTCCTTGATGGACTTGAACTCGGATAGTCCGTTCCGCCAGTAATACTTGTAGGCGGCCATGACCTCGGGGCCATAGACCTCTTCTGCTTCTTTCCGGGAACCGGCCACCCAGGCGTCCCGCATTATCACCGGCGCGGGTGTCTTGCCGGCGGCTACGGCGGCCGTTTTGTACTGATCGATCAGTTTGATGGTGTTGTCCAGGGTGGTGCTGGGCGTGGTGACCAGCGCGTCTCCGATGTTGGCCGCCCGGCGTGCGCTCACCGGTGCGCTGGCCCCGATCCAGATCGGAGGGTTGGGCTTTTGTACCGTTTCCGGCCGCACCGTAAGGTTCTCGATCTGATGGTGCTTACCGTCGAATGAGAACTCCTTGCCCGACCAGCATTCCCGCAGTATCTGGACCTTCTCTTCAAACAGCTCAACGCGGTCCGACATCTTGACGCCGAAGGCCCGGAAGTCGGCGTCCTGGTAGCCCAACCCCACGCCCACGGTCACTCGTCCCTTGGAGATGATATCCAGGGTCACCACGTCCTCCGCCAGCCGCACCGGGTGGTGCAGCGGCAACAGGATCACCGATGTTCCGACCCGCAAAGTGGTGGTCGCCGCGGCGACGGCGGTGCACACAATCAGCGGCGACGGCAGGAACCCGTCTTTGTCCTGATGGTGCTCGCCGAAGAAGCATGAGTCGAACCCGGCCTGCTCGGCCAACTTGGCCTCTTCGATAACCTCGTCCACGCAACGGGGCAGGTCCTCGCCCCGGGGCGGGTTGGCGATGGAACTGTATATTCCGAATTTCATGATGTTCTGACCTTCTCGGTTCGTTCGGTTACTACTCGTCGTAGAGAGTATCACCGTATAGAATGTGATTGCCAATCGAAAGATTTACTTGTCTGGTTCCGGAGGAACATCCCAAACATGCCCGAACTGCCTGANGTGGAAAACACNCGCCGGAACCTGGTGCGGGCGGGGCTGCCCGGTTGCACCATCACCGGCGCCAACATCACCTGGGCCAACACGGTTAAGAAACCCTCGGCAGCGGAACTGGGGGCGGGTCTAAGGGACCGGACCATCCAGGACGTGCAACGTCGCGGCAAGTACCTCATCCTCCCTCTCTCCGGCGGCGGCCCTGCCGCCTTCATTGTGCATCTGGGCATGACCGGCAGGCTGCGGGTCCAACCTCAGTCCCAAGAACCGGACCCCATGACCCGGCATTTCTTCCCCTTGGACGACGGGCGGGAACTGCGATTCGTAGACGGCCGAAAGTTCGGCAAGCTGTGGCTGGTGGACTCACCCAATGAGGTNCTGCCAACCATGAGCCCCGAGCCCNTTGACGACGAATTCACCGTTGAGACCCTGGCTGAGTCCTTCGCCGGCAGAAAGGCCNCGTTGAAGGCCCTGCTGTTGGANCAGTCCGTGGCCTGCGGNCTGGGAAACCTTTATGCCGATGAATCGTTGTTCCTGGCGGGCCTGCACCCGGAGCGCCCGGCCAGCGAGCTCTCCGTCGAAGAGATTGCACGGTTGCGGCAGGCAATCATCGATTCCCTCACTGCAGCCTACGGGGTTTACGACCGGGCCCGNGACCAGGACTGGCCCGACCCGCCGACGGCATTGACCACCTGGAGCCACCCACGCGACATCAAGGCGGGCTGCCCCAACTGCGGGACCAACATGACGGCAATCCGGGTCCGCGCCCGAAGCACTTATTTCTGTGCAGAATGTCAGGTCTGATCTTTAGGAGCGACATATGGCACACAACGCCCATGACCTGTTGATCATCTACACNTCCAAGAATGGCCGNACCGGCGCCATGGTGGAGCCTATCCGCCAAGGGATTGAAGAAGCTGGGGCCAGCACATTGGTCCGTACGGTGGACGAGGTCCGATGGGAGGAGATGTTGTCCGCCAAGGGGGTNATCATCGGNACCCCTGTGCGGTTCGGAGANGTTGATTGGCAGGTCAAGCGCTTGTTCGANGTGATGACCTTNCAAGACTACCCCGGTCCTCTATCGGGCAAGGTTGGCGGGGCNTTCACCGGAGGAGGCCGTCCCGGCAGCGGCGCCGAACTGGCCCTGCTCAGCATGCTCCACATCCTGCTGAACCACGGCATGGTCATCCAGGGTCACGCCCACACGTCCCACTACGGCCCGGTGGCCCTACGGGATTTCCCCGAAGAAGAAATCAACGCCATCTGCAACGCCTGGGGCCGCCACTGGGCGGAGTTGGTGCAGCGGCTGAATCCAGNGGGTTAATGGCGGGNCAAAAACCCGCNGCTACAACNNCTATCCGATTGATTCTAGTCGAGGGAGGTNNCGATTATATCGCCTTCTTTGATAACNCCNTCAGTCAGTATTTCGCAGCTGATTCCGCCATTGTCCCAGAGTTCTTTGTATAAACCAGGTTGCCCCAGAAACTTCTCCAGATANAGACAAGGCTGGGTGATTCGATGGGCCCTCAAGCGTACCGTTCCAACAAAGAATTCGGTCCCGACCAGATTGTTGATCTCAATGCCCCTAGTGATGACGTTTCGGCGGCACTCCTCGGGCTTAACGGTGATATTGAACTTATCCTTGAGCGACTCCAACACTTCAGTCTGAATCAACGTAACCTGCCGGCCCGGTTCCGGCTTCTTCGAGTAAGTCCCAGTTCCTAAAAAATAACGATCCCCCTCGATGCCGCGTCCGGCTAACGCAGAGAATTGCTCTGTTTTTTTCATAGGCTCAGCCCTACGGCCCACGGTGAAGAGCCCAACGACTTTACCGGTTTCAATCATGGCGTTCCCTCTCGAGTCTGATTAACCATCGAGCCTTTGCTGCGTGACGAGGCTAGTATTTTCCCTAAACGTTCGGCGCCTGCCACTCGCCAAAGATCTCGCGAAGCGCCCCCGAAACCTCCCCCACGGTGGCCAACGATTTCACGGCCTCCAACGTAGCCGGCATCAGGTTCCCACCTTCGCTGGCGACTGATTTCAGNTCGTCCAGGGCANGCGAGAGNGCCTTTGGGTCCCGGTCTTTCCGGAGTTCATCAATCTCATCTCGCACCGTGCTAGCAACGGACGAGTCTGGGCTGTGCAGTTCGATAGGCGGCGTTTCATCGGTAGTGAACCGGTTCAGTCCGACGACGACCCGTTCTCCCTGCTCAACCTCTCGTTGGAACCGGTACGCCTCTTCCCCGATCTCCTGGACCACCCAGCCCGATTCGATGGCCGCCACCATGCCGCCGCGTTCTTCGATACGGGTCAGGTATTGTTCGGCCTGCTCTTCTATCTGGTCGGTGAGGTTCTCCACGTAGTAAGAGCCGCCCAAGGGATCAATGACATCGGCCAGTCCGCTTTCATAAGCCACGATCTGCTGGGTGCGGAGGGCCAGGGTGGCGGCCTCCTCCGACGGCAGGGCGTGGGCCTCGTCCATGGACGCTGTGTGCATGGACTGAACCCCGGCCATNGCGGCGATCACCGTGTGCAGAGTCACCCGGACAACGTTGTTCTCCGGCTGTTGGGCCACCAACGTGCTGCCGCCGCTGCCGGCCCCGGTCCGGAATGTCAGCGAACGGGGGTTCTTGGCGCCGTAGCGTTCCTTGAGCAGCCGGGCCCACAGCCTGCGGGCGGCCCGGAACTTGGCAACTTCTTCAAGGACGTTGTTGAACACGCTGAAGTTGAAAGCGATGCGGGGAGCGAAATCGTCGATATCCATCCCACGGGACAACGCCTCATCCAAGTAGGCGCGGGCATTTCCGAATGCGAAGGCCAGTTCCTGCACCAAGCTGGATCCCGCTTCGCGCACGTGGTACCCGCAGATGTTGATGAAATTCCACCGGGGCAGGTGCTGGGCGCAGTACTCGAAGAGGTCCACCGTCATCTTCAACGACGGACCTGGAGGGAAGATGTAGTTCCCTCTGGCGATGAACTCTTTCAGGATATCGTTCTGAGTCGTCCCGCCGATCTGCTCGAGGGGGATCCCCTGGTTCTGAGCGGTCACCACGTACATCGAAAGCACGGACTGGGCCGATGCGTTCACGGTGAGGGACGGGGTTACCTGTTTCAGCGGCAGTTCGTGGAAGAGGGTCTCCATCTGGCGCACGGATGGGCAGGATATGCCGACTTTCCCCACCTCGCTGGATGCCAGTGGATGGTCCGGGTCCATGCCCAACTGAGTGGGCAGGTCGAAGGCCACATTCATGCCGGTGAGCCCTTGGCCCAGCAGGTGCCGGAACCGCGAGTTAGTCTCTTCCACTGTGTCGTACCCCGCGTACTGGCGCATGGTCCAGAGACGCCCGCGATACATGTCCGGACGGATACCACGGGTGAACGGATAGGCGCCGGGAAACCCCAGGTCCCGCAGGTAGTCCTGGTCGCCTGCGTCTTCAGGGGTGTAGACCGACTTAAGCGGCATGCCATAGCTGGTCTCGGGGGCTGGTTTCGGTTCGCTCTGGCGAGCTAATGCATCAGCCAGCTTGCTCTCGTATTCCTGTCCTGCTTCTCGTAGATCTTTATTGGCTGCGTCGTCGGCCATAGTCCCTCCTACCGTCACCAGTCATGACGATGGCAATCGTAGCATAGGCGAAGTCGTTGTAACGGACGGGCGGTTTGACAGGCTCACCACAATCGGACGCCCAGCCATCAATCCGATTATTGAGTCAATGGATTAATATCAACTTTACGGACATCGAAGATTAGATCGTTCCGTTCCTTGCCAGATTCGGTTTGATGAAGACATCTTTCAACTTGCACTTTGTCGCCGACATTTAGATTCCAACGATCCATTTCCTGCTGAGTCGGGAATTTTAGATACTTAACAGAACTTTTACCCCTAAGGGGGTAAATCGAGATCGTTTAGCATTTTGCAAACGGTGGGAAATGAGCGGCGCCTGGGTGGGCGATTGCTCTCACCGTACCCTGGACAATTGAAATAACCTCATTTTGGGAAATGTTCGCTAGGTCGCACGGGAGCGGCTGACCGGTTCATATTGGGCATTTAGATTGGCGAGATTCTGAGTTCGGCATATCTACCACTCCAAAATTTTGATTACCTTGCTAAATTCCCCAACTCAAGTCAGCCCTATGCCAACGCACATCCGCGGGACAGGTCAACCCAAATTGCACACTCAAATAGCGAATTCCTAATCCCAGCGTATTCCCTAGACCGCAGTCCCGTAGATCTGGTCTGGGACTACTATCACCGCGGCGCGGCGGTCGTCGACCATGGCTTGGTCGTATTCCGGCCAATTTGAGTGGTCGCCTCCCGTAGCGGCGCAGTAGACATCTCGCAAGGCGTCGCGCAGTTCATCGGCTGGGGTGTTATCCGGGGATAGGATGGCGGCTTTACCTTCGAAGACTATGTAGCCCCACCAGTCCTCTTTGGAGACCATCAGCGAACAACGGGCATCGCGCTGGAGGTTTAGCAGCTTGGCACGGCCGGCAGTGGTCGAGAAAGCCACCCCATCCCGGTACTCCCCGCAGGTAACGACGCTCAATTGGGGCATGCCATTCCTCCGGAAACTGGTCAATACACCCCGATGGTTCTCAGTTGCGAATTTTTTGACGTTATTCGGCAGCGGCATCATCATCCCCTTCTGTTACTTCGTTATCTGATTCCGGCTCCAGCATAACCCTGGCCGGACGGGCATCAAAATCGATCTCGTACATGTCGTAGTTAGTCGGACGCATTCGCAGTCCGGCGTAGACCCCCTGGGCAATGGTGTTGCCTTTGTCCACGTAGAGGCGCAGGCCCCTGACATTGCCCTCCTGGCGGGCAACTTCGGCGGCATAAAAATGCAAGGATTTGTAGACCCCTTGCCGCCGGTAATCGGGCTTTACGTAGACGCTCTGGATCCACCAGAAGAAAGCGTTCCGCCAGTCGCTCCACTCGTAGGTGATGAGCAATTGCCCCACCGGGCGGCCGGTATGCTCGGCGATCAGGTAGAATCCCAGGTCATTGCGGTTGAACACAGCCTCGACGCCTGGCCGGACCACCTCGTTATCCAAAAATTTGCCCTCGGTCTCTTGAGCCATAGCGATATTGAAGTCGATTATCTCATCGACGTGCAACAACGAAGCGCGCCGGACCTGTACGTCGCTACCGGGAACTGAAGTCAATTCTCTCCCCCTTACCTATAACCAGTCCGCCTGGACGGACTTAATTAATCCAAAAAGTGGAACCCGACTCGTCCTTCTGGACTTCGATACGTACCGGAAAGGCTTCTTTCAGGTCGTCCAGGTGGGTGATCACCAGCACCTTCTCGAAGTCGTCGCCGATGGCGCTGATCACGTCCAATATCCGCTCCCGCCCCACGGCGTCCTGGGTACCGAAGCCTTCGTCGATGAACAGCGTCGGCAGGGGCGCGCCCATTCGCTGGGCCAGTACCTTAGAAAGAGCGATGCGCAAAGCCAGGTTCACCCGGAAAGCCTCGCCGCCGCTGTACATCTCGTAGCTGCGGGGCCCCAGTTCGTCGCTGACCATAATCTCCAGAGTCTCCCGGGGGTCGCCCTGCCCCGTGGCGCGTTCCCGCTGGGTCTCCAGCTTGATGTTCATACGGTTGTCGGTCATGCGGCCCAACAGCGCGTTGGTCTCATCCTCCAATCGTGGGACAACCGTCTCGATGAGCATGGCCTGTACGCCCTGACGCCCGAAGGCGGTGGACAACTCGTGGTAGATCGACTGCTCGTCTTGCAGGGCCGTCAGGCGCGCCGTCTCAGCGATCAGCTCTTGCCCCAACGATTCCTGACGCACGACATGCTCTTTCAATGAGCCGACGCGCTCCCTAGCTTGCTCAATCTTGACTCCCAGTTCCCGTTCCTGTTGCTCAGCCTGGGTGAATTCGCCCTCCAGGGCCACCAACCCCACCAAAGCTTCTTTTGCCTCGGCGGCTTGGGACTGCAGCAGCTCCATTTCTTCCTTGCGGCGCAGAGCCATGGCCTCGTGCTGTTCCGCTGCTTCCTTGGCTGCGGGCAAGCCAGACTCGGCTTGATTCAGCGACTGTTCCTGATTGGCGAACTCCTCCAAACCGACAGTCTCCTGAAAAACCCGTTGGCGGGTCTCGGGGTCGTACTCCAGTTCTTGTATCTGTGCTTCCAATTTTTGCAGTTGGGCCAACTCCTCGGCGGCAAAAGAGCCGTCCTCCAAGGTCGTCCGCATGGCCTGCAGTTTGGGAGTCGCCTCTGCCAAGTCGTGCCGTGCCTGCAGGGCTTCCTGCATCTGCTGTTCCAGTTGCTGTAGCGCCACCTGTCGTTTGGTTTGGGCCTGGAATAACGCCTGCTCTTTTTGGGGGAGGCGACCTTCCAGTTCGGCCGTCTGGGCTTGCAGGGTCTTCACCTGGGCCGATGTGTTCCGGTACTCGTCCCGCTTGGCTTGGATGTCGGATTCAAAGGTCTCAACCAAGCGCTGACAGCCGTCCTCGCTCAACGGGGTCTGGCACAAAGGACACACCGCTTCCTGGCCGTTGGTCCCATCCAGCAATTCTTTCTTCGCGGCTAGGTCTTTTCCTTCACTTGCAGACCGCTCCAGAGCGCTCTTAGTTTGTGCTGTCTCAACCGCCAAAGCATTGAGGCATTCGCGCTCGGCAGCCAAGGCCCGTTCCTGTTCCTCGATAGCCGGTCCTTCGGCCCGAAGCTGCTGCTTGGTGGCCTCAAGCTGCTCCAGGCCCTGGGCTTTCGGGCTGAAACGGGTCTCGATCTCAGAGTTTAGCTGTTGGATCTGGGACTCCAGCAAGGTCCGTTTAACTTCGATAGCCCCAGAGGCCGTGTTCTTCTGGCCTACAAGGTCGTCGAAGTTGCGGCCGGCCTCTTCCAGTCTGGCGAAGGCTGCGCGGGCGGTGGCCAGTTGGGCGGCGCCTTGGCGGATGGCCGGAGCCTGGCCCACCAGCTTCTCAAACTCCGCTACCTGTTGCTGTGCCGTTTTGTGGGCTGATCCGAACTGCTCCATCTCTTTGGCCAAGGCTGCCACTCGCTGGGCCGCTTCTTCCTGGCCCGACTGCTGCCGGCGTAGTTCGCCTACCTGGTCTCGCAGGCCCGATGTTTTCGCCTGTTGGTCTGCGAGGTCTTTATTCTGCGTGGCCAGGCTGGCTTCCACCTCTACCAGTTCCGAGGCCGGGGACTCCATCTGCTCTATGTCGCGGCGCAGGCGATCCACCGTGCCTTCGGCTACCTTGGCGCTGTTTTCGGCCCACCTGTTACGCTCCCTGGCGCGAACCAAAAGCCGGTCATAGACGTCCAAGCCCAGGACCTTGCTTAGCACGGCTTTGCGTTCGGCGGGGGTCTTGTTGGTGAACTCGTCGGCCCGGCCCTGAACGAGGAAGGCCGAGTTTATGAACGTGTCGTAGTCCATGCCGATTGTCTGGTCGATCCGGGCCTGGGTCTCGCGCATCATGTCGCCGGTCACCGACCGTGCGGTGTCGTCCTCCAGGACCATCAATTGCAGATCCGACGCCCCGCTCCGCCGGCGGGTGCCGCCCCGGGCGTGGCTGCGGATAACCCGGTATTTTTGGTCGCGTGAGGAAAAGTCCAACTCGACCCGGCATTCATCGGCGCCGTAGGAGATCATCTCGTCTTGGACCCGGCCCCTGGCCTTACCCCACAGCGCCCAGGTTATGCTATCCAAAAGGGCCGATTTGCCGTGGCCGTTGGCGCCGCACAGGCAGGCGATGTGGAGGCCGGTGAAGTCCAGCGGAGGAACGTTCTCCCGGTAACACAGGAAGTTCCTGACTGTAAGCTTGAGGGGTATCATGGTGAGGGCCTCGAAAGGGCCCGTAAAAGAGAGCTTGCTTGGCTTGGTTGTAAACCGGCCACCTGCAACCTCCACCACACCGAAGAAGACTGCCCGCGGCCCTGAAGGTACTTAAAGTTAACCGGGGCCGGAACGTAACTAATTTTAGCACAGGGCCGAACACGCCAAAGTCGATGGATCACGAGACACACATAGTCGAGGTGGACGACCTCCGCAAGAGCTACGGCGACCTGAAAGCCGTGGACGGCGTCTCGTTCTCCGTGAGCGCCGGGGAAGTCTTCGGCATCCTGGGTCCCAACGGCGCGGGCAAGACCACCACGGTGGAGATACTTGAGGGCATGCGGGCCCAGGACAGCGGCTCGGCCATCGTCAACGGCATCGACGTTCAGGAGGATCCACGGGCGGTCAAGAAGATCATCGGCATCCAACTACAATCTTCTGCGTTCTTCGACCGTCTGAGCCTGGCCGAGATCTTGGACGTGATGGCCAGTCTCTACCACCGGGAGATTGACGCACGGGAGTTGTTGCGGGAAGTGGAACTGGACGACCGGGCCGACGCGCTATTCAAGGACCTCTCCGGCGGCCAGCAACAGCGATTCTCCGTTGCCTCTACGCTGGTAAACGACCCGATCTTGCTCTTCCTAGACGAACCAACCACCGGGCTTGATCCCCAGGCCCGCAGGCACATGTGGGCGTTGGTCCAGCGGTTTAAATCGGAAGGACGCACCGTGCTCTTGACCACCCACTACATGGAGGAAGCTGAGGAACTGTGCGACCGGGTGGCCATCATGGACCACGGAAAGATCGTGGCCATGGACCGGCCGGAGGCGTTGGTTGACTCGCTCCTGAACAAGGGATTCAAGAAAAAACGCACGGAGAAGTTGGCCAACCTGGAAGACGTGTTCTTGGACATCACAGGCCGTGAGCTGCGGGACGAGTGATGTTTAGCCGTTTATTGCAGGCCAACCCCACAATCAGCCTGACCAAAGCTTCAATGCGGATCTGGTTCCGGGACCGGCAGGCTATCTTCTGGACGTTCTTTTTGCCGCTGGTGTTGATCTCGGTTTTTGGCCTCCTGGACTTCGGCTCCTTTCGCACCGTCGACCTGGGGATCGTGGACCGGGCCGATAACGACGCATCCCAGAAGTTGATCGGCGAAGTACGGGCGCTGGGCACCTTTGACATCTCCGACGACCTCTCCGAGGAGAAAGAGCGGGAGGCCCTGTTGGACGGCGACCGTAACTTGCTTCTGATCATCGAACCGGGGTTCGGCGAGGCCCAACGCCGGGTCACCGTGATCTACAACGAAGGCGAGCCCCAAGAATCGGCCGCCGGACAGACCATCATCCAACACCTGCTGGACGAGATAACCTTTGCCGAAGGGAATATCTCAGAGCGTTACACCATTGATGCCTCGCCGGTAGACAGTCGCAACTTGAGGTTCATCGACTTTCTGATGCCGGGCGTGGTCGCTATGTCGATCATGCAGATGGGTCTCTTCAGCGTGGCCTTTTCTTTCCTCCAGTTGAAGAGCCGCGGCGTGTTGCGGCGTCTGCAAGCCACGCCTATCCTGCCGGCCAGTTTCATCTTTGCTCAGGTCTTTACTCGGCTGACCGTGTCAATCTTGCAGACGTTGGTTCTGGTGGGTCTGGCGGTGCTGGCTTTCGACGTGCACCTGGAGGGTAACCTGGGGTTCATGCTATTGCTCGCCTTGCTGGGTGGCGGGGTGTTTGTCAGCATGGGATTCGCCGTTTCGGGATGGGCGCACACCGAAGACGTGGCCGCCCCGGTGGCCAACGCCATCGCCCTCCCCATGATGTTCCTCTCCGGCGTGTTCTTCCCCAGAGACGCCATGCCCGAGCCGCTCCGAGCCGTTGCCGATTTCCTACCCCTGAGCTATCTGGCCGACGCCCTGCGTAACGTGGCCGTCGACGGCGCAAGCCTATGGTCTCAATGGGAGAACGTGCTCGGACTGACCGTCTGGCTGGCGGTAACCTTCTTCATCGCGGTGCGGCTGTTCCGGTGGGAGTGATGCGCCCGCTACCACCTTGACCCTGAATCTCGCGCCAGCCTACAATTCAATGCAGATACTTCCCGAATGAGGCAACCAGAACAGATATGTTTGAGAACTTAACCGAGCGGTTGACCGGCATCCTGGACAAGCTGACCAGCAAGGGACGCTTGACCGAAGGCGACGTCGACGAGGCCCTCAGCCTGGTCCGGCGCTCGCTGCTGGAAGCCGACGTTAACTTCCGCGTCGCCAGGGATTTTGTGGCAGCCGTGAAGGAACGGGCCATCGGCTCGGACGTGCTGGAAAGCCTCTCGCCCGGCCAGCAGGTGGTCAAGATCGTACAGGAGGAGTTGACCAATCTCCTCAGCGGCGGCGACAACTCCCTGACTCTCTCCAGCCAACCGGTGACGACCATCATGCTGGTGGGCCTTCAGGGCTCAGGTAAGACGACCACCGCCGCCAAATTAGCCCTGCACCTGCGCCGCGAGAGCCACAGGTCTCTGCTCATAGCCGCCGACCTGCGCCGCCCTGCCGCCATCCAACAACTGGAAACCCTGGGCAAGCAATTGGACATCCCGGTCTATTCCGAGNACCCCAANTCCTCCACCGTGGTCCAGGTGGCCAAGAACGGCGTTGAAAAGGCCCGCCAACTGGGCGTCAACTGGGCCATCATCGACACCGGCGGCCGCCTCCAGATCGATGAAGAGTTGATGAANGAACTGGGCGAGGTCAAGAAAGCGGTCAACCCCCACGAAGTGCTCCTGGTCGTGGACGCCATGACCGGCCAGGAAGCGGTGAACGCNGCAGAGGGGTTCCACGAGCAAGTCTCGCTCACCGGCCTGATCATGTCCAAGATGGACGGTGATGCCCGGGGCGGCGCCGCCCTGTCCATCACTCGCGTTACCGGCGTGCCCATCAAATTCATGGGAGTGGGCGAGCGTCCCGACGGCCTGGAGGCCTACCACCCGGACCGCCTGGCCTCCCGTATCCTGGCCATGGGCGANATCCTGACCTTGATCGAGAAGGCCCAGGACGCGGTGGATGAGAAGCAGGCCGAGGAGATGGAAAAGAAATTCCGTCAGGCCAATTTCGACCTGGAAGATTTCTTGACCCAGATCCAAAGCGTTAAGAAAATGGGATCGCTTTCGTCAGTCATGGAGATGATCCCGGGGATGAGCCAACTGAGCAAGAAGATGCCTATGGGCGACTTAGACGACGGCCGAATCGAGCGCATNGAAGCCATCATCCGGTCCATGACCCCCCAGGAACGCCAACGGCCTGAGATNCTGAACGGAAGCCGCCGCCGCCGTATCTCCCGTGGCAGCGGGACCACCCCCCAGGACGTGAACCAACTGCTGAACCAGTTCAAACAGACTCAGAAGCTGATGAAGCAGATGTCCAAGTCCCGCAACCCCATGGCCCTGATGAAGATGCTGAAGGGCTAGGCGGCGCANCCGGGCTTTCAATCGCCCTGGCCTAGTTTCCGCCATCCCCTCAATCGGACGCCGACTTCCCGCCGTTCGTCCTGAGCCCGTCGAAGGATGCGCAGCCGTCACTTTCTCGGAGAGTGATATTACTTCAAACTCGGCACCACCAANTCCGTGAACTTTTCAAGTTGTTGCATCTGGTTGGGGGAGGCGAAGCGGACTATGAAGTAGTNGGCGCCGGCTTCTTTGTAGCGCTTGATGNCGTCGATGGCCTTCTGGGCAGGGCCGAAGACGCAGAGCAACTGCTTGCTGACCACTTCATACGGGATGCCGTAGTAAGACCGCATGAACCCGTCGCCCTCAGCCAGGGCNTCGTCTTCATCGTTGAGATTTACGGATATGTAGAGGGCGCGCGGTATTCTGCTCACGTCCCGGCTTAACTCTTGGCCCTTCTCTTCGATCCTATCCCAGCATTTGGTGAACATCTCNGTTGAAGGAACGTTGGTGATCCACCCGTCGCCCTGGGCCGCCACTCTCTTCAGGCCCCGCTGGACCCAGTTGCTGGAGAGCCAGATGGGCACAGGTTGTTGNACCGGCCTNGGCTCCAGAGTCATGCCACTCAAGGGATAAAACCCATCTGGATTTGAAACGTCGTCTTCGGTCCAAAGCTTCCGGAGAACGTCGATGCTCTCTTCCATACGTGCGGCACGCTCTTCGATGGGAACACCCACCGCGGCATGCTCGTCCACAAACATCTGGTTGTTGCTTCTGCCGGCGCCTAGACCCAATATGATCCGGCCGTCGGAAATGTTGTCGATGGTGGCGATGGAGTGGGCCAGGTGGACCGGGTGCCGCAGGGCATTCAGCATGACCGCGGTCCCGATCTTGACCCGATGGGTGCGCGCAGCCANGGCGGCCATGACGGCCATGGGCTCCAGGCGCGGCTTGGAGGTGATGCTATCGCCAACCCAGACCGAGTCGTAGCCGATGCGCTCNGCCGTTTCGGCCATCTGCCAGTTCAGTTCTACCCTGGGCCTGCCGCCTTTGGCGTANACCAAGACNCCCCTGGTTGGCAGNAGNACCCCCATGTTATTCATCGNTCCCAAATTTTNCCTCCAAGCAATGTCCGTTGGGTTAGCGGGTTTTCTATGCTTAATCTTGGCTGATCACCGGTCGTTGCAGGTAGGTCCCAGGGAGCTGCTCAGCGATCAAGAACCGCATGGGATCACCGGTGGAGTTTCGGATGCCGTGGGCGGTCCCGGCTGGAACGAAGACCAAGTCTCCGGCTTCCACGGCTATGGATTCGTCGCCGACTACCTGAAGGCCCTGTCCGGACAGATAATAGTGGACGGCCTCGCCGTGGCTGTGGAACGTTTCGTCGCTGTGACCGGGGGGNACAACTCGCACCGATAGCTGAAGGGTGTGGATGTCGAACCCCAGTTCGGGGGCGATCAGGGTGGTCNTTTGATTGTCCGNCGGTGACTCCCAGGGCACTTCGTTCCTGGGCACCAGGTAGTTCTTCGCCTTGCGCCGTTGATTGAACTCATCATCCAGGACACCCAGCTCGTGGAGCAGGTGTTGCCGCCAGGAGTAAAGCGTTGCCGAGTCCATGGCCGCTGGGTCTTCTTTCTCCATCGTGACCAGGCGGCTGTCGATGCTCTCGTGCTCGCTGAGGTCATCGGCGTGGTACTGCCATGAAGCAGGGACGGGCAGGTGTGTGCCGGGAATCTGGTGAAAGGCGATGAACACCATTGGTTCGTCGCCTGTGTTCTCGGTGCCGTGCCAGATGTTCGCCGGGATGAAGGCCAAATCACCCGGCGAAACCTCCACTTCCTGATCGTCGATGATCTCTTTGCCTTTGCCCTCAAGGTAATATTTGACCGCGTCGCCGTGGGTGTGGAAAGCGCCGTCGATACCGCCCCCGCCTATCTGCCGCTTGAAAACCCGGAACGTGTGTATGTTGAAACCCAATTCCGGGGAGATGATCCTGGCCAGCAGATGGCCTTCTTGCTGCGTGGGATGTACTCGGGACGCCGACTCCCACTGGATGTCTTCTCCCTTGACCAGCAGCCGGTTCTCTCCCCGCCGGCGGTCAAATTCTTTATCAATGCGCGCGAAGTGGCTCAGGATCTCGTCCCGCCGTCCAGCGAGTTCAGACGGGTTTAGGCTGTGAGAATTCATGGGCTTCAGTGGCTCCCTTTTCCTGCGATTTGCAGCGCCCTATATGTAATCTTCGGTATTATACGTGGCCGGAACTGTTAGACAAGAATCCGGCGTGGCTTAAGCCACAATCGAGACGGGCCAAGACTGTCATACTGATCCTTCCACGGAAGGAGATGTATCTCTGTGCTCTTGTGCTGTGATCTCCCAGATACAGCGAGATTCCTCGGCTAACGCCTCGGAATGACAGAATTGGAATACCACAGCTTTAATCCACGCGGTTCCCCTCATCGACATACGAGGTTGTGCCCACTGTGGAAATCTTGATCTGCTGGCGGTAGACCTGTTCGGCAAGATTATGCTCGGCGCTGTGCAGTTCGGTCGACCATCCGACATCCGCCGCGTCTGGGCCGCCTACCAGCGCCTCCTCCAGCACCCTCCCGTGCATCCCCTCGTGTCCGCTGATACTCAGTACTTTGAGAATAGTTGGCGTCAGGTCAACGTTGCCGGACGGCGTTTCCAGTTTGAGACCGGACCGGAAGTCCGGGCCGCTTGCGAATAGGATGTTGTGCATCTCGTGGCGGCTCATGGAACCATGTTGCCCCGTGCCCGGCTCGCCAGAGGTGGAGTAAGCCATACCGTGGTACCCAGCTTCGTTGGCGGTTGACTCCCATCGGAAAGACATGGTCAGATCAGGCGCCCTCGGCCCTTCATTTCCCACCAGGGAGGCGGGCAGAGTGCCTGGGATCCCAGAAACAGCCTCGGACGCCGTGACCGTTCCGCACCAGGGTTGGGCCATAAGCCAGGCGGCCAGACGTTGGGCTGTGCCCATGTCGCCCGGCGTGGTGTAGAACAGCACCGCGCCACCGTTCTGGGCGACGATGACTCCACCCGGTTCTCCGCCGGATGGGAAGCCGGCTTCCTTGACCAACGCTTCGACTGGGACGATCTCGGAGATGGTCGAGTAGCCGTGGTCCGATACCACGAATACGTCTGTATCTTCGGCGCGGCCGGTCTCCCGCAGGCATTGCATCAGATCTCCGAACTGCCCGTCAGCCTCCTTGATGGCGGTGTCTCCGAGGCTTGAACCGACTCCGGCCGAATGATGAGACTTATCCGGCTCAGACGACCAGATCAACGCCGCCCCGGGCATTCGCTCGGGGAGCACATATTCGGTCATTATGCGCATGGCGTGGGCCAATCTGGAGGTGTTGGGCTGCGCCTCGTCCGGCCACGGGCCGAACCGGTCGATGAGCGACTCGTGCAGGTCCCTGGGTAGGGCGAATGCCGGGTGGATGGTCGCGCCGCCCGAATCTTCGGCCGTCGGATTATGGAGGTAGGCATTACCGCTGGTCCCAACGCCGATGGCCACGTATTCTTTCCCATGCCGGGCGAGGACCTGGCCCAACGTCGGCGCCAGCAGCACCGGCAGCCCAGCCTTGGCTACGCGGGACAATTCCGGCTCCAAGGCCCCCATGTGTTTGTCCGGATCAAAGTCCCGGATAACCAGCCGGTTCCCGGCCAGGCCGTGTTCGCCCGGATTCATGCCCGTGACCATGCTGGAACCATTGACTCGGGTCACTGTAGGGAAAACAGAGTGGTGGTTGGCGAAAGTCACGCCTCCTGCGGCGAACGCCGAAAGATTGGGCATCAGTCGGGGATTAACCTGGGCCGGCTGGAGTCCGTCGAATACAAAGACTAAAACGGATGACATAGATCTCTCACTTTGAAGATTTAAATGCCTAAAGAGCCAGGGCTTTGATGGTCCGTTCGTAAGAGTCTTTCATGTCCCCTACTGTGAGAGGCGCGATCACAGGCTTCGTCAATCCCATCTCACGCAATTCCTCTATCCGTGCCCGGCAGACCTCAGCCGGTCCGACTACGCCCAATTCTGACTGCATATTCACGCTGATCGCCGCGGTCGTGGCCGGATTGTCGGAATGGCCCCGACCTGCCTGGGCTCCCACCATCTCGGCATCGAACCCCGTGTTCCGGAAATAGGACTGGTAGTGGCCGCCGCCGGCGTACCGCGCGATCTCCCGTTGCAGACTGGCACGGCCCGCCTCAAGGTCGTCAGTCACAACAACACGCAGGTAACCCGAAATGTCCACTTCAGAGGGGTCGCGTCCGGCTTTGTTGGCTCCGTCGCGGACCAGTTGGATGGCCTGCTCCAGATAGCTAGCGGCCGTCCAACTCAGCAGAACTCCATCAGCGATCGCCCCGGCCAGTTCCAACATTCGAGGACCCAGGGCCGCGATGTAAATGGGCACTTTCACCTCTGGAGCCGCGTCGCCCAACGATGCCCGGGTGACCGAGATTGCCTTCCCTTGATGACTGACCTCCTCACCCCTCAGCAGTCCACGAACGATGTGGATCAGGTCTGACAGATGTTCCATGGGTTGGCTATAGGCCACACCGTGCCCATTCTCCGTTGCGGGGCGGTTGCCCACTCCCAGGCCCAAGATGAACCGGCCATCCGAAACCGCGGCAAGGCCCACCGCCGACATCGCCGTGATGAGCGGTGTCCTGGAAAACATGGGTAGGATGCCGGTTCCCAAGCCGATGCGGGTGGTGGCCGCGGCGATGGCGGTAAGTTGGGTCAGCGAGTCGCGCCCGGCGCCCTCAGTCATCCAAACCTCGCCATAGCCGTGTTCTTCGGCCAATGCCCCGAGAAACTGAATATCGGCGACGCCCAACTGGGTCTCGTTCCCCAGTCTAAGTCCTAGAAATGGCATTTAAACCTCCTGGTCTTGCCAGGTCTTTTCCGCGGTGCGGCCATCTCGTCCGCTCATGGTGTCCTTTGTCCATTCGTGGTGAGCCTGTCGAACCACCTGCTCTGTGCAGCCAATCAACCCGCCCCGGTCCTTAACGCACTGAATAGATAGACCGTAGCGAAGGTGCGGTAGGGAGACCAACGCTGAGCGATATCTTCTACATCGGAGTCGGTTACTTCGGTGCCGCCCGTGAATAAGCGTGAGACTACCCGTCTTAAGGCCAGGTCGCCCAGAGGCAGGGCGTCCGGGCGGCCCACGGCGCGGATCAACGTCCATTGGGCGGTCCACAGTCCTACACCCCGCAGCGCAACCAGCTTCTCGACAATCTCCGCGTCGGTCAATTCGCCCAGTCGATCCAGGCCCACGGCGGCGTCCAGAGCCGACCCGGCCAAGCCGTGGACATACTCGGACTTGCGCTGGGTCAGTTTCATTGTGTGAAGCTCGGCGGGCGAAGACGCCCAGATGGACTCCGGTCTGGGAAAGGCGTAGTAGGTCTCGCCGTCAAACTCCGCGCTGGGACCAAAGGTCTCGATCAGCAAGGTGCGGATTATTCGGGCCACGCTGGTGGATATCTGCTGTCCCAGAACCGCCAGCACCAACGCCTCAAAGGCCGTGGCGGTATGGGGCAGGTGCAGGCCGTAGAACTGGTCCACCAAACCGGACATGGCCTGGTCCACCCGCCCCAACTCATAGAACGGGGCCAGGTCTTGGCCCGCTCCCAGGAGCCAGGAAACTCTTTCCTTAGCCAGGTCGACATCCGCCGCACTTAACTCCGAGCCCTGCAATTCCAACTTGAGCTCCGGGGCGTCCACGGTGCCTGCCGATCGCACCGAAGCCAAGACCAGCTTATCTCCCAGATCCAAAAGCCGGCGGTAGACACCGTCCTCCATGGTGTCGGTGCCGTAGCGGCTCTGGAAGTAGGTGTGGTAACCCGCCGTCAGCTCGAAATCGAAGGGCGCCACAGGCGTGATGGAGGCGGTCAAACGGTCCATGCAATCATCCGCCACCGATGGTTGTCGAGCCTACCAGGTAGTGCCTGGAGCCGGTGGGGTCGAGCTCGGTGCGCATCAGGTCGACTGTTTCCACGGTCCAGGATGGTGGGGCCTGCAAACGCGTGTTAGTCATGAGGTAGCCAATCTTCCGCGACTGCTCCTCATTCGTGTCTCGTCGGACTCGTCCTAGGGTCAGATGGGGCGAGAATGGGCGGTCATCCTTGGGCAGTCCCAGTTTTTCGACGGCTTGATCCACGGCGATCTGAAGCGCCGATAGAGTGGCCAAGTCTCCGTCAAGGCCCGCCCACAGCACTCGGGGACGCCGAGGGTTGGGGAAGACGCCCAGGCCGGACATCGAAATCTCAAAGAGGCTGAAAGAGGCGGTCACCTGGGGCAGCGCTTCCAGGACCCGTTCTAGGGTTGAGGCAGGTATGTCGCCCATAAATTTAAGGGTCAGGTGGATGCCCCTGGGCCGCACCCACCTGACCTGTCCGCCAATCTCGGAGTCAAGTCTCTTGACGGCTCGTTCCAGCACCTCTATGCCCGATCTGGGAACCGGGATGGCGATGAATGAACGGACCATTTTTTCCCGTGACGCGGTCATCGTTCGCTTGCTTCCCGGAGCCGCCCGTACCACTCAGCCAGGTCGTTCAGCGAGTACTTGGCGTTGGCCGGGCTGGGATTGGGCACGACGAAGACCGCCGAAGCGCCGATCGTCCGGTCTTGCAGGCCGAGCTGGGCTTGCTCTTTCACGCCCTCGCCATGTTGGAGGTAGCCTTTGTAGGCCATCAGCCCATGGAAACAGACCAACTTCGGCGCGAATCTCACGATCTTCCCTTTGAGCACCGGGGCCCATTCGCGGAAGTCGGCGGCCCGTAGTCCCGACCCCATGGGCGTAGGGCGCTTGGCAACGTCGGTGAAACCGATGCCGTCATCCAACAGGGTGGCGTCTTCATCGAATGTGACCGGCCTGCCTACCAGGCCCGACATGTTGAAGGCCGGCCAGAACCGGTTGCGCGGGTTAGCGAAGTAATGGCCCACCTCCGCCGAATATTGAGATGGATTCAACCCGACGAACAGGATATCGAGACCCCCCCGCAGGTGGTCTGGCAGGGTTAGCACTTCGTCTGATGCTTTAGTGCCGTTGCTCATAGGCCAAACAACTTGGCCGCGTTTCCCCGCAGCAGGGCCGCTTCCACATCGGCGGCAAGTCCGGCGTTCCGGGCCTGCTCCAGCGGGCGGGACATCTCCAGCAACGGAAAATCGCTGGCGAATAGGACCTTGCCCGCTCCGGCCAGTTCAGATACAGCGCCAAAGACCTCAGGCCGGTAGAGAAAGGGTGTTGCCGCGGAGTCGAAATACACGTTCTTAAGCGATTCTTTGACCTCGGGCATCAACGAGTAAAACGGGAGTCCGCCGCCCCAGTGAGCGCAGATTATCACGTTTCCAGGAAAATTTTGGATGAACCGGTACAGTTTGTCTGGGGTGGTGCCGCCCTTGCCGGGGTATTGGTGACCGACCGGTTCGGAGGCGTGGACCAGCACAGGCAGCCGGTCGGAGCGGGCCAGTTCCATAACCGGAGCCATGGCCGCAACGTCGGTGATGTCGAACCCCTGGGTATCGGCGTGTAATTCGCCAATGCCCACCAGCCCGGCATCGAAGCAACGTTGCGCTTCTGTAACTGCCGGTTCGCCCCAGCCGGGATTAACGGAACAGAAGCCGGTCAAGCGTCCGGGGTTATCCCCCACCGTTTGGATGATGTATTCGTTGGCTTCGACGGCCACCTGATGATGGGTCCAGCCCATGCCCATAACCACGGCCTGGTCCACGCCGTCGCGGTCCATGGCTGCGAGCAGGTCGTCGGCGGAGGCTATGCGGGCGTTGGGGTCCGACAGCAACGCCGCAAAGGTCGCGTCACGCTTGGCGATCTCGGCCCGGCGGTTGCGGAAAGAAGGCGGCAGAATGTGGCAGTGAGAGTCTATTACCAAGGCTAAATCAGTGTCATCTTCATACTGGCAAGAGTGAAAGAATGAGTATAGCATCGGGTGTTGGAGTTTGATTCCGCACTATGGAGCGACTGGGCGGTTGGTAACATCAAACATGGAAATGACTCTCTTATTATGAGCCTGATATGAGTACTGACCCGAAAGGCGTTGGACCCGTCCTAGTGGGCCGGGCGGCGCCCGACTTCACGCTGCCGATGTCCGAGGGCGAGTTTATCTCGCTTCAGGGATTACGAGGCCGGAAGATCCTATTGGTCTTCCTGAGGCATTTCGCTTGAGTGCCTTGAAGGGAGCATCTGTCGCAGTTGCGGCAGCAGTATGGCAATATTCAGGCCAAGGGCTCCGAGGTGGCGGCCATATCCTTTGAGCCTAAGGACCGGCTGTTCCAATTAACGCGTCAGCTTCAGTTGCCTTTCCCAGTCCTCTCAGACCCGGAGCGGGACGTTTACGCCGCCTACAGTCTGGCCCAGGGCAGCCTCCTGAAGATATTTTCGCCCAAGACGGTCTGGACCTACGCAAAGCACTTCGCCCGTGGAAGGCGGTACGAGCATGCGGCAAGCGACTGGAAACAGCTTGGAGGGGATTTTATCCTCGGGGATGACGGAACAGTACTTTATGGACACCGGGGTCAAACGCCCGCTGACCGGCCATCGGTCGCCAGATTGATCGCGAAGTTAGACGGCTAGTGGTCGCTGCCGTCTTCGCTGAACTCGTTCTCGTTCTCGTCGCTAAGCACTCCGGTCTCTCTGCCCTGGAAGATGTGCACCACGAAATTTCCTCGGGCGATGCCAACCGCATCGACCATGTCTTCATCAATGGTGTCGATGATCTGCTGGACGGTCTCTTGGGTTAGGCTCTCATCCACGGACACGGCAACGTGGACCATCTCCGGGGTGAAATGGATGTCCACCCGGCCGACCTGACGGTCAAGCTCCATGACCAAGTACGCTTCGGAATACGGTGTGCGCACCTCGCGCTCGAATTTCAATTCCGCCAATGCTGGCCTCCCTGTGCTCTTTCCACCGCTATGGCCTGACCTGACCCTGGCCCACTATGACCCATTTATAACTTGTCAGCTCCTTCAAACCCATGGGGCCGCGGGCGTGGAACTTCTGAGTGCTGATGCCAACCTCGGCGCCCAGGCCGAACTGACCGCCGTCAGTGAATTGGGTGCTGGCGTTGACGTACACTGCGGCCGCGTCCACTTCATCGAGGAACTTGGTGGCCGCTGAGTCGTCCTCGGTGATGATCGCCTCGGAGTGGCCTGAACCATAGGTCTCGATGTGCTCTAGCGCGTCTTCCAGGGAGTCCACTACCTTGACTGCGGCTGTGAGCGACAGGAACTCTTTTCCCCAATCATCTTCGCTGGCCGGCAGAGCCAAGTCGGGCGCGTCGGGGCCCAATATGCTGAGGGCCCGGTTGTCGCAGTGGAGTTCCACGCCCGAAGCTGTCAGTTCTTCGGCGATGAGGGGCAGCCCGTCGGCGGCGACTTCCGCGTGGACCAACACTGTATCTAGGGCATTGCAGATGGAGGGACGCCTGACCTTGGCGTTGTGGACGATCTCCACCGCCATCTTCAGGTCGGCCGCCCGGTCGATATAGGTGTGGCAAACCCCGATACCTCCGGTAACCGCCGGCATGGTGGCGTTCTCAGCCACGAACTTGACCAGACTGGCGCCGCCCCGGGGCACCAACAGGTTGATGTATTGGTCCATCTTGAGCATGGCGTCCACCAGCGCCCGGTCCGGGTTGTCCAGGAACTGGACCGCATCAGTAGTGACGCCGGCATCGGTTAGGGCCTTTCTCAGCAGGGCCACTAGCTCTGTGTTGGAGCGGATGGTCTCCTTGCCGCCCCTCACGATGCAGGCGTTCCCCGATTTGAGGCAGAGACCGAAAATATCGACTGTGACGTTGGGCCGGGATTCATAGATGCTGCCGACCACGCCCAGCGGCACCCGGCGTCGGCTGGCGATCAGCCCGTTGGGCAGCGAAGATGTTTCGATGACCTCGCCGATGGGGTCGGGTAGTTCGGCAACCCGCTGGAGTTCGTCGGCGGTGCCGTTGAGACGTTCGCTGGTCAGCAGCAGCCGGTCCAACAGGGATTCGTCCAGGCCGTCAGCTTTGGCTTCTTGGTAGTCTTCGGCGTTCGCCGCCAAAACGCCCGCTTGGTCGGAACGGAGCAGTCCGGCCAGATTGAGCAGCACCCGATTCTTGTCCTCGGTCGATAGCCGGGCCAACTTCCGGGAGGCTTTCCGGGCGGCTAGTCCCAGGGCGGTTACCTCTTGTACTGTTTCGGTGGCCATCTTATAAAAGCACCAAGTTATTCCGGTGAACCACTTCCTGGCCGTAGTGGTAGCCCAGGGTCTCTTCGATACGGTCCGACCTCAGCCCTTGAATCTTGCCGATGTCCCTGGCCGCATAGTTGGCGATGCCGCAGGCTATCTTGACGCCCTTGGGGTCCACCACATATATGGACTCACCGCGGCTAAAATCGCCTTCCACCGACTGGATCCCGGCGGGCAGCAGGCTCCGGTGGTCTTTCACTAGCGCTCCGGCCGCTCCGGTGTCCACAACTATCTTACCCCGCTGGGAGATGCCGCTCAGCATCCACCGCTTGCGGGCTTCCATCTTGCTGTCGGCGGGCTTGAAAAAAGTGCCTACAGCCTCGCCCCGGGCGGCGTGGAGCACGGCGTCTTCGGCCCGGCCGTGGCACATAACCATGGGGATGCCAGATGCCGTGACCAGCTTGGCGGCTTCAAGTTTGGTGGCCATGCCTCCCCTGGCCCAGGGATGCAACCCTTCTCCGGCCAGGCTCTCGATGCTGGCGTTGACCCGGTCAACCTCGGCAATCAGTGTGGCGCTGGGGTCGGTCCGTGGATCCGCCGAATACAGGCCGTCGGTATCGGTCAGGACCACCAGAAGGTCGGCGTCCACCAGATTGGCCACCAGTGCCGAGAGGCGGTCGTTGTCGCCGAACACCTCGCCGATCTCATCCACGGCCACCACGTCGTTCTCGTTGACCACCGGCACCACCCCCAGCTCCAACAACCGTTGAAGAGTATTGCCGACGTTCAGATAAGACTGCCGGTCGGAGAGGTCGGCGATGGTCAGCAGGGTCTGGGCGACCTGGGCGCCGTGTGTGGCGAACATCTCCTGATAGGTATGCATCAACCGGCTCTGGCCAACGGCGGCGAAAACCTGGCGTGACGATATGTCATGCCCCATCTCTTCCCGGTTCTGACCCAGGGCCGAACGCCCAGCGGCGATGGCGCCTGATGTCACCAGCAGCACTTCGCCCGAGGCGTCACGTACCTGACAGACCTGGCGCACCAAGTCGGCCATGACTTCCGAGTCCAACCCGGACGGCCCAGTCAGGGCCCCGGTCCCGGCTTTGACCACGATGCGCCGGTACCGAAGGTCGCCGGACTTGGGGCTTGTTTCAGCCTTGTTCTGTTGACTTGCTCTGGCCATGATCTGGGTTCTTGAGGACTCGAAATCGGGATAAAAATGGGCGGTCAGAAGCCGCTCACTCTCAATAGATATTATAGCATGCACGCACGTCACCCCGAATCGCGAAGGCGGTCGATTGCCGCTTGTAACAGAGCCGCTCAAGCCATAAAATAGTGGAAAAGGGGCTGGCTTTGTTACCAGCCCCTTTTCCGGCGTGTAATTTTATATTTAGGCCCATTCCAGCCCAAGCTAAATCGAAGATTCTAACCACCATATGACCCTTAAGGGAGTCCTGGAATTACTGGACCGCCATCCCGAGCACCGGGGGAATGTTGACGCGTCGGGAGCCACTGTCCGGCAGGGGGCCCGCTCGGCCTTCCTGGCCTCTTTATGGCGCCGCCAGCGGGGGCCGCTCCTGGTGATCACGCCCCGTCCCGACGACGCCCGGCGTCTCCACGACCAGTTGTTGACCTATCTGGGCGAAGATCAGCCCATTCACCTCCTGCCAGAACCCGAAGTGCTCCCATACGAGCGGCTGGCAGTTGACGCCAACACCGGCAACCAGCGGTTGACCGCCCTGGCGGCGCTGGCTGGGGCTGGGAGATTCGGCGCCTCTGAACCCGACGTACTACCGTTGGTGATCTGCTCGGTCGGTTCCGCACTGCTCTACACACTGCCACCGGAGTTGATGGCAGGAGTTTTCCCTGCCACGGGGGCGTTGAGCCTCTGGAAGAAGGGAGACCGGATACGGATCGAAACCGTACTCGGCCAATGGCTGGACTTGGGCTACCACAACGAACCGGTCGTAGAGGCGCCGGGAAGTTTCAGCCACAGGGGCGGGATCCTGGACGTTTTTCCCACGGGGTCCGAATGGCCGCTGCGCATCGAACTGTGGGACGACGAGATCGACACCATCCGCTACTTCGACCCGGTGTCCCAACGCTCCATCCGGCCCGCCGACGAAGTCCGCTTGGCGCCGGCCCGTGAACAATTGCCCGGCCTGGCCCACCAGCAGACTATGGAATCGTCGATCGAAGCCCTCGATTACGCCAAGTGCGGCAACGAGGTCCGTGACCGCATGGCGGAAGAACTGTCAGTTCTGTCCTCAGAGCCCAACCCGGAGACCCTTTCTTTCTACAACGGACTGGTCAACCAAGCCCACCTGATGGAGTACATCGGCGCCAACGGCCTGGTGGTATTGGAGCGCTACGGCCGGGTCGAAGCCGAGGCGTTGGAACTGGAAGAGCGTTTCGAGCGCATGCGTGAGGCCAGGGAGGACCGGGGAGAACTGCCGGTCAATTTCCCATCACCCCACATGGACTGGGAAGAGTTCTCCAACCGGCTGAGCGGCCTGCCCCAGATGCAACTGCAGACCTGGGTGGGCGACGACGAAGACAAGATATTTCGGCCATCAACTCCCTACTACGGCAAACTTGAGCAACTGGCCGCCGACGTGCGCCGTCACCAGGAAGCCAACTACGCCGTGGTGGCCGTCACCCAGCACCAACGCCGGGTCGCGGAGATACTGGAACAAGAAGGCGTGGGCGTAACCCAGGCCGACTCCTTGGAAAGCGCGCCAACCGCCGGCCAAGTCGTCTTGCTCCCGGGCTACCTTCGGGACGGTTGGACCATTCACCTGCCCGCCGGCGGGGAGAACGGCGAAGTCACCACCCTGGTCCTGCTAACGGACTCAGAACTGTTCGGCACGGTGAAAGAGCAGCGCTACCACCGCCGCCGCAAGGCCGAGCACGGGCCGGAGGTGGTATTGGCCGACCTGGTTCCTGGGGCCCACGTGGTGCACATCGACCACGGGGTGGCCAAGTTCGCTGGCACCACCCGCATCGGCGACGATGAGGACGAGAAGGAATATCTAATCCTGGAGTACGCCGAGAACGACAAGCTGTACGTACCCACCGACCACCTGGACCGGGTGTCTGCCTACGTGGGCGCTCAGGACCAGCCGCCGTCCCTCACACGCCTGAGCACCGCTGAATGGGCGAGGGTGAAGAGCCGGGTGAAGGGCGCGACTAGGGAGATGGCCCAGGAATTGCTGCGCATCAACGCCGCCCGCGCCATCGCCGAGGGCCACGAACATGGAAGCGACACGGTCTGGCAACAGGAACTGGAAGACTCTTTCCCGTTCATAGAGACACCCGACCAAGCCAGGGCGATCGTCGAGGTCAAGGCCGACATGGAAACGACCCGACCCATGGACCGTCTGATCTGCGGCGACGTTGGTTACGGCAAGACCGAGATCGCCCTCAGGGCCGCCTTCAAGTCGGTGAACGACGGACTGCAGGTGGCCATGCTAGTCCCCACTACTGTCCTGGCCCAACAGCATTACGCCACCTTCAGCGAACGTCTAAGTCCATTCCCGGTCAAGATCGAAGTTTTGAGCCGGTTCCGGACGCCCAAGGAACAGCAAGAAGTTATCGAGGGTCTGAAGGACGGCAGCGTGGACATCGTCATCGGAACCCACCGGTTGCTACAGAAGGACGTGCGGTTCAAGAACCTGGGTCTGGCGGTGGTGGACGAGGAACAGCGTTTCGGCGTCAGTCACAAAGAACGCCTAAAGCAACTGCGTCAGCAAGTGGACGTGCTCACCTTGAGCGCGACCCCCATCCCCCGCACGCTGAACATGGCCCTCGCCGGGATCAGAGACCTGAGCACCATGGACTCGGCCCCCGAAGCCCGGCTCCCGGTTAAGACCTTTGTCTCCGAGTATTCGGAAGACGTGATCAAAGAGGCCATCCTTCGGGAGATGGAACGGGGCGGACAGGTGTTCTACCTGCACAACCGGGTCCGGACCATCAATCAGGCGGCGGCCGAGATAAATAAATTGGTGCCACAGGCCCGCATCATGGTCGGACACGGACAGATGGCCGAAACGGAACTGGAAGATGTCATGGTCGGTTTCGCCAATGGTGACGCCGACATCCTGGTCTGTACCACGATCATCGAGTCGGGACTGGACATGCCCAATGTAAACACGTTGATCCTGGAGCGGGCCGACCGGTTCGGGCTGGCTCAGCTCTACCAACTAAGGGGCCGGGTGGGCCGCAGCGAGCACCGGGCTTATGCCTACCTGTTGGTGCCTCGGGGACGCCGCATCACCGAGGCAGCGGACCACCGGCTCCAAGCCATCTTGGAGGCATCGGAATTGGGCGCCGGGTTCCGGATCGCCATGCGAGACCTGGAGATACGCGGCGCCGGCAACATCTTGGGCGCGTCCCAGAGCGGCCATATCCAGGAGGTCGGCCTCGACCTTTACACCCAGCTTTTGAATGAGGCGGTGCGGGAGTTGGAAGAAGAGGGCGGGAGCAGCGACGGGGTTGAGATTCCGCCGGAGCTGCCACGCATCGAACTGCCCATGGACGCCCGCATCCCCGAGGACTACGTGAACCACCTGCCCACCCGGCTGGCGGTCTACCAGCGGCTGGCCAAGATGAGCGACGCCGACTACATCCCGGAGATCCGCGAGGAGCTGAGAGACCGGTTCGGCCCCCTTCCCGAAGAAGTGGAGAACCTGTTGACCCTAGTCTCCCTCAGGACGCTGGCCGCCGACGTAGGCGTGGAATCCATCGTGCAGGGCAACGACGCCATCGTCTTGTCGTTGCGGGTACCGGTGGGCGGAGCGCGGGTGCCCCTCCAGAGGGCCTTGGGTCCTTCGGTGCAGGTCGGCAACACTCAGATGCAGATGCCCCTGCGCAGGCTAGGCGACGAATGGCTCTCCCGGCTCACCAGGGTGCTGGAGCGTTTCTTAGTCTTCCAAGAGAATCTTACGGTGCTCGCCGGCCAGGCATCCGCGGACTGAACCCGTTCCATTCCATTTACCGTCTTTCAGCAAACCGCCACGGCCCATCCGGCGTATTAATCGTCGAACCGACCCACATCGGGCAACATCTAAAAAATCAGTAACGTGTGCGGCGTCGCGGTCGTGTTAGGCATGGCTACGGAGGGCAATTTGAGGGGAATTCCACCGGTTGATCAACCAATCAGCCACAAAAACAACCGGAACCGAAGCAAGCTTCGCTGGCTCATTTCGTTGGCGGTGGTGTTGGCGGTGGCGGCCATCGCCTGTGGCAGCAGCACCAGCTCGACCGGTGCCAGTCAGTCGATCATCGGGGACGAATCGTCCAGCTCCGGCGACTTGGCGCCTGATTTCTCGGTGACCATGTTCCAGGGTCAAGATGTGGTCGGCGGCCAGGAGGTGAGTTTCCACAGTCTGTTCGGGGACAAACCCATCGTGCTCAACTTCTGGGCTGGGTTGTGCCCGCCATGCCGTGCGGAGATGCCGGACCTCCAAGCATTCAACGACAAGTTCGAAGACCGGGCCTTGTTACTGGGGATAGACCTGGGCCAGTTCACCGGCCTGGGGAACACTGATGAGGCCAAAGAACTGTTGGCCGAACTGGAGATCACCTACCCGGCTGGGTTCACCGAAGACGCGAACGTGGTCAGGGGCTATCAAGTCTTGGGCATGCCCACCACCATCTTCATCGACGCCAACGGCGAGATCTTCAACAAGTGGACCGGCGCCCTGAACCGCGCCGTCCTGGAAGAAAAAACCCTGGAGATGCTGGCGCAGTAGCCACCGCAACTTCCTCGCTCGAAAGACGCCTGCCGAGGCCATTTGCACGGCGGGCTCTTTAGTCGTACACCCCAACCATTCCCGCCTTCAAAACTGTCATTATTCTCCTTCCGCGGAAGGAGAATAATCTTCCGAGCACCAACTTGGCAGACCCTTCTCTTCGCTCAGGGTGACATATGAGTACCTTGGCACGAACAGTCAAGCAGGCCCCACCGACAGGTTTGAATCAACGCGCAAGCGAACACGCCGAGCACGGCTTCGTTGCGGTATAATACCTTCAGCCCTGCCCAAAGCCCAATTCCGACTGGGAAGCGGGAACGCAGCAGGGAGAGTCGGGGTGTAGCGCAGGGGTAGCGCGCTGCGTTCGGGACGCAGAGGCCGGAGGTTCAAATCCTCTCACCCCGACCATTTCTTTACGGAATAAGTCGGTTCCAATACCATATTTGGTAACGTCCACTCCCATCAAACGGAGGTTCCGCACCTAAAACTATGAATCCATTTGGCATAGCCCCTCGATTGAGGGGTTTTTTGCACCCACAGTTTATGCCCGCCTCAGGGGCGAACCGATTACCAACTGATTACGAATCACCTATAAACTATACTCAGGTGTAACGCCGTGTGTTGTAGAGGTTGAAGCGTGGCCTGTGACCCAATAATTAAAGGCCGGGTTTAACAGATCTGGCATAGTAATCGTGGGTGTTCGGCCCAAGAGATCCACGAGAAGTGCCAGGCTGACCCAATTATCTGTTCCGGATGTCTTTCCACAAAAACAATTGGCATTTGAATCATGCAGGAATTTAAACCGAACTACCGTCCATTGGGGTCAGGA
>NZVX01000091.1 GCA_002698265.1 Chloroflexota bacterium | reverse complement strand
ACGCCTGACGGCCCTGAGGAACTCGGCGGCCGCTATCGACCCCGACACCGCCTCCAAAATGACCGCCGACACCCAACAACGCCCCTACTTGGCCGCCGAGGTCGAAGAGTCTCTGCTGGGCGCCTACCCGCCTGCCGACCCGCCCACCGACTGGGTTGTCGCCGCCGTTGACGGCTCTCATATAGATGTCGACCGTCACCTGCCAGTTGCTTGCTACCTGTTGAACTTCGGCGGATGCGTGCTGACCTACGGCAGCCAGCCCGACGCCACTCTATTCAGCCACCCTCGTTTAGCCACCATGCCTGAAGAACTCTACATCTCGGACCCAAAAAACTCTACGGGAGAGGAGATGATCAGCGGCCCACTCCTGGGCCTGGTGCGCACGGTGAAGGAGCTGGAGACCCTGGCCAACACGGTCGAACAATGCCCGCCCGGCCTGCCGGTCCTGGCGTTGGTAGACGGCTCGTTGGTGCTTTGGGGCCTCTCCGGACAGGCCTACCGTCCCTACGTGAGCGACGCCATCATCAACGAAGGTCTGCTTCCCGCCATGAAACGCCTGGAAAAGCTGGCCGAGACCCGTCCCGTCGCCCTAGCCGCCTACGTGTCCTACCCACGGAGCACCGAGGCCGTGAACGCCGTGCGCTGCTCCCTCTGTCCCCACGATGTATCGGTCTGCACGCAGTCGTGCAACAACCGCCGTTCCACCCAGCAGCCATGCAACGGCGCCAACGACTTCTTGGACCGGGACCTGTTCCAACGCCTGCTGGAGCCCGGCTGGCGCTCTCCGGTCTACAAGACCAACTCGTCCGTCTCCAGGGAGTCCTACGACGAGCCCAACAAAGTCTACTTCTTCTACGTGAACGCCGGCGAGGAGATCGGCCGGGTCGAGGTCCCCAAATGGGTAGCCAAGAACGAGACGCTGCTCTCCCTGACCCACTCTCTGGTATATGACCAATGCCGGCGCGGCCAGGGCTACCCAGTGGCCATCTCCGAGTCCCACGAGCAGGCGGTGGTCAGCGCCGGAGACCGACGAGTATTCAGGCGCATGCTCACCGACTCCCTGGAACGCCAGGGCCTCTCCGCCGCCACCTCCCAGAAAGACCGCTCCAAACGGTCCCCATGGGTATAAGCTAAGTCCACGCTAAGCCAAAAAGTTCCCTCTCCCGCCCTTCCGCGGAGGGGCGGGAGAGGGTTAGGGTGAGGGCCACAACCCGCCTCAACCAACCACCGGAGAACCACGATGTTAACCACAAGACTCTGCACGCTACTCGGCATAGACTTTCCCATAATCAACGCCCCCATGACCGGGACTGCGTCCGCCGAACTGGCCACGGCGGTATCAAAGTCCGGCGCGTTCGGCATGATTGGCTCCAACCTGGACCCAGACCCGTCCTGGCTCAAAGAACAGATCCAAGCCGTGAGAGAGAAAACGTCATCGCCCTTTGGAGTGGGGTTCATCTCTTCTGCGCCCGGACTGGAAAAGTCCATCCAATCCGCTTTGGACGCTAAAGTCACGGCCATCAGCCATTCCTTCGTCGACCCAACTGATCTGATCAACCAAGCTAAGGGCAGCGGGGTCAAGGTCTTCGCCCAGGTGCAGACCCTGGCCAACGCCAAGAAGGCGGTAAACGCCGGCGCCGATGTAATCATCGCTCAGGGGAACGAGGCCGGCGGGCACACCAGCTATCTGGGAACGCTGTCGTTCGTCCGCGCGGTGGTGAAGATCGCAGGGGACATTCCGGTGGTTGCGGCTGGAGGGATCGCCGACGGCCCAGGTCTCGCCGCAGCTCTGATGTTGGGGGCCGAAGGGGCCTGGATGGGCACACGGTTCGTCGCCAGTCTGGAGTGGGCCGGTCCCGAATGGGCCAAGGGCCAAGTGATTCTGGCCGATGCCGACGATACGGTACTGACCAAGGTCTACGACCTGGTCTCGGACGCTCCGTTCGACATGGAAGTAATTGGTGACCGGGTAATCAGCAACACCTTCACCGACCGGTGGCACGGCCAAGAAGCAGAGATGATGGCCCACCAGAGCGAACTGAGTGAAGACATCGCCACCGCCACCGCCGCCGGCGACGCCACCACCGCCCCCGTCCGGGCCGGCGGCGCATCAGGACTCATCCGCTCCATCGAACCGGCGTCCTACATCCTCCGGGAAATCATCTCCCAAGCGGAAGACGTCCTCAGGAACCGCCCCCAGAAGCTTTTGGGGGGCTAAGGCGCGGCCACGCCCAAATACTCCGGTAGATCATCGACCTCGCCAAATTCCGCCACGGTCTTCAGGAATTCCGCCACCGAATCCGAACCGTCACGCAGTTCCTCTAGCAAATCTCCGATGGGACTGAGGGACGCCGCGCCGGTGGCGTAGGAACCGTGGAAGGCGAAGAATGCCTGGTTAATCTTGCGGATGAAAATGCCGTTGTCATCGATGAACTGCCGCCGCTCCTCCATATAGGATTCAGCTTCTTCGATCTTGCCTTCAGCCAGCAGCGCCTCGGCCTCGAGCCGGGTCTCACGCATCGCCGCGTTGAAGTCGAATGCCTCCGGATCTGGCGGCTTGGATCCTGATTCGTTTCCGCGATCGACTATCACCCCGGTCATTGCGGTAAAGGCCCGGTCGCCGATCAGCTCTCCGCCGATGGAAGCCGCAGTCTCATTCAGGGTGGCCATGTCGCCGTTGTCCCAGAAGTGCTGGCCCAGGGGCTGAAAGAAGAACCAGTGATGCAGCCACTCATGGGCCGATATCACCAAAGCGTCGTGGAGAGTGCCGGTGGCCGAAACAACACTGGGGTAGGTGGCCACGCCCCCGGTGCTGACCACCAACGCAGACACCCCGTCTTCCCAGAAGATAAGTTCTTCCAACTCGTTCCGCACATTGCCGGGTATACCCGGGTTCAGGAGAGTGGAATCTATCTGGGAGATTCGGTCCCGAGGCGAGATTATCAACGCCCCAGGCGATGCCGCGAAAACGGTGTCCACCGGCGGGAAGATGACCCCGATCCGGGATGAGAAGCCCTCCTCAACCAATATGGCGCTGATCTCCGACTCCACGGTCTCTTCCACATCGGTCTGCATGTCGCTTCGCCGCAGCCGCAGTACTTCAATCCGAGCCGTGTTATCATCCGCTGACTCGCGTTCCAACTCCCGAATCTCCGCGATCAGACCGAAGAATTCTTGGGCCTGGGCGATGCTGGCCTCCCGAGAGGGTTCCGAGTTCCAGGGCAGTATCTCCTGGAGCTTGTTCACCCACTTGTCCAGGAAATGGTCCACCTCCCAACGAAACAAGCTGTATTTATGCGGCGACACCGCAACGTCGCTGGGAGAGGGGCTGTCGCTACCTTGCACCGCGCCGAGCAACACCAGAGTAACAACCGACAATAAAAAAAGCCGTTTAACGAAATGAAACACTTCTATCCCAAAAACTGGCTATGCCGGTGGCGGCGGTTAGGCTAGGACCCGGTAGCGGTAGCTGGACCCCAGCAGGTCGCCTTCTTCGAAGCGGCTGAACCTTAGGGGTGAGATATCCATCGTCTTAGCGGCGCCTTCGACAATCAGTTCCGCCATGGTGACGCCGATCATGGGTGACAACTTGAACCCGTGGCCACTGAATCCCACGGCGCAGTATAGGCCGTCTATCCCCGGTACCGCGTCCAAGATCGGGTGCCAATCGGGAGTGGTGGTGAACAAGCCGGACCATCCGCCCCGGTAATAGGCCTCCGACATGGCCGGTATCCGGCGCGTCAGCCGGCCCATGGCGTCGGCCATCACGTCCATGTCCACGCCCTGATTGTAGGTCTCAACCCCAACTTCTTCATCGTCGCCAAAACCCATCATGGTCAATGAACTGCCGTCGGGCCGGAACGAGAAAGACTGGGCGATGTCTCCAACCGTGGGATGCAGAGGCAACTTGTCCACCGGACGTGTGATGGATGCAACCTGATGGCGCACCGGGACCAATGGGACGTCCACGCCGATCTGGCCCAACACTTCCTTGGACCATGGGCCTGCGGCGACCACAACCACAGGGGTTTCCACCCGGCCCTCGGCGGTGACCACAGCTTTCACCCGCCCGCCTGATATTTCGATCGCAGTAGCCGGGTTCCGGAGCACGATCTCGGCCCCCATTTCGCGTGCCCGTTTCGCATACGAAGTGGTGACCATATAAGTGTCGGCGTAGCCCGACTGGGGCTCCCAAGCCATAAACTCGCCTTCGGTCACCGAAACCATGGGCGCTATCTCTTCCAGGTCCTTGGCGGTTACACGCATGGTGTCGATGCCCAGCCCGTATTGCATCGCCACGTTGTGCGCCAGACCGGCGCCATCTTCCTGGCCCACCACTACCAGATATCCCGTTTCGACGAACCCCGACTCTCCGCCCACAGCCTCATCAAAGTTTGTGAAGATCCCCAGGCTTTCCCACGCCATGGTGGCGGTCACCGGATTGGAATAATGCATCCGGCAAATGGCCTGCGAACGTCCTGTAGAGCCTGAGCCGAGCACGTCCTTTTCCAGAAGCAGGGTATCAGTCACGCCCAGCCGACCCAAGTTGAACAAGATACTAGCGCCGATCACGCCGCCACCGATCATCACAACATCAGCCGTCGATTTCATGGTTTATCTGTTCCCGCAGTTCGATATCCCGACTTTGATGACTATACAGGCATCGTAGTTGCATTAACATACTGTGCATTTACCGCTGTGTTTCATCGGTCAGGATCCCGGCCTTATCTCCGGTCTTCGTGCGTGCCTGTTGACAGCTATTTTTCACGAGAGTAGACTCTACATCAATGTTGAAGGTGAACGGTAACCCCTGCGCCTCTTGTTGTACCTGTATCTGTTACATAGGGAACAGGTAACCTTCTGCGTTAGATAACAACTCAACTAGGAACCCTTGAACCCACCACGTGAATACGACTGGTGGGTTTTTTATTTGCCCAAAATTCTGGAGGACGAATCAAATTGACGAGCCATACCTCGACCGGACAAGCAACCACCCCGGAGACCATCTACGCAGAGAGCTTGGAGCTTGCCAAGAATTCTCACAGCATCATTCCCTTCATGGAAGACGAGATCGTGCGGTTGGAGGACGAGTCGGCGGCGTTCGTGGCCGGTGAACGGGAAAACACGGAGTTCACACCCTTCCGTTTGAAGCAGGGTGTTTACGGCCAGCGCCAGGTCGACGTTCAGATGATTCGGGTCAAGATTCCCGGCGGCATCATCACCACGGAAGCCATGGACGCTCTGGGCGATTTCACCACGAAATATGCACCCCTGGGCAAGGGCCACATCACCACCAGGGAGAACTTCCAGTTCCACCACATCCCTCTGGACCAGTGCCCCGACGCCTTGAGATTGCTGGGCGCTGCCGGTCTGAGCACCCGCGAGGCCTGCGGCAACGTCGTACGCAACGTAGTAGGCGCACCCACATCAGGGGTGTGCGCGTCAGAGATCTTCGACCCCACGCCTTACCTGGCCGCTTTCGTGCGGTTTGCGGTACGGCACCCGCTGACCCAGGCGTTTCCCCGCAAGTTCAAGAGCGCCTTCACCGGCTGCGACGACCACGACCATGTCGCGGCCGCCATCCAGGACCTGACCTATGTCTCTCAGATCAGGGTCGAGGACGGCGTCGANAAGCGCGGCTTCAAAGTGTTTGTCGGCGGCGGAACGTCCATCATGCCCCGGCTGGCCAAACCCCTCTACGAATTCCTACCTGAAGAGGATTTCCTCCGGCTGGCNCTGGCGATCTTCACGGTCTTCAACAACGCCGACATGCTNCGCAAGAACCGCATGATGGCCCGGCTGAAGGTCNTGATCGACCGAATCGGCCTGGACGAGTTTAAGACCTTGGTCGAGGCCGAATTGGAGAACATCGGCTCGGTCGACCCCAAGCCGTTCATGAACGTCGAAGAGATGATGCGGGAGANCCCTCCCGCGTTGACCGCCAATTCGGCCAACGGTAGCAACGGCGGCGGNGACTACGCCGAGTGGCGCAAGACCAACGTTGAAGCCCAGAAGCAGGAAGGCTATTACGTCGTGCACGTGAAGCCCGAACGCGGAAACATTTCAGCGAGCCAGTTCCACGGCCTGGCAGACATCATGCGCAAGTACACCGGCGGCAGGGCCCGCACCAGCCAGGAACAGAACCTGGCCCTGCGGTTCNTACCGGAGCACATGCTCCACNACGTGTGGGACGCGCTNACCGAGATCGGCCTGGCGGAAGCCAATGCCCATTCCATCAGCAACGTGGTCTCATGCCCCGGCACCGATAGCTGCAAACTGGGCATCACGTCTTCCATGGGCTTGGCCGGCGCNCTGAAACAAGAGATCGAGAGCTGGGACGGGCTGCTCCAAGATGAGGGCGTTAATGACATCCGCATCAAGATGAGCGGCTGCCCCAACGGCTGCGGCCTACATCACATCGCCAACATCGGCTTCCACGGAGCGGCCACCAAGGGNGCCGACGGCGAGCAGATACCCGCCTACGAAATGTTCTTGGGCGGAAACTACGGCGACGTCAACGTGCAGGACTCCCGCATCGGAACGCGGATCCCCAGAGTCAAGGTTCCNGCGAAGTCAGTCCCGGGCGTTCTNAAACACGTTGTCAACTACTACAAGGACAACCGCAANGNCGGCGAGAAGTTCAACCAGTTCTTGGACCGCGTCGGACTGGAAGAGCTGACTGAGGTTGCCGAAAAGGCCCAGTTAGCCGTGGCAGATGCCGCTCCCGGATCGGACATGTANGTCGACTGGGAACGCACCAACCNGTACAAGTTGGAACGGGGTGAGGGCGAGTGCNCCGTCTAGGGCGTTACTGATTTGGCTTCTTCTTCCCTCGCAGGAAAAACCATCGCTTACGTTGAGGCCCGCATGCTCTCTGAGATGGGGGCCTTGATTGAGCGTAACGGCGGGATTCCCTACCCGGCTCCGGTNNTGCAGGAAGTTCACCTGGGCGACACCCCAGAGGTCATTCAGTTGGTGGCCGATATCTGCGCCGGAAGGTTGCAGGTGATGGTCTTCCAGACCGGCGTCGGCACCAAGGCCCTCTTCGACAGCGCGGCGTCCCAGGGCAGAGAGNCAAAAACGCTGGAAGCCNTGGCCGCCATGACCGTNATAGCCCGCAGCCCCAAGCCCGCAGCCGTTCTGCGCCGATACAAGGTCCACATCGACCACATGCCACCGGAGCCGTTCACGTCCGCGGACCTACTTACCGCCATTGAGGAACTGGACCTTAGGGGCAAAGACGTGGCGGTACAGGCTTATGGTGGGCCTAACGGNCTGCTGATGCAGNCTCTAGAAGAACGCGGCGCCACCGCGCGCGAGGTCCCTTTGTACACCTGGGGGTTGGCGGAAGACGCAACGCCGGTACTGGGNCTGATCGACGCGCTNGATGGCGGCCTAATCGACGCCCTNGCGTTCACCAGCCGGATACAGGTTGACAATCTGTTGTCCATCGCCGCCCAGGCCGGGAGAGAGGAGTCCTTGCGAAAGGCTTTGGATAAGGGTCTTTTGGTCCTCGGCTCGGTGGGGCCGGTCTGCACCGAGCGAATGCTCGAGGCTGGATTCAGGGTGGACGTTGAGCCAGACCACCCTCACATGGGCAATCTGATCTTNGCATTAGCGGAGCGCCTGAGCCCAGACTATGNCAAAACAGATTAGCCTCGGGGAGCCGGTTTCAACCGCTACCGGTCCACCTGTCCCGTAGGGACGAGTTTCCAACCCGCCCTGGTGCTCGTCTGCCAAATTCGCAGCGGCAGGCACCTCCGCGCATAACCCCGCCAAACGCCTCTTCGATCAGACAACCACGGAAGCCAAGTGGGGGCAGGTTAGAAACCTGCCCCCACTTGGCTTGGCCTTTTTCCAACACCTGTCATCCTCCCGGGTTTAACTCTTCATCCAGCGCTTGAACCAGTTCCAGACGGACTCCGGTTTGTCCTCAATAGACTCTCCCCGCCATCTTTTTTCTATCGAAACGTTCTTGGGCGTGATAAAAAAGAGCAGGTATCCGAGGACCAACAGGGCCAGTCCAACCCAGATCAAAACCCATATCTGCAGCAGGGCGGTGATGATGAAAACGACCAGGCCCGTCATCAGAATCTTGCCTGGTGTTATGGAAGGCCAGCCTCCTTTGGGCGATTGATAGGGCTGGGGTTTACTGGCTTCATCCGCCTGGCGCACAGCCCTAGAGCGGTCCTCCAAGGGTTTTTCAACCTCCCGGCCGGACTCATCGGGCGCGACTTCACCCGCATTCTTCAGGATCTCTTCGATCTCTTTTTGGTACTTGTCTTGCATGAAAGCCAATTACCGTGGTATCAGTCGTTGTTACTTTTCCTGGGAGAATCCCAGACTACGCTCGAGTGTCAATCACGATTATACAATACATAACCGCTAACGGGCAGGCGGTATTTTGGGCGTGCGTAGGCACGGGTCCTGGGATGTGCTAGGGCGGTTATCCGGTAGATTCCGGCGGTTTGTAGCGTCCGATTCGGCCTGTGACCACGAATATCACCCGCTCAGCGATGTTCGTCGCCCGGTCTGCGATCCGTTCGAGGTCATGGGCCACCCAAAGGAAGTGGGTTGCGGCCTGGATGCTCTTGGGATTCTGCCCCATCTCCACAAATATATCGTGGCAGACGCTGGCATAGAGCGCGTCCACTTCGTCATCCGAGTCCCAGACATCGTTGGCCAGGTCCGTGTCCCGGTCCATCAAAGACTTCAGGCTGCGCTGCAGCATAGCCACTCCCATGCTGGCCATCTGATCCAACTTCTGAGGCGTCTCAGCCGGTTCGTCATCGCCGATGATCATACATATCTTGCCGATGCCCTCTGCATAGTCACCCATACGCTCCAGTTCCACCGCGATGTGCAGAACGGCCAACAACGTCCGAAGGTCGATTGCCAGGGGCTGCTGGGTGGCGATCAAGTCGATGCATTTCTCTTCCAACTCGAAGCGCTTTTCGTCTATGAGGTCATCCTCCGCCACCACCTCGTAGGCGATGGCCAAGTCCCGGCGCTTGAGTGCATCCATCGACTTTAAGATAGCTTTTTCCACCATCTCGCCCAGGCCCAAAAGTTCGGCCTCAAGATCTTCCAAACGCCTATCAAAATCAGCTCTGACCATAACGCCTCCCCGGCCTATCCGAACCTGCCGGTTATGTAAGCTTCGGTCCGTTCGTCCTCAGGGTTGGTAAATATCTGGCGGCTCTCGCCAAATTCCACCAAGAAGCCCACCCTCGCCTCCTCCACCATCAAGAACGCGGTGTAGTGGGAAACGCGCGCCGCCTGTTGCATGTTGTGGGTCACGATGATTATCGAATAGTCCTCGGACAACTCGCGCATCAGCTCTTCGATGGCTAGCGTGGCTATGGGATCCAGGGCCGAGCAGGGCTCGTCCATTAAAATGACTCTTGGCTCCACCGCCAAAGCCCGGGCGATGCAGAGCCGCTGCTGCTGGCCTCCGGAGAGCGATAGCGCGCTCGCTTTCAGCCGGTCTTTTACCTCATCCCAGAGGGCCGCGCGAACCAATGATTGTTCAACTACTTCATCGATACTACCGGCGAACCCGTTGATGCGCGGACCGAATGCCACGTTGTCGTAGATGGACTTCGGGAATGGGTTGGGCCGCTGGAACACCATTCCGATCTCGTAGCGAATCTCGGTGGGATCAACGTCGTGGCCGTAGAGGTCCAGACCGTCGAACAAAACTTGCCCCTCTACCCTCGCCGAGGGAATCAGGTCATTCATCCGGTTGAAGCAACGAAGTAGAGTGCTCTTGCCGCAGCCAGACGGTCCGATGATGGCGGTGATCCGGTTCCGGGCGACGTCCAAGTCCACGTCCGTAACCGCCTTTTTCGTGTCGTAATAGACGCTCAGCCCGCGTGTCTGAAGGATGGGTTCCTGGTTTTGCAATCTTTCTCTGATCCTTTCAGCAGTTCGACTAAACCGTTTGGGCTCGCGGCCGTGATCAGTCCCACTTGTTCTGGAAACGGTTGCGGAGTATCACTGCCCCCGCGTTCATCACGAGGAGTATGACCAGCAGTACGATTATACCGGCTGCGGCGGCCTCCTGAAATCCTTCCTGTGGGCGCGATGTCCAGTTGAATATCTGGATCGGAAGCACGGTGAACCGGCTCAGCGGACTATCCGGAGTGAAGGGCACAAAGGTGAGAGCGCCCATGGCGATGAGCGGAGCAGTCTCACCGATTGCCCGGCTGACGGCCAGGATCACCCCGGTCAGTATGCCGGGAAAGGCCAGCGGGAAAACGATGTGCCAGATTACCTGCCAGCGGGTGGCGCCCAACGCGTAAGAACCCTCCCGAAATGATGGAGGCACGGCGCGGACGGCCTCGCCGGCCGCCACGATCACGATGGGCAAGACCAATAACGCCAGAGTAAACCCACCGGCCAGCACGCTTTTGCCAAGGTGAAGGCTATGCACGAATATCTGTAACCCCAAGATGCCGTAGACGATGGACGGCACACCGGCCAAGTTGGCGATGTTGATCTTGGCGATCCGGGCGAACTTGCTGCGCGCGGCGTATTCCTCCAGGTATATCGCCGTGGCCACTCCCAGAGTGAACGAGACCACACCGGCCACGGTCACCACATAGATGCTGCCCAAGATCGCGGCCTTGATCCCGGCCTGCTCGGGGTGGCGCGAAGCGAAGCTGGTCAGGAAGCTCCAACTGATGCCGGTTATCCCTTGAATCAGCAGATAGACCAACAGCACCGCCAGCATCCCAAGAGCGATGCAAACAGACAGTAGACACATGGCGTGGAAGGCCCGGCCCATCCACTTGCGGCGGGCCCTTCTTCGCTGAAATTCGGCCTGGGACATCACCGCCACTATTCGTACTCCTCGCGGAAGCGGCTAACCACGTACTGGCTCAATAAGTTCATGACCAAGGTTATGGCGAACAGCAACAGAGCCACTGCGAAGATCGTCTTGAATTCGATGGACCCCGCCGGCGCATCACCCTGGCTGACTTGAACGATGTAGGCGGTCATGGTCTCGATGGGAACAAAGGGGTTCAAGGTGAAGCTCGGGTTCTGCCCGGCGGCAATGGTGACTATCATCGTCTCGCCGATGGCCCTGGAAACCGCAAGGATGAACGCCGACACGATACCCGAAAGGGCGGCAGGCACCACCACCAGTGTGGAGACCTCAAGTTTGGTTGAACCGAGCGCGTAGGCGCCTTCTCGGAGTGTCCTGGGCACAGAGCGCATGGCGTCTTCGCTGAGACTGGACACCATCGGAAGGATCATTATTCCCATGACTATGGACGCGCTAAGGGCATTGAACACCGCTATGTCACCGGAGATCGACCGCAGTATGGGAGTTACGAACAACAAGGCGAAATATCCGTACACCACCGTTGGTATCCCGGCCAGGACCTCCAGTATGGGCTTGACCACTCGGCGGACCTTGTCAGGTGAATATTCACTGAGGTAGATGGCGCTCAACAGACCCAAGGGCAATGCCACTGCCATCGCCATCACAGCCGTCAAAGTGGTGCCGGCCACCAACGCCAACACACCGAACTGCTTGGAGGAGAAGAGCGGTGTCCAGCGTGTGCCGGTGATGAATTCCCAGAATGAAACATCGGCGAAGAAGGTGATCGCATCGAAGAGCAGTACCGCGACGATCCCTACGGTAATCAGGATGGACAGGAAGCTGGACAGGAACAGGAGGATGGCGATGCCCCGCTCCAGAAACTTGCGCTTCCAGGCGTTCCGTGTCCCCTGACCCAAAGGCGGGCTCACGACGCTTCTAGCCAATGATATGTGCGCTCCTCTGGTCCGAAGGCTGACGCCGTTTTTTCATACAGTCCTGTCACTGGTTAGCGAAAAGTATCTCTTCAACAGTCCCTTCCTGAGGGCGCTCACCCCCAAAGATCGTCCCAACCAGTCCCCGCTGGAACCGGTCCAACACCAAGTCGTGCACTTGCTCGGGAAAAGGCACGAACCCCAGGTCCCGCAGCAGGCCGGCTCGTTCGTAACTCACGTAATAACTAACGAAGTTTTTCACGTCCTGCTCCGCCCAAGATTCTTTGCTGACATAGATGAACAGGGGCCTGGACAGCGGCGCGTAAGTGCCGTTATTTATGGTCTCGTCAGTAGGAAATACACAACCGTTTCCGCTGTCGATGGCCACCATCTTCAGGATATCTTGGTTCTCTACGAAGTACGAATACCCGAAATAACCCAAGCTACCGCGGTCCCCGGCTATCCCCACCACCAATACATTGTCCCGTTCGCTGGAGGTAAAGTCCCCCCGGGAGGACTGGGCTTCTCCGTTAACCGTCTCCGTGAAGTAATCGAATGTTCCGGAATCCACGCCGGGCCCATAAAGCTGCAACCTCTCATCGGGCCAGGATGAGCGCACCTGATTCCAACGCTTGATCTCGCCCTCCGATTCCGGAGCCCACATGGTGTGGAGTTCCTCCAGGGTCAAGCACTGGACGAAATCGTTGGCCAGGTTCACGCCCACGGTCAGACCGTCGATTGCCACGGGGAGTTCGATGAACTCCACGCCATTCTCGGCGCATCCCTCTACCTCGCTGGCCTTGATCGGCCTAGAGGCGTCATTGATGTCTGTATCGCCACTACAGAACTTCTTGAACCCACCACCGGTACCGGAGATGCCAATGACCAACCGGGCCGATCCACCTATGGAATCTCCCCAGTCCTCGACCATCGCTTCAGTGATCGGAAAGACGGTGCTGGAGCCGTCGATGTCAGTTGTCCCGGCCCCGCATGCGACTAGAAACGCCATGGAGTAAAAAAAAGCCGTTCCCCAGGCTTTCCAGCCCGGAGAACGGCTTAAAATCCACTTCCATGTCTTCATCCAGCAGAAATTATATGACGCGCCAAAAGGCCGCGCAATAGGATCTCCGGTCAATTTCACCGGCGATTCATAGCAACAGCTTGTATACTTGTAAAAGCCAAGCTCCGGGCGTTCCTACCATCGCTGCCGGACGACATCTGGATTGCCAACCTAGGGTTTTTAACTGAGGTCTTTATTTGAGTCAGAAACTTGAACTGAGCGTCGTGGACCAATCGCCGGTGCGAACCGGCGAGTCGGCGGGCCAGGCGCTGCGCGACACCATCGCACTGGCGGTGGAAGTGGAGAAGATGGGTTACCGCCGGTACTGGCTGGCCGAACACCACAGCCTGCCCAATTTCGCCGGGACCAGCCCTGAGATACTCATCGGCCAGGTGGCCGCCCACACCAACACCATCCGCGTGGGCAGCGGCGGAGTCATGCTCTCTCACTACAGCGCCCTGAAAGTCGCCGAGAACTTCCGCATGTTGGGTGCGCTCTACCCCGGCCGCATCGACCTGGGCATCGGCAGGGCGCCAGGCAGCGACCAGGTCACCGCGGCCGCTCTGTCATTCCCCGGCCAGCCAAGTGAGATCCGCCATTTCCCCCGGCAAGTTGTTGACCTCCTGGGTTTTCTGAACAACGACCTTGAAGACGGCCATTTTTTCTCGAGCATCAGCGCCGGACCGGGGGAACCCGAGGTCCCGGACGTCTGGCTCCTGGGCTCACGTTACGAGAGCGCCAACATGGCCGCTCAATTGGGGCTCCCCTTCGCCTACGCCCATTTCTTCGGCATCAACGTGGAAGAGGGACCGGCCATAGTTGCGAACTACGTGCAGAACTTCCAGCCATCGGAGCATTTCCCCGAGCCCAAGATCAATGTGGGCGTTCACGTGGTCTGCGCCGAAACCGCGGAAGAAGCGAAGCGAATCTCGGCCAGCCGCAATCTGTCCCGGCTCTTCAACATCACGGGACGTGCCAACGGTATCCCTTCCCCCGAAGATGCGGCCAAATACATCTACCGGGCGGACGAAGCGGCCTTCGTCCAGCAGTACCAGAACGTCTGCGTGGACGGCGACCCGCAGCAGGTCAAAAAGGGGCTGGATGACCTGGCCGAGATGTATCAAACACCGGACCTGAGCGTAGTCACCATCACCCACAGCCTGGCCGACCGCGTGCACTCCTACGAGTTGGTGGCAGACGTTTGTGGGCTGGAACCGGTGGGGTAGGGGGTTGGTTCTTACGGGTGATGCCGGGTTGGCGGAGGGACAAAATCCCCCTCAGTCCCGCTTTACGAAAGGTGGAAGCTTGAGCCCTAATTGGATTAAGGGTATTTCGCTGGCGCCATCGCCTCAATCACGTGCCTATGCGACGCCATGTTGTCGCCAACGGCGAAGGGGGCGATGACCGGTAGTTGCAGGCCGGCGGCGCGGCGTTTCTCCAGGGCGGCCCGGCATTCTTCAACCGTGCCGACAATCGCNACTTGGTCTTGCATCTCCTCGGTGATAGAATCGGCGGCTTTGTCCANGTTACCGTCNGCCAGGGCGGCCGCGGCGGCGGACATCTCCTTGTCGAACCCGGTCTGGGCGAAGAAGTTACGGTAGAANGNGTTGCTGGCGTAGCGGGCCACCTGNCGGCGTAGCGANACACGCGATTCAGTCAGGTTGTCGCCGACTGCCACCCGGACATAGCCGGCGATGTCNATCTCGTTAGGGTCGCGGCCCGCTTTCTCGGCGCCGCGCTTGATGTGCCCAATTGCTTCTCCCANATAGTCCACGGCGGTCCAGTTCATCAGNACGCCGTCAGCCAGTTCNCCAACCATCTCCAACATCTGAGGGCCCAACGCTGCTATGTAAATGGGCACCTTGGTCTTGGGCGTCGCCGCTCCCATAGATGCGCCGGTTATCTTGAACTGCTTGCCGGTGAAGTTGACCTCTTCGCCCGACAGCAGCGCCTTGATGATCTGGATGGTCTCCCGCATACGGGTCATGGGCTGGTTGAAGGGAATGCCGTCACGGCTCTCAACCGTGGGCGCATGCCCGACACCCAGTCCCAACAGGAACCGTCCATCCGAGACCGCGGCCATCCCAGCGGCGCCCATGGCGGTGTTGGTCGGAGTGCGGGCGAAGATTGGCAGTATCCCGGTGCCAAGCTTTACGGCGTCGGTCTTCATGGCGATCGTCGCCAACGAAGTCAGGGAGTCCCGGCCGCCACCCTCGGGCACCCATACGGCCTCAAAACCGTTCTTCTCGGCCTGAGACGACAGTTCTTGATAGTCTTGCGGGGATAGGTTTGGGTCGTTCTCCAATCGTACACCGTAGCGGGCCATGGTCACTCCTTGATCGAGCGTTAAACGCCGAGTTGCGTCGCCAGATCCCGGAAATCGTCACAGACATAGTCGAAGGACGGGTCTGGCGTCGTATCTACCTTACCGTTGACACCGCGCTCCAGGGGCCGCTTCACGAACGCGGTCCTAAGTCCCTGTTTCGCGGCGGCCAGTAGATCGCTTTGGTGGGCCGCCACCATCATGACCTGCTCCGGCTTGAGATGGAGCAACTCAACGCCGGTCAGATATGTCTTGGCGTCGGGCTTGTAAGCGTGGGCCAGTTCGGCGCCCAGGATGGTGTCCCAGGGCAGCCCGGCGTATTTGGCCATGTCGACCATCAGCGCGATGTTGCCGTTGGACATGGTTGCCAGGATGAACCGGGACTTCAACCGCTGCAGCCCGGGAGGCGAGTCCGGCCACGGGTCCAAACGGTGCCAGGCCAGATTTAGGTCAGCTTTGGCCTCTTCGCTTATCCCGGTGATACCGAAGTCGTTCAGCAGTTCTTCGAGACCCATCCGGTGCAGCGTGTCCAGTTCGGTCCATGGCAATTCACCGGAGCGCACCTTGTCCATGAACGGGCGATACTTTGCCCGCCAGCTTTCGGCGAAGTCGACCCAGTCAGCGGTTACGCCGTTGACCTTGCCGAAGATCTCGGCGTGGCGGGTAACCGAGGAATGCCAGTCCACGACGGTCCCGAATACATCGAATACCAGGGCCTTGATCTGCGATGAGTCCATTTCCGATTTCTCCTAGTTATTCGCTGCCGATCTGGATCAGGATGTCCGCCAACTCACTGGCGTGGGTGATCATGGTGTCATGTCCGGAATCCACGGGATAAACCCCCCATCCGGCTTGTCTGGCACGTTCGGCTACCGAGTCGAACCCCGATTCACCGCCGCCGACAAAGTTCTTGGGGATCTTCGCCGCCTTGGGGTTGCCCATGCGGACGGGGCTGGCCATGGCCGCCGCCGGCTGGGGTGTAACGTTGGCACCGACCCAGGCCAGGTCCTCGGGGTCGGTGATACCCCAACGGCGGCCCACTTCCTCAACTGAAGCCGGGGCTGGCAGGAATCCATCGCCATTTTCGATCTGATCGCGCACCCACGCGGCAAACTCTTCGCCACGTACCGGTATGAGCTGGTCTGCCATGGACTCGCCATCCGATGGTATTACTCCGTTTAAGTAGACCATGTGGGCGATGCGCTCGGGACACACCTCAGAAACCCCGGTGATGACCATCCCGGCGTAGGCATGGCCAACCAAGACCACATCTTCGAGCCCTTCATAACGCATCAGTTGGACGATGTCTTGGATATGTACGTCCAGCGTGATCTGGGCCGGGTCGAGCCGGTCGTTCAGGTGGGCCCGTTCGCCCATGCCTGTCAGCGTGGGCGTGAACACCTCAGCCCCGGCACCCCGTAGCAGCAGTGCGGTCTTCTTCCAGCACCAACCGCCGTGCCAGGCGCCGTGAACCAGTACGTAGGTTCTCATGTAAGAGTCTCCGGCGCTTTAAGGGCGGGACCAAGGAGCAGACTCGTTAATTGAGTTGGTCCACCTGCCGTTGTATTTCGTCGTAGTCAGGCTCGACACCAGGGTTTTCGCCCACCCACTTGAACCTGATCACGCCCTCTTTGTCGATGACGAACACGGCGCGTTGCGATGCGGTGTAGCCTTCCATCCCCGCAAAATTGGGCAGGGCGGTGCCGTAGGCGTTGACGGTCTCGCGGGTGTAGTCGCTGAGCAGGGGAAAGTTCAGGTTGTTCGTGTCGGAAAACACTTTCTGAGAGAAAAACACATCCACGCTGATGCCGAAGACCTGGGCATTCATGGAATTGAAGGAGTCGAATCGGTCACGGAAAGTGCACATCTCAGTCGTGCACACCCCGGTAAACGCTCCCGGATAAAAGGCCAACACAACGTTTTTACCCTTGGAATCGCTTAGTTTCGTGGGCTGTTTATTGGCGTCGAATAATTCGAAATCCGGAGCTTTCTGTCCTACTTCTGCTGCCATAAGTAATCCTCCTGAGGGAGTCAAGGTTTCACCGTTTCAGTCTCGCTGTTAGCATGATTCGAGACGTACACGGAGATGGGTCATTCATGCCCGAAATCCGGGCCGAGGCTATATTAACACAGGCCTTGTGCACAGGCACGGACCGTGCCTATGGTACAATCCTTGAACATCCCTGTTCATACGTGATCAGCCTTTCGCCAGGCGCCAACGGAGACAACAGAAGGCATGTTTTTCGACTCAAGGCGGTCCAGCATCTTGGCCACCAACGGCATGGTCGCCACCAGTCAACCTCTAGCGGCCACAACCGGCCTGCGCATCCTGATGGAGGGAGGCAACGCTGTTGACGCCGCCATCGCCGCGGCCGCCGCACTGAACGTAGTGGAGCCAATGTCCACCGGAGTGGGCGGGGACATGTTTGCTCTGGTGTGGGACAACAAGGAAAGGAGTGTACGTGCCCTGAACGGCAGCGGCAGCGCTCCCGCCGCCTCCAACATCGAAGAACTCACCGAAAAGGGCCTCCGCGCCATGCCGGACACAGGGGTGTACTCAGTAGCCACGCCAGGCACGGTCCACGGATGGGAAACTCTGTTGGATTCCTGCGGCACCATGCCTCTTAGCAAGTTGCTGGGCCCGGCCATAGACTATGCCGAGAATGGCTTTCCCGTCTCAGACATCATCTCTTTCCAGTGGCAGCAACAACTGGGCAAATTATCAGCCTTCCCGTCCGGCACCGAGATGCTACCCAACGGCGGCACCCCTTCTCAAGGCGATTTTGTGAAGCTGCCGACGTTGGCCGCCACCCTTAGGGCCATCGCTGAAGGCGGTTCCGAGGCATTCTACACGGGGCCCATCGCCGAGAAGACTTCGGCTTTCGTTCAGGAGCACGGCGGTTGGCTCAGCGTGGAAGATATGGCCACTCACACATCCGATTGGGACGATCCGATCTCGACCGACTACCGAGGCGTCACCTGCTGGGAGTGCCCGCCCAACGGACAGGGCATCGCGGCCCTGGGGGCTTTGAACATAGCCGAGGGGTTCGACATCAGGGGCATGGGCGCCCAGTCGCCGGACGCCTACCACCACTTGATCGAGTCCATGCGGTTGGGGTTTGCCGACGCCTTCCAATACGTTGCTGACCCGCGCAAATCAAACGTGCCCATAAGCGAACTTACGTCAAAAGAATTCGCCGCCACCCGCCGGGCTCTGATGAACTCCAAGACGGCGATGGCCACCGTGCCCTACGGCCAGATACTGAACGGCTCCGACACAGTCTACATCAGCGTGGTCGACGGCCAGGGCAACGCCTGTTCCTTCATCAACAGCGTATTCTCCAACTTCGGGTCTGGGATGGTTGTTCCCGGCACCGGCATCGTCCTCCACAACCGGGCCTCGCTTTTCTCCCTGGATCCCAACCACGCCAATCATCTGGCCCCCCACAAACGGCCGTACAACACCATCATTCCCGGTATGGCCACCATTGGCGACGAGCTGCACCTGTCTTACGGTATGATGGGGGCGTTCATGCAGCCCCAGGGTCACCTGCAGTTGATTAGCAACATGGTGGACCACGACATGGACCCGCAGCAGGCCATCAATGCTCTGCGGTTCATGGTGGGCAACAACAATGTCCTTTTGGAAGAGGGATTGGACTCGTCGATAGCCCGAGACCTCCAGTCACGGGGCCACAACGTAGGTCAGATCACCGGTTACAACAGGGTGTCCATCGGCGGGGCGCAGATCATCCAGCGCGACCCGGACACCGGGGTCCTGCGAGGCGGCTCAGAACCCAGAAAAGACGGCTGCGCCGTAGGCTACTAGGGAAACCAGGAGGGAATCATGGCTCAGGAAAGGAAAGACCGGAGTTTCTACTCGAAATACTACCGGGACATCGACGTGGTCCATGCGTTGCAGACCAAACCCGAAGACCGCGAATGGCTCCTGTCCACGCCCCCCGACAACGTAAAGCAGTCGGACGTCGTTCTCTACCTAGGCTGCAACGTCCTCCGCACTACCCACATGATCCAGACGGTCACCGACATCTTCAAACTGATGGGAGTGAGCTACGCGGCGGTCGGCGGAAAGACATATTGCTGCGGCATCCAGCACTACCAACGGGGCGACGAGGATGCGGCCCGCTCGGTAGCAGCCACCACCGCCGCCAACTTCCAGAAGTTCGACCCGAAACAGGTGGTCATGTGGTGCCCGTCTTGCATCTACTTCTATGACGACATCATGGACATGCGGGGCAAGAGCTTCGACTTCAACCACGTCGCCGAATTCCTAGTGGACCATATCGATGAACTGGACTTCAAGCCCCAGCGGGAGACCACCGTGGCCATGCATTACCACACAGGCCGGGATCAATCGGATGCCGAAGCCAGAAGCGCCCATTTTCTTCTATCCAAGCTACCAGGCGTAACTCTGATCGACGTAGGCACCGACGCCCGCTTCGGCCGCCATTGCACCCCCGCGGTGCGAGAGAAGATGGGAGACGAGGCGTGGGAAGGCATGGCGATTGGGTTCGTTGAGAAAGCCATCGAGCAGGGCGCCGATACCTTCGCCACCCTTTACCACGGCTGCCAGCGCCACATGTGCCGCTATGAGGCTGACTATCCGGTGAAGGTGGAGCACTACCTGACCTTGGTGGGCCGGGCCCTGGGCATCGAGCACGAAGACCTGCACAAGAAACACGTGCTCTCGGGTGACATCGACGCCATCATGGAAGAGACCAGCCCCTGCGCCGTAGCCAACAACATCTCCCCCGAAGAAGCCCGCCTGACCATAGAGAAGAACTACGCGGCGCGGTAGCCGAAACAACGCTCCATGATTGACCATCACCTATGAGAAGAGGCCCTTCGACGGGCTCAGGACGAACGGGGCTGATGCGTCTTAGACTTTCAAATCCTCAATTAACAAGCCATCCGTTCGTGGTGAGCCCGTCGAACCATGGACGCGCCGCAGCCAACCTTCAGCGTAAGGACCACCCGAGTCCTACTCCTCCCAAGGCAACCGCTCGTCATCGCGCCCGGTGCGCCTGGGGGCGTCTTGGCCGCTGCCCGCCAGCGCCGGCTCGGGCCGCTCGGCGGTGCCGATACTGCCGTCACTGAAGATCACGCCGTCTTCGCAGTAGGCCTCGATGCGCCCTCCGCCGTACTGCCCCCGGTAGAGGTTGGCGTACAGACCGCCCTGGGCCAGCAGCTCGTTGTGAGGGCCATGCTCCACGATCCGGCCTCGGTCCACCACGTAGATCACATCGGCCGCGATGATGGTCGACAACCGGTGGGCGATGACCATGGTGGTGCGGTCACGCATCAGCGGTTCTAACGCCGCCTGGACGTAACGCTCACTGGCCGTATCCAACGCCGATGTAGCCTCGTCCAGAATCAGCACCCGGGGCTGGTGCAGGATCACCCTGGCGATGGACAGCCGCTGTCTCTCGCCGCCCGACAGCCTGAATCCCCGTTCTCCCACCACGGTGTCGTATCCCTCGGGCATCTCCGAGATCCGGTCGTGGATGAAGGCTGCCTTGGCCGCGGCGATCATCTCGTCCCTAGTGGCCTCGGGCCGGGCATAAAGCAGGTTCTTCTCCATTGTGTCGTGGAATAGGTAACTGTCTTGAGTAACGAAGCCGATGACCGCAGCCAGGTCCACCTGCCTAATATTCCTTACGTCCGTGCCGTCGATGGACACCGAGCCCTCGGTCACGTCGTAGAGCCGTGGGACCAAATAGGCTAGAGTTGTCTTTCCCGCTCCGCTGGGGCCGACGAACGCGGCCAGTTGGCCTGGCGGTATATCCAGGCTCACCCCGTCCAGGGCCCACATCCGGGACTCTTCTTCCGCTGCCTGCGTGCCTTCTTCAGGTTCGGGTTCACCGTACGACCGGGAGTAGTTGACCCGCACCGAGTCAAACTTGATCCCGCCGGAAACCCTAGTTAGGTCCAACGGATCCGCGTCCGGGGCATCTTGGATATCTTGCTTCAGGTCGAGGTAGCCGTAGATGCGCTCGAATAAGGCCATCGACGACTGCAACTCTACTGACACCTGCAGCAACCTCCCAACGGGGAAGTACAAACGGCTCTGCAAGGTGGTGAAGGCGATGATGGTCCCGGCCGAGACCAAAGACGGACCGCTGCCCGACATCAGATAGCCCGCCAGCAGGTAGATGAACGCCGGCGAGATGGACAAAAAAGTCATCACAACGGCGAAGAATGAATGGCCTATCATCTGCTGCCGCACCGCTAGGTCGGACTGCTCCTGGTTGTGACGGTGGAAATTGGCCATCTCCTGGGACTGCCGCCCGAACAACTTGGCCAGCATGATACCTGACACCGACAGCGTTTCCTGGGTGATGGCCGTGACCTCGGCCATGGATCGTTGGGCTTCGGACGTGACCGCCCGCCGTTTCTTGCCGACGAAGCTGGTCAACGCGAAGAAGAAGGGCACCGTCGCCACCGCCACGATGGTCAGTTGCCAGGACAGGATCAACATGGCGACCAGGGTGCTCAGGAAGATGACGGTGTTGGACAGTGTGTCGGTCAGCGTGCTGGTGACCACCGACTGGATCCCGCCAACGTCATTGGAGATGCGGGACTGGATCTCTCCGGTGCGGGTGCTGGTGAAGAACCCCAGGGACATGCCCTGAAGGTGGGCGTAGACCGCGTCCCGCAGGTCGCGCATCACGCTCTGGCCCACGTGGTTGGTCATGTAGGTCTGGAGCACTCCCATCAGGCCGTTGGCGATGGCGATGGAGGACATGATTGCCGCCAAGGTCCAAAGGAGATGCATGTCCGGGCCGCCCGACGCCGGAAATAGGCCGTCGTCGAACACGGTCCTGATGAGCAGCGGATTGATCACGCCGATGCTGGCGGTAAGGAGTATCAGCACCGCTACCGCAATCACCTGGAAACGGTAGGGACGGAAGAGCCGCACCGTCCGGCCTAACATGGGACTGGACGCAGGAGGGAGGCCCAGGGAGTTTCTCTTGTCTACCGGCTTTTCCGGCACGACGCGGTGCATCATGGGGTCCACCTATATGCAGAGCAGCGCCGACCGCGCTGCTGTTTTTAGGTCCTAGCCCGGCTGGTGGGCGGGGGCAAGGGGTAGAGCCAGTTTACCATTTGGGGGTGAGACAAAATCCTCCTTAGTCCCCCTTTACGAAAGGGAGAGACAGAAACTGATCTTCACCCGAAATCCCCCTACTCTTCGAGAGTCGTGATATCCCCGGGGTCTATCCCCAGCTCGTTGGCTTTTAGTAGGCGGCGCATGATCTTGCCGGAGCGGGTCTTGGGGAGGGTGGGCATGAAGTCAATTTCGGCGGGGACCGCTATGGGGCCCAGTTCTTCGCGTACGTGGAGTTTCAGGGCCGCTGCCGTCTCATCCGAGGGTTCCTGGCCCATGCGCAGGGTCACGAAGGCCTTGATGACCTCGCCGCGCAGTTCGTCGGGCTTGCCGATGACCGCCGCCTCTGCCACCGCGGCGTGGGAGACCAAGGCGCTCTCGACCTCAGCCGAGCCGATGCGGTGGCCGGCCACGTTCAACACATCGTCGGCCCGTCCCACAACCATGTAGTAGCCTTCGGCATCCCGCAGGGCCACGTCTCCGGTTAGGTAGACACCGGGGATGGTGTTCCAGTCCTTGGCCTGGCGTTCCGGGTCGCCGTATACCGTTCGGTAGAAGTGGGGGAAGGGCTTCGTGATCACCAACAGTCCGCCCACATCCGGCTCGGTAATCGGCTGCCCCTCACGGTCCACGATATCTAGCTCGGCCCCAGGCAGCGCCCGGCCAACCCGTCCCGGTTTTACCGGCATGGTGGCCGAGGTGCCCAGGCAGGGGCCGCCAGTCTCGGTCTGCCACCAGTTGTCCACGATGTGACCCCACTTCCCGTTGCCACAGATGAACTCGTAGGTCCACTTCAGGGCCTCGGGGTTCAGTGGTTCCCCGGCGCAGGTAAGGAACCGAAGCGACGTCANGTCATACTTCAGTGCGTATTCCTCACCGTAGCGCATCAGCATGCGTAGCAGCGTGGGCGCGGTGAACATAACGTTCACGCCGTACTTCTCAATGATCTCGTAGAACACGCCGGGGTTGGGATGGTCGATGGCCCCCTCGCGGAACACCGTGGTGGCCCCTGCTACCAACGGCGCATAGACAATGTAACTGTGCCCCACGACCCAGCCGATGTCTGAGGTGCACCAGAAGACGTCGTCGTCTTTGACGTCCCAGAAGGTCTTGAAGTGGTAGTAGGTGCCCACCATGTAGCCGCCGTGGACGTGGAGGACGCCCTTGGGTGCGCCGGTGGTGCCGCTGGTGTAGAGGATGTACAGCGGGTCCTCTGAGTCCATCTCCTCGGCCGGGCAGTGGATGCTGCTCTCAGCCATCAGTTGGTCGAAATCCACGTCCTTGGGACCCGGGTTCTCGGGAGCGCCCTTTCGGCTCCAGACAACCACGTGTTCCACCAGGTCCAGGTCTTTGACGGTCTCGTCGGTGATACCCTTCAGGTCGACCTCGTTGCCGCGCCGGTAGCCAACGTCGGCGGTGATCACCACCTTGGCCTGGGCGTCCGTGATCCTTCCCCGCAGCGAACCCACGCTGAAGCCGGCGTAGACCACACTGTGCACGGCGCCAATGCGGGCGCAGGCCAGCATGGCGATAGCTCCTTCCGGCGAAAGGGGCATGTATACGACCACCCGGTCGCCCTTCTTCACGCCCAGGGATTTCAGGCCGTTAGCGAACCGGTTGACCATCTGGGCCAAGCGGCCGTAGGTGAAGACGCGTTCCGAACCGTCCTCGCCTAGGAAGATGAAGGCTGCCTTGTTCTTGTTGCCGTTGGTCAGGTGCCGGTCCAGAGCGTTGTAGGTGATGTTGCACTTGGCGCCTAGGAACCACTTAAACGTGGGGTAGGTCCATTCAAAGACCGAATCCCATGGCTTGAACCAGTCCAGTTCCTTGGCCACCTCTTCCCAGAAGGAATCCGGATTCTCCACCGAATCTTTATAGGCCGCGTCATAGTCCTGGAGATATGCCTGTTCTACCAAAGAAGGAGGCGGCATGATCTGGCCGGTCTCCTGAAGAAGATGGTCGATCTGTCCTTGCTGGACCATGGTTAGCTCCTCAGCTGTCGGCTACCGAAACTTCGGCATTACCTCGTCAGCAAACAATTTCATCGAGTGCATGACTTTCTCGTGCTCCATGCTGCCATAAGAGAAGTGGGCCGTATAGTACTGGACGTTGTGTTGGTCGCGCAGGTTTTCGATTCCCTCAACCACCCGGTCGGGTGTGCCGAAATAAGCCGTGGATTTCAACCGCGACTCATAGCTGGGCGGGTCTTCGGGCCTGGTTCTTACCCAGTGGTCGAGGTCGGCGTAAATCTCGCTGCCTCCCTCAAGGGTGCGGCGGTATCCGTTGAGGTCGGCTACCCAGTCCATGGCCTCTTGGGGGTCTTTCTCCGCCGTTTTCTGGTCTTCCGCAACGTAGGTAACCCGGAAGAAGGGCATGTCTGCCCACTGGGGCTCTACGCCGGCCTCAGCGCATCTGGCGGCGTATAGGTCCCGCAGGCCGAGCACGTCTTCGTCGGGGGTGTTGGCGCTGGTGAGCATGGGCAGGCCCCGGGATACGGCATCGTCTATGGTGCCGGGCGTCCTCGAGACCGCCAGGTACATGGGCGGGTGGGGTCTCTGGACTGGAGTGGGCGCGATGGTCAAGTCGTCCACCTGATAGTGGTCGCCGTGATAGGTGAATCCTGGGGTGCTCCAGAGGCCCAATATGATGTCAACAATCTCGTTGAAGCGCTGGGTCCTGGTCTCATAGTCCACCTTGAAATTGGCGTACTCGTAGACCACCTGGCCGCGGCCGATGCCAAAGTCCAGACGCCCGTCGCTCAGCAGGTCCATCATCGCCGTTTCTTCGGCCATGAAGACGGGATCGTGGAAATTGAGCACGCTCACGCCGGTCCCGATGCGGATATTCTTGGTCTGACCGGCCACGTAGGTGGCCAGCGGCAGGGCCGAGGGAACGATTCCGAAGCGTGTGAAGTGGTGTTCAGCTAGCCAAACGGACTCGAATCCCAACTCCTCTGCATACTGGATCTGTTCGATCATCTCGTGGTAAAGCCGGCCCTGGTGGGATGGGTCCCGCTGGGGCCAGGAAGGAAGCACAAACATACCGAATTTCATGGATCGTGGGGGCTCCGGTGCAGCGGGCAACATGCTCCGCTGGGAATTATATTGGGTCGCCTTATTCTAGCTGCCTCACAGTATCGCGGCAAGGAAAGTATCTCCTCGTAATTGACGCCTGGGCACGGGCCTGCACCTGTATTGACCGCCCAAACTACATAACCTACAATTTGCTAGCCCGAATTTCGAGACCGAACCGGGCGGGAGGAGCCATGGCAGCTGAAGGATACGCACACCCCGAATTTCTGGTGGACGCCGACTGGGTTGACGCTCACAAAGGTGACGCCAACGTGGTGATCGTCGACTGTGAGGTTGACCACGCCTACGCGCGAGGCCACATACCCGGCGCGGTCTTGGTGCCCGACAACTACGAGAAAGACCCGGACTCAGGCCGGTTGTTCCTGATGCAGCCGGGGCAGTTCAAGGCCATGTGCGAGGGCTTGGGCATCGGCGACGATACCCTGGTCATCGCCTACGACCACTCCCGCAGCCTGACCGCAGCCCGGCTTTGGTGGTCCCTGAACACCTACGGCCACACTAACGTCAAGATACTGAACGGAGGCTGGCGGGCCTGGGTCGCCAGCGGTGGGAAGGTCGACTTCGGGCCGGCGGCTCCAAAGTCAGTTACTTTTACTCCCAAACGCGACGACTCCAAATTGGCGACGGCCGACGACCTGAAGCAGGCCTGTGAAGTCGGCGATTCGGTGATCTGGGATGTGCGCAGCGACGGCGAATGGGACGGCAGCAACAGCCGGGGCAACAAACGTGCCGGGCACGTTCCCGGAGCAGTGCATCTGGAGTGGTTCAACCTGCTGGACTCAGCCACCAACGAGTTCAAACCGGCGGGTGAGATTCGCCGCATACTGACAGAGCACGGTATCACTCCCGACAAGAATGTCTACACTTATTGACAGGGCGGAATCAGAGCGGCGAACAGTCTGTTCGTCATGCAATTGATCGGCTACACCAACACCAAGAACTATGACGGTTCCATGGGAGAGTGGGCCAACCTGGAAGACACACCCTTAGAGGTGTAAGCTGCATCCAAGCTCAGCGTAGGATCCTCACAAATCACACTTAGAAAGCAAGGAAAGAGCAATGCCAGGTTATTTCTTGGGAGTCGTATAACGGAGTTAAAGACGAAGCCGCTTTCGGAGCATATCAAGGGGTTGCTATGCCGACGATCGAGCAATACGGCGGAAAGATGGTCTGGGTTAGCGCTGGCGTCGAATCAGGCGACGGCGGTTGGGCCCCTAAGCGTGATTCTGTTTGAGTTCTAGAGTAGCAAACAAGCCCGGAAATGGTACAACTCCCCGGAGTACCAGGCCGTCGTCGGGCAACGAATATCGTCCACTGACAGCGCCACTATCTTCATCGACGTCGAGTAGACTTCACCAGGTCTCACCTGAACGCCCAAAATGCGTAGGGGCACGGTAATGCCGTGCCCCTACATTGATGCCACGTCCTCGGCCATCTTGCATATGCCTTGGTCCAGGTTGGAGCCGACGTCTACGCGCACAGACCGGCGTCCGGAGGCTCGCAAGGCTTGCAGATCCCCCAGCGCCTGAGAGTCGGCCAGCACACCAAAGGTGAATTGGGCACCCGGGATATCCAGGTCTTGAGTGTGTTCCGCGGTGATTTGGAGAAACAGACCCGATTTCGGGCCGCCTTTGTGGAGTTGGCCGGTCGAGTGCAGGAACCGGGGCCCGTACCCCATCGTCGTTGCGATGCCGTACCGCTCCGTCACCCGGCGGCGCAGGGCATCCAACGCCAAATCGACTTCTGGCGTTTGCAAGACATAGGCCATGATCACCAAGTAGTCACCCGGAACGGCCATCTCCAGCAACTTGCTTATGGAGGCCGAGTCTTCCATGGCCGGGAGTTTCCCCGAGCTTTCGAACTGGCCCAGCACGCTTTCGGTCATGTCCTTGGCCGCCTGCACGTTGGGCTGATCGAAGGGGTTTATCCCAAGTATGGACCCCGCAACTGCCGTGGCCATCTCCCACCGGAAAAATTCGGCGCCAACATCGTAGATATCCCGCAGCTCAAGACGCACCACCGGCTGCCCCGATACTTCTATCTCGTTGATGGCTTCGTCGTTCTCAGCGTTATCGTCGCCTTCCAGTCTCAAGTACACGAAGAGCCGGTCATCCCCGTAATGCTTAGGTGACAGCATTGGCTCCCCAGCCACCGGGATGATCCCGAGCCCTTCCTTGCCAGTGCTTTCAGCGATGAGCTGCTCCACCCATAGACCGAAGCTGCTGATGGCGGGTGATGTGACCAGGATAAGTTTGTCCCGTCCTTTTTGGGACAGGGCGCCCATCACCGCTCCCAACCAAGCGCCTGGGTTATCGTGGGCCGCTACGCCCGGTTGAGTCTTTCCCCGCATCTGGTCGGCCTGGTCAATAAGTTTCACCACATCGAGCCCAAAGACCGCAGCCGGCACGAGCCCGAAGTAGGACAGCACCGAATAACGACCGCCAAGATCGGTAAGGTTCAAGAAAACCCGCCGGAACCCCTGCTCTTCGCCCAACTTGGCCAATGACGAGCCGGGGTCGGTTACGGCGATGAAGTGCCGCCCTGCCGCCTCTGGCCCCACTGCCTGTTCCACCAAGCTGCGGAAGTAGGCGTAGAACATGTTGGGTTCGGTGGTTGAGCCTGATTTGGACGAAACGAGGAAAAGTGTCTGCGCTGGGTCGATGGCCTCGGCAACCGACTGCACCCAGGCGGGGACCGTCGAGTCCAGCACGATCAGAACGGGGTAACCCGAAGCGCCGCTGAAGGTGTGGCGTAACACTTCCGGACCCAGGCTGCTGCCGCCCATTCCCAGCAGGACGAGATGCTTGTACCCCGCGTCCCAGACCTCTTGGGCAAATGCCTCCAGCATCGGAGCTTTATCGCGCATGAAGTCGGTGACCGTCAGCCATCCCAGACGGTCCGCTATCTCCGTGGGGTCTGGCTTCCAAACGGTGTGGTCTCCGCTCCAGATCCTAGAGATTACCTGGCGCTCTTCGAGTCCGGCCAATGCTGATGCTACGTCGGGGTCATCCAACATATCACTCCTCCCTTGGTAGCGCCTGCTTCACACTCAAGCTCATCATCTTCGATGCCCGTCAGCCTGCTGCGGTGGCAACGACTCCCCTCAGAAGGCAAAGTTGATCAGCCCAGCCAGAAAGCGCCAGACGAACTCCCATTTGCCGATCGGAATGGCGTCCGGTTCAGTGAAGAAGCACATCAGCGCAAAGAAGAGCCAAACACCCGATCCCGGAAACCCAAGACAACTGCATCCCGGTTTCTTTTTAACGAACGACATGTCTACTGTTCCGTTCTATTCGCGCAGCAACTGCCGGGCTATAGTCTGACGCTGTATCTCTGACGTGCCCTCATAGATGGTCAGCGCGCGTACCTCGCGGTACAGTCGTTCCACCCGGTTGCCCTTCTCCAACCCGGCCCCGCCGTGGATCTGCACCGCTTCGTTAATGATGCGAGTGGCGGCCTCGGTGCCGAACAGCTTGGCGAAGGACGCCTCTTTGATGATCGACTCCTGACCCGAGTCCTTGAGCCACGCCGCCCGGTGGGCCAGCAGGCGCGCCGCGTCTAGCGACACCGCCATGTCAGCCAGCTTAAACTGAGTGGCCTGAAAATCAGAGAGGTTCTGGCCGAACATCTCACGATTCTTGGCGTAAGACAACGACGCCTCGTAGGCCGCCTGGCCCATGCCGATGGCCGCCGCCGCCACAGTTGTGCGGAACGTGTCCAGAGTTCCCAGGGCCAGTCGCAAACCTCGTCCCCGATCCCCGATCAGGTTCTCTTGGGGGATGTGGCAGTCGTTCCACCGCGGCTCGCCGATGGGATGCGCCGCCATCAGGTCCATGCGTTTAGAATCGTCGAAGCCCGCCATACCGGCCTCAACGAT